>NZ_BLPI01000001.1:3985000-4330933 GCF_019649015.1 Agarivorans litoreus | reverse complement strand
ACATTATGCGCCTTATGGGTGGGTTTTTAGCAATCCACGGGAGTTTGCCTGTAATTCCACGTAAAAATAGTATTTACTTTAAGTGATCCAAAGGCTTGTGTTCAGCAGATTGGTGCCTTTCAACTCTTGATGTATGCAAGTATTGAGATGTGGTATCTATGCTGTCGTGGCCGGCGTCGGCTTGTACATGCGATAATGGCCGGCCCACTAAGTTAATGTCGTGAGAAATTCCAGTGTGCCTAATGCTGTGTGGTGTGAGTTGACGAATTTCGTTGGCATCTTGTTCAAAGCCATCTGCTTCTGCCAGCTTAGCGGCTTGTTCGATAACAATGTAGATTTGTTCTCTTAGTTGGCGAATACCAAGATTAGCATTAAGTAATCCACTGTCTCTGCCACGACCAGCAGCCCGGTGCCTTACAAACAGTGGTGTTTTTTCATTGGGTGTCGGCAGCGGTGTTAATTGTAAAAAACGTCGGTACCGTTGTAAGGCCGCGAGTAATTGTTTTGATACTGCAACAGTTCGCTTTTTGCCACCTTTGCTACGCGGTATATAAAAACCCCATACTGAGGTTTTAGTATCCCGTTTAAACTGTCCCATAATTGGCGAAAATCCTGGCCTTGCTGCCACCTCAGATATTCGCAAGTAGCAGCTGTACATTAGGCTTACTAAAAATAAAATGCGTTCGTTATCTTCTGGGTTTTGTTTAGCCAATTGATTTGCTGCACTCATTACGAAAGACCACTGCAGGTCACTAAAGGACTTTATGTCTTCTTGGTCTTCGCCAGTTATGGTGTGCTGGCTTGTTGTTTTGAATCGGCCATTTTTCATTAAAGCCATGGCTGGGTTACGTTCGGTATATTCTTCGTTGATTAAGTACGCATAGAACGATGACAAAATAGCTAACTTTGTCTTTAACGCTTTATCAGTTATTTGATAAGGCTGCTCAATACCATCTACTTTCTTGCCCAAAAATGGCCGCCATTGTGGATTTGGCACTCGCTCTTTTAGCTGTTTATCAACAACAAACTGGGCAACATTTCGATAAGCGACTAGCTGTTGCGGTGGCTTGCAGCAATAGTCTAAATACTTACTCAGCACCCGTCGTGTCACCATTGATAAGGATATTTGCTCAACGGTATAAGCCCAATGTAAAAAGCTAGTGAGTTCGCTTCGATAGGTTTTGTAGTTGTTTTCACTGTGGCGCTGCTCTAGCAACCAATCTACCGCGTACTCATAAACAAAACCGGCATCACTAACCGCGCTTAACGTAATTTCGGCAAGATGTTGGTTAACAACAGCGTTACCATCTTCAAGATATTGCAGGGAGTCGAATAACGGAATAGCAGGTGGAAGTGCGAACATAATCACATTTAACTTACTGAATAATATTGGAATTATATCCTTAAAAACAATTGCCGATAAATAGCATTATCGGCATTAAAGCACTAAAGAACCTGAGCTCTGAATAATAAACCGGTTTTTAGCCGCTATTTTTACTTAATTCGGTGTTGAAGCTGCTTGCAATAAGCTAGCGATTGACGCACAGTTTCGCCTTGAACTAAGCAAACTGTCTCGCCAGAAACATGACTCTAGATTAAGTATTTGTTGCAAAGTTATCGTCACTTCCTTATCCCGAGTTCAGGTTAAATAGATTGTTTATAAAGGTAAAACCTTAGCCATACTTACTGCTATAATACGCGATTGGCTACCAGGCCTCGAATGATGAATGCTCGACGTGAGCCTTAGGATTTACAATGAACTTAAAAAATGAACTTCAATCAATTCACAATAAATTATACACGGCTAAACGTAAGTTAGATGCTGCCCACGAACGTGGTGATACTGTGATGATTAATCAGTTCAATACAACAATTACTGCACTAACTAAAAAATTAAAAAGCGTAAAAGCCCAGCAAACTAAAAAGTTAAGCCAACAAGGTGGTGATGTTAAGTCCCTTCCCTTTAGTCGTGTGCTTACTAAACAAGAACAAGCAGATATGGGTAAACTTAAAAAATCTGTAAAGGGTTTGGTCGTAGTCCACCCAATGACCGCGCTCGGCCGTGAAATGGGCGTTAAAGAAGTAACCGGCTTTGCGCCAAAAGAGTTTTAGTAGTGGGGGCAAAGTGCTTACTTTGCCCTACTCTTGTCGCCACTAATACAACGCAACTAAGTGCGCTGAAATATGGCCTATGAACTTACCGCCCTTATAGATAAGCGTGTAACTGTGATTAGCCACTAAATTTTCATAACGCTCTATAGTTCCATCACTAAACGTTATTTCTGCGCTTACTTTACTCAGCTTTCCTAAAGAAAACACCAAAGGCAGACCGTCCCACCTCGCCCTTTGTTGGTCGATTAGTTTTTCACCTTGGTATATCTTCACTATGGCATCAACCGCATAAGGATTTGGATGTTTATATCGTGGGTAAATATAAAGGTTATTTTGTTGATTTTGACCGGTGTTTAAGAACACTTGCAGCTGTTGATTAGTTGCCCCACCTATTACAATATCTTGGCGTAAATCGTTGTTTAAATCTGTGATAAACACGGGATTGGAGTCCCAACCATTGAAGCTTAACACCTGTTTAAACTTGCCTTTTCCATCATTTTCCCACACCTTGCCGTATTTTTTACGTGGATTAGAAAGTAACAGATCTAAATCTCTGTCGTTGTCAAAATCTACTGCAAATACACGCACAAGATAAGGTGCACCGGCATTTAGCATTTTACTTAGTGGCGAGTTTTGCTTAACAAAACCTTTGTCTGATTGCAGGTAGACGTCGCCTTTACCTTTACCGGTAGTGATTAAGTCTTGGCGCTGGTCACCATTTAGATCGCCGAGAAAGATTGGTGTAGCGTGGTCTGGCAGGTTAAGCTGCTCATTTGATAGTGTGTAACCGTAGTTACTGGCCAAAAAATACCAGCCAAGGTGATCGCCACCATAACCACCATGCCCAGCTACGATTATGTCACTTTGTTGATCGTTATTGAGATCAATGGGTGTAAGCATGGGGCTTGGTATTGGCGAACGATTTATAAAGTGTTGGTAGGTATTAGAACGGAAAAAACGGTTCTTTTTGTTGTTGGCCTTTAGCTCTTGTTCTATTTGTTGGTATTTAGCGGGCAATAAATGATTGTCGCTGGAACTGTAGTTTTTATCGTGTTGAAATATTTGTTTATCTGCTTGGTAGTAGAACGCGCCCTTGCGCCCTGCATCTAAGTCTAAGTACCCATCTTGATTAATGTCTAACACCGTTTTGGGATAAGACACCGGAGAAAAGGTTTCCTTGGGCGAAGCTACTTCGAATTCACCTTGCTTATTCATAACATAAGGATTTTTTTTCTCATCAGAAAAAGCGGCTATATCGAGCCAACCATCACCATCAAAATCAAAAAACCATGGTTTGTCGTCGGCACTTGGTAACTTTTGTTTGGTGCTAAGGATGTTAAATTCTAGAACGCCGCTAGGTATTAACTGATTAACTAAAATTTTTCCGCCAGGGGTACCATGATGAGATAAGTAAAGATCTACGTCGCCGTCGTTATCGTAGTCAAACCCGCCTACTCCCCATGGCCACCAACCATGTGAGCCAAACTCCCCTCCTTGGGCTTGCTGTTCTTGTTTGTGCCATTGTTGGATGAGTGAATTGGCGTTTGTGGGCACCTCTTTAAAGCCCAAGGCGCTGACTAATAAACTTGGGTTTAGCACTCCAACAATCGCCAGAACAGTCAGAATTAGCCTCATACTTAAATCCCAAATAAAAAGGCCAGCGATTAGCTGACCTTACAACACGATTCTTTTTAATTTAAGTCGCCATCTTGCCAGAACTTGGTTCCTTTAATGGTAGCCTGCAATGACAAACCCGCTTCGGTAAGTTGATAGATATCAACGTCGCCAATCGCACCTTCTACTTCTGCAGAACCCCCTTTATCACCAGACGTTCCGGCTGCATCAGCCTGGGCACCAAATAACCAGCCACTTTCTACAAATTTATCGAAAGCTTTGCGTGTTTTAAAAATCATTAATGCTCGAAAATCTTTTACACCTAAGCCAAAGCCCACGCCTGCCTCGCCCATTTTCATATATGTTTTTTTACCGGTAGCATTGTCAACAGCAATTCCTGTTCCGCCACCTGCTGAAATAACAAATAGATTTACACCTACGTTACTAAATACTGCGTAGCCAACGCCACTAGCGATTTTGGCGGATATATCAGGTTTTTCTTGCTTAAATTTAGCAATAGTTTCATTGGCTGATTTGTCGTATTCGGCTCTATCTTCCGCTACACCAGCCATGGTTAAACTACTTACAAATATTAACGTTGCACTTAAGATTGCGAGTAGGTTTTTCATTGTTGTTCCTCGTTATTGGTATATAAAACTAAATTAGTGAGCAAGTGGCAAAACCACCGTTATTGTAGTGGTGTTGTCTTTATCACTAGTACGCATGCTTACTTCTCCATTTTGCGCGTCACATAGTAAACTTACAGAATAAGTACCTAAGCCTGTGCCTGTTTCTTTGCCTGATGTAACGTACTTTTCCCAAAAATTTTCTCTTATGGGTTCTGGCACCGCGCCTACGTTTTCTGTGGTTATTTCCACTTTCTTACCTGCAACTTTTATCGATACTGACACCCTGCTTCGGCTGGGCGCTGCTTCGCAGGCGTTTTTAAGCAAGTTAAAAAACAGCGAATAACTTAAAGATTCATCTCCCAAGGCCAATACTTCGTTACCGGGATCCTCTTCTTCCGGTTCTAAGTACATGAGTAATTGTTTGCTGCTAAAAGTTTTCCTGACTACGGTTAGCATTTTTTTAAGCATTAAGTGAACAGAAAACGGTTTAGCTTTTAGCTCGAAGCGACCCTGTTCAATTTTATATAACTCGGTTGATAGGTTAATCATGTTGAGTAACTGCATAGACAATTCGTCTATAATAACTGCACTCTCATTAATAGTAGCAGTTGCATGTCGATCGATTTTAATTTGCTCTGCAAGTGCAACAATGCCGGCAATTGGGCCCTTTAGGTCATGTCTAAGCAATTGATCTACACTATTTTTTAGCTTCTCTTTTTCAATTAAGTTGTCTAAATCACTTTGTAGATGTTTATGGAGATCGACCGAGCGCAGGTGATTACGTACTCTAAGTTTAAGTAGCTCCGGTTGAATAGGCTTTGTGATGTAGTCTATTGCGCCACCTTCGAGCCCTTTTGTTTGGTCGCCTATCTCAGTTAAGGCGGTAACAAAAATAACCGGAATGTGTTGTGAGTTTGGATGTTGACGGAGCTTTTCTAGCACTTCATAGCCATCCATTTCGGGCATCATTACATCTAGTAATATCAGATCTGGTGGCGTCTCAGAGCAGCAAATCTCCAAAGCCTTTTTCCCAGTTTTAGTCAGCAGTACGCGGTAGTCATCGCGTAATAGGCCGCCTAATAAGGTGAGATTTTCAGGCGTATCGTCAACGACTAATACGGTGTTTTGTTTTGATTGGGCTAAAGGCGTTCCAGCCACTGGCTCTGGTATGGGCAGTTCTTGGAGCTCGGGCTCCTCGCGATTGGTTAAGGATTGGCGGTTTCTAATATCACCCTTTGCAGCCTGTTGTAACCTAGATTGCAACAAAGCTGTAGTAAAAGGTTTAATGATTAGATCTGTTACCCCTTCACTAATGGCTTCTGCCACTCTGTCTCGTTCGGCTTCAGCGGTAATCATAATGAACGGGATATGGCGCCAAGTTTCAGACTTTCTGACAGTTTTAAGAAACTCAATACCGCTCATTACAGGCATATTCCAATCCGAAAGTATTAAATCAACGTGCCGTTTTTTTAGTACATTTAGCGCCTGAGAACCGTTTTCGGCCTGTATAACTTGGCCGATGCCAAAGCGACGTAATTGCTCGTAGGTGATTTTTCTGATTGGTGCCATATCGTCGACGATTAACACTGTGAGTTTATTTAGTTGCATGTAAAAGCGTATCCTTCGCGGCCAGCCAACTATTCTGCTATAGATTCTTTAAATCGTTCTTTTACTTCGAGTATTTCGGGAAGTGCTTCTATAAACAATGGCACTAATTTAGGGTCGAAATGAACTCCGGCTTCACTTTCTAGGAGCTCGATAGCCTTTTCTACTGGCCAGGCTTTTTTGTATGGGCGCTCACAAGTGAGTGCATCAAATACATCAGCGATGGCAACAATTCGCCCTTCGATAGGAATATCCTCTCCAGCCAGCCCGTTGGGATAACCTTTGCCGTTCCATTTTTCATGGTGGGTTAATGCTACTGTTCTAGCAAGCTCAAGTAATTCTGAACTATCACCCTCGCCAAGAATTTCACCACCAATGACTGCATGGCTTTGCATAATTTCCCATTCTTCTGCGTCTAACTTGCCAGGTTTTTGCAACACGCGATCAGGAATACCAATTTTGCCAATATCGTGCATCGGCGCTGCATTCATTAGTATATCTGCATCCCGTTCGCTCATTCCGGCGGCTAACCCAAGAATGCGTGAGTAATAACTCATGCGAATAACGTGCATGCCGGTTTCATTGTCTTTGTACTCTGCTGCTCTACCTAAGCGCTGAATGATTTGTAAACGGGTGGTATTAATAACGTCGGTTTGCTCTTTTACCTTTCGGTCTAATTCTCGATTTTGATTGTACAAAGCAAGTTGGGTTTTCACCCTCACTTTTACTACCGGTGGGCTTACAGGCTTTGTGATGTAATCAACAGCACCTAGTTCCAATCCCTTCAACTCGTCGGCTGGACTAATTTTGGCAGTAACAAAAATAACTGGTATGTGGCGAGTGCTTAAGTCTTCTTTTAAGCGTCGGCAAACTTCAAAGCCATCGATACCAGGCATCATAATATCTAACAGTATCAAGTCTGGCTTATTTGCTTTGGCGACAATTTTCAGTGCCATATCACCATTACGTGCCACTTGAAGTTTGTAATCATTTCGCAGAATGCCTGCCAATACGTCGATATTCTCTGGAGTATCATCCACAATGAGAACAGTGGCTCTGTTTTCCATATATTTTCCTTGTTTACCAATCCATCGATAAAATGGCCAATAGTAACTATAGGACTAAAATCAACAATTTAATAACACAAGAGGTGGGATTTTGTACGTTTTATAAGATTGATGTGAATGTTTTGACTTGAGTTTGAGCATCTAAATCGCTGTTTCACAGCATTAACAAAAACCTAATGTTAAATAACACGGTGTTAGTGCGCAACATTGGTTACATCAATGTAAAATATTAAGCCATAATTGATCTAGATCAATGCGGATTGGTGATTGGAAAAGATTTGTTAAAAATTTAGCGAAGATATGCAAATAACTAGTTTTTCAAACTGTTATTTGCTTAGTCGATGAAGTATGATCGCGCCGTTAAGCTACTGGTTATGTGCGTCATTTGCGCTAACTGGTATGTAGGTTAACAATTCGTTTCATGTTGTTGATGCCATTGCATCAAACTCGCTTAAACAAATAATAAATAGCAACGGAAGCATGTATTTATGAACCAAGCAGCTAGCACAGAGACTGATTACAACTACACGGTTGTACGCCAGTTCACTGTAATGACCATTGTTTGGGGTATAGTAGGCATGGGTGTTGGTGTATTAATTGCTGCGCAATTAATCTGGCCGGCACTTAACTTCGATACTCCTTGGCTAACATATAGCCGGTTACGCCCCCTTCACACAAACGCCGTTATTTTTGCATTTGGTACCAGTGCATTAATGGCTTGTTCTTTTTACGTGGTACAACGTACCTGTCAGACCCGACTATTTGGTGGCCCTTTGGCTTCCTTTGTATTCTGGGGATGGAATTTGATTATCGTATCGGCTGCGATAACACTGCCAATGGGCTTCACCACTTCTAAAGAGTATGCCGAACTTGAATGGCCAATTGGTATTGCAATCGCCGTTGTATGGGTGGCTTATGGCATAGTCTTCTTTGGCACCTTGGTTAAAAGAAAAACCTCGCATATCTATGTTGCTAACTGGTTCTTTGGTGCATTCATTATTACCGTTGCTGTATTGCACATTGTTAACAATGCAGCTATTCCGCTAACCATGACTAAATCGTACTCTATTTACGCCGGTGCTGTTGATGCAATGGTGCAGTGGTGGTACGGCCATAACGCGGTTGGCTTCCTGCTTACTGCTGGCTTCTTGGGTATGATGTACTACTTCGTACCAAAACAAGCTGGTCGCCCTGTATACAGCTACCGCTTGTCTATTGTTCACTTTTGGGCGCTAGTATCTATTTACATTTGGGCCGGTCCTCACCACTTACACTACACTGCATTGCCTGATTGGGCACAGTCTTTAGGTATGGTGATGTCTCTTATCCTATTCGCTCCTTCTTGGGGTGGTATGATTAACGGTATTATGACCTTGTCTGGTGCTTGGCATAAACTTCGTTACGACCCAATTCTACGTTTCCTAATTGTTTCTTTGTCTTTCTATGGTATGTCTACCTTCGAAGGTCCAATGATGGCAATTAAAACGGTTAACGCCTTATCTCACTACACTGACTGGACTGTTGGTCACGTTCACTCAGGTGCTTTAGGTTGGGTTGCTATGGTATCAATTGGTAGTGTTTACCACCTAATACCTGTGCTATTTGGCCAAGGCCGCATGTACAGCACCAAATTAATTAACACCCACTTCTGGCTAGCCACTATTGGTGTAGTTCTTTACATTGTAGCTATGTGGATCTCAGGTGTTATGCAAGGTTTGATGTGGCGTGCGGTAAACGAAGATGGCACCTTAACCTACTCTTTTGTAGAGTCGTTGCAGGCCTCTTACCCATTCTACTTTGTTCGTTTTGTTGGCGGTGTGTTCTTCTTAGCCGGTATGTTCGTTATGGCTTACAACGCCTATAAAACTATTACTGCTGAGAAAGGTTCTTTAGAAGCCATTGAACACGGACAGGAGGCATAACATGAAGCACGAGTTAATCGAAAAGAATGTTGGTTTACTGGCCATATTCATTGTTATCGCAATTAGTTTTGGTGGTTTAGTACAAATCACCCCACTAATTTTTCAACCTGAAACTACCGAGCCTGTAGATGGTTTAGTGCCTTACACTGCACTAGAAATGGAAGGTCGTGATATTTACATCCGCGAAGGCTGTAGTAACTGTCATAGCCAAATGATTCGTCCATTCCGCGCAGAAACTGAACGTTACGGCCACTACTCGGTAGCAGGCGAAAGTGTTTGGGAACATCCGTTCTTATGGGGTTCTAAGCGCACCGGACCTGATCTAGCACGTGTTGGCCAACGTTATTCTGATGAGTGGCACAGAGTGCACCTAATTAATCCACGCGATGTAGTACCTGAGTCGAACATGCCCGGTTTCCCTTGGTTAGAGGAAAACTTAGTAGATGGCTCATTAACAGGTAAGAAACTCGCGCTATTTAAAAACCATTTTGGCGTGCCTTATACCGATGCAGACATTGAAGGCGCAGAAGAGGCCGTTAAAGGCAAAACTGAAATGGAAGCTTTAATAGCCTACTTACAAGTGTTGGGTACAGCATTAAAATAAGGAGTTAGTTATGGACTTTGGTACATTTAGTGGCCTATATACAGCTTTCTTAATGGCGATTTTTGTAGGTATTTTTGCCTGGGCCTACAGTAAAAAACGCAAAAAGGATTTTGCTGAAGCTGCAAACTTGGTTTTTGCCGACGAGCCTGAAACTAGCCCGACAAAGGAATTTGAAGGAGCACAGAAAAAATGAGCACATTTTGGAGCGTGTGGATTACAGTAATAACCTTAGGCAGCATCGCAGGATGTTTCTTGCTACTTAGGGCATGTAATAAGAACAACACCGGCGTAAAAGAAGGTGAATCAATGGGCCACGAGTTCGACGGAATTGAGGAGTTAAACAACCCTCTTCCGAAGTGGTGGTCTTATATGTTTATTATCACCATTGTTTTCTCGTTGGTTTATTTAGCGGCCTACCCTGGCTTAGGTAACTGGCAAGGTTTCCTTGGTTGGAAGAGCTCAGAAATGGGTATAAAGAGCATTGCAGAAGGTCAAGAGCGTGTAGCAGCCTACGACGGCAATGTCGCTAACCAATATCAAGGTGAACTTGACAAAGCTGATGCTCGATTTGGCGAAGTTTTCCGTCAAGTTGCCTACAACGAGTCTGGCGAGTATCGAAGTGTAGAAGAGCTTTCTGAAGATCCAGCAGCGGTTAAAATTGGCCAACGTTTGTATCTACAAAACTGTTCACAATGTCATGGGTCTTCTGCTCGAGGTGGCAAAGGCTTTCCTAACTTAACCGATAACGATTGGTTATATGGTGGCAGTGGCGAGGCAATTAAAGCTAGTCTTATGCATGGTCGTCAAGGCCAAATGCCCGGTTGGGAAGCAGTATTAGGTGATGACGGTATCAAGGAAGTAACTGCCTATGTTTTAAGCTTATCCGGCCGTAAGGTTAACGACGTTGATGCCGCCAACGGTAAAAATCGCTTCGCCGTTTGTGCTGCCTGTCACGGTGCTGACGGTAAAGGAAACCAAGCAGTTGGAGCACCTAATCTAACCAACGGTATCTGGTTATACGGTGGTTCTCGTCGCGCTGTAGAAGACACTCTACGCTATGGTCGTAATGGTGTAATGCCAGCTTGGAAGGATATTCTAGGAGAAGATAAGATCCAGCTTATTTCCGCCTACGTATATCAGCTTTCTAAGAGCGAATAGACTTAAAATTTATAAAAAGCGACGCCTATGCGTCGCTTTTTTTGTTATATTTAAGCCCCCTTGTGAATGGAAGTATGCTGTTATGCAACAAGTTTGGTATAAACAATTTTGGCCGTGGTTTTTAATCGCGCTACCTATGGCTGCAGTGGTTGCAAGCCTGTTTACTTTTTATATAGCTGCTACAACCAACAACGATATGGTGGTTGAGTCTTACTACAAAAAAGGTAAGGCGATTAACGCTGACTTGTCGTTGATCGAAAAAGCTGAACAAATGGGGATAAAAGCAGCTGTTTCACCTGCCAATAATGGTTTGGTATTAGATATGGTTCTGCCAGACTCTATAAAGAACCAACCACTTAAAATTGAATTAGCACATAAAACCCTCGCTAAAAATGACCGCAGTTATGTTGTTACTGCAGATGCAAATGGTCGCTACCGCTTTGGCGATGATTTAAATGAGTCTGGCCGCTGGTTTATTCGAATTAGTCCAATGGATGATTCCTGGAGACTACAGGAAGAGCTACAACTACCGCTTTACAACGCAGAAGAAATCGATGGCAAGTAATCAAGGCCTGTGTTTCCACTGTAACGAAGTTATTCCCAAAGGCGTAAGTCTACATGTTTCAATTCTTGGTAGCTCTCAAGCGATGTGTTGCCAAGGTTGTGCTGCCGTTGCGCAAACAATTATTGAGAGTGGCTTAGAAGATTATTATCAACATAGAACAGCTGCCGCCCCAAGTGCTCAAGGGCTAGTACCAGACGCCTTGGTTAAAATGTTGGAATATGATGACGAAAGCGTTCAGCTAGAGTTTGTTGCACAGAATGAAAACAGCAAGGAAGTTTTACTCTCTATCGAAGGGATCGCCTGTGCTGCTTGTGCTTGGTTAATCGAAAAACAGTTATCGAATATTCCAGGTGTTCAAAAAATTCATGTTAACTCGACCACCCAGCGAGCGACGCTTGTGTGGGATGATAAACAAGTTAAGTTAAGTCAATTACTACAAAGTATTCATAAGCTTGGCTATAACGCCAATCCCTTTCAAACAGATAAGCAAGAAGAGATAGATCGAAAGCTATACCGCAGTCATTTACTCAAATTGGGTGTAGCCGGCCTAGCCACCATGCAAGTAATGATGTTTGCTATCGCCCTGTATGGCGACCTGTTTGAAGACATGGAGCTTATCTATCGAGATTACTTTCGCTGGGTTAGTCTTATTATGGCAACCCCAGTATTACTGTTCTCTGCACAGCCGTTTTATTTTGGTGCTTATCGAAGCCTCAAAGCTAAAACGCTCAATATGGATGTACCCGTTTCCATTGCCTTATTAGGCGCCTATAGTGCTTCGCTTTATGCCACAGTAAACGGCACCGGTGAAGTTTATTTTGAATCGGTTTCCATGTTCACTTTTTTGTTATTGCTGGGCCGGCTTCTCGAATTGCGAGCTAGACGCAAGGCCAGCGAAACCAGTTCAAATATGCTTAAGCTAGTACCTAAGTTGGCCATGAGAATTGATGAGACTGGACAGCAACAAAAGGTTGCGGCGAGCCAGCTTAAACAATCAGACATCATTGTTATTTTACCCGGCGAAGTGGTGCCAGCTGATGGACAAGTAGTGTTTGGAGAGAGTGAATTCGATGAGTCTTCGCTTACCGGCGAATCATTACCTATCACAAAGAAGCTAGGTGGTAAGGTTTTTGCCGGTACTATTAACCATGAACAAACCGTTCATTTAGAAGTTGAAGCGGTATCTCAAAACACCTTTATTGCTAATATCATGCGTTTGCAAGAGCAGGCTCAAAGTGAAAAACCTAAGATAGCAACAATAGCCGATAGCGTGGCTCGCTACTTTGTTTTTGGTTTGTTGGTGATTGCTGCACTAACCTACACCTACTGGCATTTTCATTCACCTGAAAATGCTTTCTGGATCACCTTGGCGGTTTTGGTTGCGACTTGTCCCTGCGCCTTATCTTTAGCAACCCCGGCAGCACTAACTGCAGCTACACACAAACTATCAAAAACGGGCTTATTGGTTAAACGGGGACACGTGTTAGAAAGTTTGGCCAAAGTTACGCATGTAGTATCTGATAAAACAGGCACACTTACCGAGGGTAAGTTACAGATAAAACACGTAATTTGCCTTGGTGATTTTAATGAAATAACAACTCTTAATCTGATTGGAGCTTTAGAAGCACAAAGCTCCCATCCAATTGCCAATGCCTTCAGCGAATACCAAGGCTACGCTGCAACTAATATTGAGCACCATACTGGCTTAGGCTTAAGTGGAGAAGTCGACGGTAAAAAGCTGAAACTCGGTAAAGCTTCCTTTTGTGATCAAACTGCTGAGCCAATAGCCGGAATGCTCGAATTGGTGTTAATGGTCGAAGATAAATTGGCTGCTAGAGTTTATCTTTCAGATACCATCAAAAAAGACGCGGTTAGTTTTTCACAGGGTTTAAAGGCTCGAGGTATTTCACTGTCGATGTTAACTGGGGATGACTCCGCCCAAGTGGAATATGTTGCAAAACAGTTACATATAACCGACATCGCTAGCGGGGCTTTACCACAACAAAAACTCGAAGTAGTTAAAACTAAAACGCAAAACTCCCCTCACCTATTAATGCTTGGTGACGGAGTAAACGATGGTCCAGTTTTGGCCGCCGCACCGCTATCAGTTGCTATGGGCTTGGGCACCGACATTGCAAAATCGAGTGCTGACGCTGTATTGTTGGGTAGCAAGCTTTCCACTTTGCTCTCCGCCATGGATCTTGCCAAAAAGACTAAAAAGATTATTGCTCAAAATCTGGCATGGGCCTTAGGGTATAATGCTTTAATTTTACCCTTAGCAGTGGCCGGAATAGTTACTCCTTATATGGCCGCTATTGGGATGTCATTATCATCCTTGGCGGTTCTCACTAATTCCTTAAGGTTAAACAAGCAATGAGTATTATTTTTGTCTTGATCCCCATCGCCCTGATCTTTGTATGTGTAGGAATTGGTATATTTTTCTGGGCAGTTAAAAGCGAGCAATTTGAAGATTTAGACCGCCAAGGTATTAACATTTTGTTTGATGATAAGAACAAAACCAAACAAGACAATGATTCTACAGACTGATTTTGTAGCAGCCTTTATCACCGGCCTTCTTGGCGCTACCCACTGTATTGCAATGTGTGGCGGAATCGCATGCATACTAGGTTCTCGTGCCAATAACTCTTCCAATAAGCTTTTAGTAAGTATTGGTTTTAACCTAGGTCGGATCCTAAGCTACTCTATTGCCGGTGCTATTGTTGCTGGTTCCATCCAAGCAATTAGCCAGGTTCATCAATCGCTTTATATGCTAGTAGTTTTACAGTGGTTCGCTGCAATAATGCTCATTTTACTCGGCATACACCTTACTCGATGGTGGTCAATTCTCACGCCAGTGGAACTACTTGGCAAAGGCTTATGGTCAAAGGTTCAACCCAAGGCAAGCAAGATGTTGGCACTGCAGCACCCAGCAGCCAGTTTACCATTAGGCATGTTATGGGGTTGGCTACCCTGTGGTTTGGTTTATTCAACTTTGGTATTAAGTGCTAGCCAAGCAAATTGGCTAAACGGAGCGGGTGTAATGTTTAGTTTTGGTTTAGGTACGTTTAGCGTGATGCTGTTGGCTGTATTACTGGGCCAGCAACTAACCAAACTAATGACAAATCGCATATTACAAGTTTGTTCAGGACTGAGTGTTTTGAGTTTAGGGATCTACCAAGTTGTTACATTGTTGTAGCAATAGATCTAGAAAATTTATTACATAAAGAGTAGAATTGCCTCGAACTCCTATAGCATAGTTTGAGTATGAGCATTAACCCAAAAGCTAGTCAAAGAATCCAAACTGGTGGTTGTGAAATTCACTGCCAAGATTGCAGTATTGCCCAGTTATGTATCCCTTTCTCTCTTAATGAGACAGAGCTAGATCGCTTAGATAGTATTATCGAGCGTAAAAAGCCTATACAGAAAGGCGAAGAAATATTTGCCGCTGGCGATAAGCTAAAAAGCTTATACGCTATCCGCTCAGGTACAATTAAGTCCTACACAATCACCGAACAAGGTGATGAGCAAATTACCGGCTTCCACTTGGCTGGTGATTTAGTTGGCTTCGACGCCATTAATAGCCAAGAGCATCCTAGTTTTGCCCAAGCTCTTGAAACATCCATGGTATGTGAAATTCCTTTCGACACCATGGATGAACTGTCTGCCACAATGCCTAAGTTACGCCGTCAAATGATGCGCTTAATGAGTAATGAGATTGTTGCAGACCAAGAAATGATTTTGCTACTAAGCAAAAAGAATGCTGAAGAACGTTTAGCTGCCTTTATTTATGGTTTATCACAACGCTTTTCGGAGCGAGGATTCTCTCCAAGAGAATTTCGTCTAACCATGACTCGTGGAGATATCGGAAACTATCTGGGACTAACTGTAGAAACCATTTCCCGTTTACTTGGTCGTTTCCAAAAAGCCGACATGATCGCAGTAAAAGGTAAATACATTTCAATCACTGATCGTGATGCACTGCGCCAACTAGCCGGTACTAAGCAAAGCTAACTACCTAATAACACTGACCTGATTTACATCAATCTATCAAAAAAAATCTAGGTCAGTGTTAACTATATCTAATTTATTCCTACCAATTTAAGCTAAAGTTAAGTAGCTATTCCAGAAGATTCTAGGAGCTGCTTTATGATTAAGTATCGTAATATTTTAGTGGTCATCGACCCTCTACATGACACCCAGGCGGCCTTGTCTCGCGCGGTGTTTCTTGCCCAAAAAGAAGACAAAGCAAAAATAAAAGCTCTACTTACTATTTACGACTTTTCTTACGAAATGACTTCGATGCTTTCTGGCGAAGAACGTGAAGCAATGCGCTCGGGTGTAATAGAAGAACGTAATGTTTGGTTGAGTGAAATAATTGCCGAAACAGACACCGCTGGGATAGAAATCGAAACCAAAGTTGTATGGAATAATCGCTTATATGAAAGCGTGATTGAAGAAGTTTTGGATTTTGGTCATGACCTAGTGGTAAAAGCGACTCACCCTCATCCAACATTACAATCGATTATTTTTACTCCTAACGATTGGCATATTTTGCGCAAATGTCCCACACCAGTATTAATGGTAAAAGACCATGATTGGCCCACTAACGGTAAAATTGTTGCCGCTATTCACGCTGGCGCAGAGGATGAAGAGCACCATAAGCTAAATGTGAAAATTGCCGATGAAGCAAAAGACCTGAGCAAATTACTAGAAGCTAATTTGCATGTGGTAACAGCTTATCCAGCAGCCCCAGTAAACATTGCCATCGAACTGCCAGACTTTGACCCACTTAAGTACAACAAAAACGTTATGGAGTACCATAAAACCGCGCTTAATAAATTTGTTGAAGAACAATTTGAGCAAGCGGTCACCACGCACCTTGAGGAAGGTTTGCCTGACGATGTAATCCCCGAAGTAGCAAATGAAATAGATGCAGAAATTGTTATTTTAGGTACCTCGGGTAGAAGCGGTTTTAGTGCGGCACTGATTGGTAATACAGCGGAACACGTTATCGATCAACTAGACTGCGATCTATTGGCGCTTAAACCACAAAATTTTGTGAGTCCATTTCAAAAATAGATAAGGCTAAACTAACGTTAAACATTGCTTAAGCAAGGCGGGGTTATATAATAGCCCCGCTTTTTTATTGGGAACACACTATGTCAGTTACAGCAAAACAACAATACAACCACAACAAGCTACAAAAGCGAATTCGACGTCATGTTGGACAGGCTATTGCCGACTACAACATGATTGAAGATGGCGACAAAGTAATGGTTTGTTTATCTGGTGGTAAAGACAGTTATGCCATGCTAGACATACTTTTAAACTTACGCGCCCACGCCCCGATAAACTTTGATGTTGTTGCTGTCAATTTAGATCAAAAACAACCTGGTTTTCCCGAACACATTTTGCCTGAATACCTTAAAAGTCTTGGTGTTGAATACAAGATCGTGGAAGAAGACACCTATTCAATAGTTAAGGACAAAATACCAGAAGGTAAAACAACTTGCTCGCTATGTTCACGTTTGCGTAGAGGTATTTTGTATAGAACAGCAACGGAACTCGGAGCAACTAAAATCGCCTTAGGTCATCACCGAGACGACATATTAGAAACGTTATTTTTGAATATGTTCCATGGTGGCAAACTTAAAACCATGCCGCCAAAACTGGTCAGCGATGATGGCAAACATGTGGTTATTCGCCCTATGGCTTATTGCAAAGAAAGTGATATGGAAAAATATGCAGTGCTAAAAGCGTTTCCCATCATTCCTTGCAACCTTTGTGGCTCCCAAGAAAACCTACAACGCCAGGCGATTAAGCAAATGCTAAACGATTGGGAAAAGCGTTTTCCTGGTCGAATCGAATCAATGTTTAGATCAGTGCAAAACGTTGTGCCTTCTCATCTACTTGACCATCAACAATTTGACTTTAAGTCAATAAACCGCGAAAGCGGGATTATTGATGGTGGTGACATTGGTTTTGATGCGCCAGAACTAGAAAACCCGCCAAGCCAAGCCAGCTTAGCGAGTGTTGTACAAGTAGTAGAGCTTTAACCCGCAACAATAGGAGTACGGGTTGGCCAAAGCTCATGGTTAACCCTCATCATTTGTTGCAGCTCTTCTACATAAGCTTGACCGCGTTCCGAGTAGCTGCTGAGTTGTGTAGCCAATTCGATGGCATCTAATTCACCTCTCGCACGAGCAAGACTACGTTGTAATTGAAAACCCTTGTAGGCCGGGTGGCTATTGAGATTATTCATATAAACACTCACCGACTCATACACGCTATCGAATTTTCTTACTTCGTGGTTAGCCCCATCGTTTCGATTCAAAGGAACTAAACCGCAGCCCTTCTTATAACACCACTGTCCAAATAAGTTATTACCCTCACGGGCAAATCGCGACGTTCCCCAAGCCGATTCATTTGCGGCCTGTGCAAGTACCAAAGCTGGTGGAATCAGGTCTACTTTAACGAGTAAGTGTTGAACTTGGGATTTTTCATCTAATGATTGGTCTACTCGATAAAGCTCTGTAAGTTGGCTTAATATTTGTTTTTGTTTACTAGATAGATTTGAACCATTAACTAACTTAGCACTTATAACCTCTACCTCTGCCCGTTGCTTTAATATTTTATTATTACTTGCTTCTATAAGCGGAGTAATGAAACTGGTAAATGTTTGTTTTTTTTGTTGAACATTTTCTATTTCGTCAAACGGAGGTAGGTTTTTTGATTGCGCTTGTTGTTCTGGGGATTGTTCACATCCGATTAAAAATGCTGCTAGTAATCCCGATACGATTATTCTTTTCAAGTATTAGCTCTTAGGTTTGAGGTGAGTTCGTTTAAAAACTCTGGTACCAATTCGCTGGCAGGACCATAATAACGTTCGCCAAACTCACTTTGCATTTCCGACGGCTCAAGATTTAGTTCAATAGTGCGCGCGTCGTGACTTGCTGCTTCATGAACAAATCCGCCAGCCGGAAAAACATGACCAGATGTTCCAATTGCCATAAATATATCACAGTGATTCAACTGATGATAAATTCTATCTAAACCTATTGGCATTTCACCAAACCACACTACATGGGGCCTAAGCCGCGTTGGGAACTGGCAACAAGTGCACAATACATGACTGCCCAAGTCCTCCTTCCATATAGTAGTTTGATTGCTTACTGGGCAGCGTGCTTTAAGCAATTCGCCATGCATGTGCAAGACATTTTTGCTGCCCGCTCGCTCGTGTAGATCATCGATGTTTTGAGTAATAATCAATAACTCTATGTCTTCGTGATTTTCCAGTTCTGCTAAGGCGTAATGTGCAGGATTTGGTTTCACATTCTCTTCTTGTAATTGTCTGCGCCGTAAATTATAAAACTGGTCTACAAAGTCTGGAGAGCGTTGATATGCTTCTGGTGTTGCTACGTCTTCTACTCGATGTTTCTCCCAAAGACCATCAGAATCTCTAAATGTTTGGATGCCAGACTCAGCAGAAACGCCAGCTCCGGTTAAAACAATGACATTTTTTTTCATATTCATCTTCTTTTCATCGATTTCAGGTAGAAGCTACTATAAATATATAGTAACTCAGCATAAGACCCCATCCGACTTAAGTTGTAACATACAACAAAATGTACATTTGTAACTAAGAATTAACATACTAACCAGTAGGAATTTCGACATAAATTAGAATATCTAGTTTCTCCTTCCATACTGCCTTTCAAAATCCAACTTTTGCGACATATCTCGCTTTTAGGACTTTTAAGCTAACTAAATCAGGGAATTATCGCTGGCTGTGCTAATCTTGATCTAGCGCAACAAAAACTTGATCAGCCGAAAACAGTTACTGCATGATAGTATATTCATTTATATTGAATAGTTTTGCGATGGTGGTCAGTTATTCGGCATTCCACTGCGATTACGGTGTTACAATAATGTTGACACCTAATATTTGAATGTTTATGTTGTTATTGGTTCAAATTAGCACTCAAGTGAATTATTCGAGTGATATACCCCACAAAAAAGACAAACTGTACAGGGAAGAAAACATGTTAAAAAACACGCATATTAAAGCCGCTGTCGCTGCTGTTGCTCTAGCCTTTGCTGCTAATGCAAGTGCAGCAGAAGGAACGTTGGAAAATGTAAAAACTAAAGGTTTCCTACAATGTGGCGTTAGTACAGGTTTACCTGGTTTTTCTAATCCAGATGCTGATGGTAACTGGCAAGGTTTGGATGTAGATGTATGTCGAGCGGTAGCTGCGGCAGTGCTAGGTGACGCATCTAAAGTGAAATACACACCACTTACTGCTAAAGAACGTTTCACTGCTCTACAATCAGGTGAAATTGATATTCTTTCTCGTAATACCACTTGGACTTTGACCCGTGATAGTTCACTAGGCTTGAACTTTGCCGGTGTTAACTACTACGATGGCCAAGGTTTCATGGTAAGCAAAGAGTTAGGTGTTTCTAGTGCTAAAGAATTAGATGGTGCTGCTGTTTGTATTCAATCTGGTACCACAACAGAGCTTAACCTAGCGGACTACTTCCGCGAGCATGGCATGAAGTACACCCCGGTTGTATTCGATACTTCAGACCAAACCGTTAAAGGTTTTGAAGCAGGCCGTTGTGACGTGCTTACTTCTGACCAATCTCAACTATATGCATTACGTATCAAGTTAGCAAAACCTGATAGCGCGATGGTACTACCTGAAATTATTTCTAAAGAGCCTCTTGGACCTGTTGTACGCCAAGGTGATGACCAATGGTTAAACATTGTTAAATGGTCTCTATTTGCAATGATCAATGCCGAAGAGTATGGACTTAATTCTGCAAATGCGGACGATATGCTTAAGTCAACCAACCCTAACGTACGTCGTATCCTTGGCTTAGAAGGCCCTAAAGGTAAAGGTTTAGGTCTAGATGACAAATGGGGATATAACATTGTTAAACAAGTAGGAAGTTATGGTGATTCTTTTGACCGCAACGTTGGTAAAGGCTCTCCATTAGGTATTGCACGTGGTGTAAATGCCCTTTGGAAAGACGGCGGCTTCCAATACGCTCCACCAATTCGTTAATTTCTACCTTAATTCGAGCAGGGCTTGCCCTGCTCTCTTCGTTTTAATCCTACATTACTAGGTTACATTATATGGCTGCTCATCCTTCTTCAAAGGATAACTCAGCAAATAGTCTTCGTAAGATCTGGTTTGATCCCAACGTAAGAGCGCTAGTTTTCCAAATTATCGTCGTTATCGGTGTTATTGGCTTTTTCTATTACATCATCAGTAACGCGCTTTTCAACTTAGAACAACGTGGCATTACCACTGGTTTTGGTTTTATGAATCAAACCGCAGGGTTCGGTATTATTCAATCGTTGGTTGAGTATGATGAAAGCCACACTTTTGGCCGAACTTTCGTTGTTGGACTGTTAAATACAATTTTGATATCGGCACTAGGTATTATATTCGCCACTATACTCGGCTTTATTATGGGTGTAGCACGCTTATCTAATAACTGGCTTATATCTAGAGTTGCCACGGTTTACATTGAAACCATGCGCAATATTCCTTTGTTACTTCAAATATTCTTTTGGTACTTTGCTGTGCTTAGAGCGCTGCCAAGCCCAAGGCAAAGTGCTCATATCGGGGAAGCCGTTTTCCTTAACGTTCGTGGTCTGTATATGCCAAGTCCGGTAATGGAAGCAGGTTCGAACATCGTGGTATTTGCTTTTATCGCTGCCATTATCGGTTCGTTCATTATCGCTAAGTGGGCTAAAAGGCGCCAAATGGCTACTGGCCAACCCTTTCCGGTTTTCTCAGTATCAGCTGCTCTAATAATATTACTTCCGTTATTAACCTTTTTTGTAATGGGCAAGCCAATTTCTTTAGATTACCCAGCCTTAAAAGGATTTAACTTCCAAGGTGGCATGGTTATTATTCCCGAACTAGCAGCTTTGCTTGTTGCACTTACCACCTACACGGCTGCGTTCATAGCAGAAATTGTGCGTTCAGGTATTTTGGCTGTTAGCAAAGGGCAAAGTGAAGCTGCAGAATCACTAGGGTTAACGCGCACGCAAGCTTTAAAATTGGTGATTATACCGCAAGCTATGCGGGTAATTATTCCTCCATTGACGAGTCAATACTTAAACTTGACTAAAAACTCATCATTAGCGACTGCTATTGGTTATCCCGATTTGGTCTCAGTGTTCATGGGAACAACCCTTAATCAAACAGGACAAGCCATTGAGGTGATTGCATTAACTATGGCGGTTTACTTAACCATTAGTATTACTACCTCTATTTTGATGAACATTTATAACAAGAAAATGGCTTTAGTGGAGCGTTAATATGTCGGTACATCAATTTAAACCTGATTTAGCTCCTCCTAACCTCAGTGTGGGTTTTGTTGGATGGCTTAAGAAGAATCTTTTTTCTTCTTGGATAAATAGCTTTTTCACCCTGTTTATTCTTTACCTTATCGTTCCGCCATTAGTGGCAGCTATTCAATGGCTATTTTTAGAGGCCGATTGGATAGGAAATAGTCGTGAAGCATGTACCAGCGATGGAGCGTGTTGGGTATTTGTTGCAGATCGCTTTTCACAGCTTATTTATGGGTTTTACCCGACTGAAGAGCGTTGGAGAGTAGATTTGGTGTTTGTCACTTTTACCTTCCTAATAGCAGCGTTGGTATATGAGAAGACGCCCCACAAACCTAAAATTGCTATTTTTAGCTTAGTAATTTACCCAGTAATTGTGTTTTTCCTTTTGCTAGGTGATTCATTCGGCTTACCTAAAGTAGAAACTCACCAGTGGGGGGGGCTAATGCTAACCTTAGTGTTGGCAATTGTAGGTATCGTTGCAGCGTTGCCGTTTGGTATTTTGCTGGCACTAGGTCGCCGTTCTCATATGCCTATTGTACGAAGCTTTTGTACCATTTATATTGAGTTTTGGCGTGCAGTGCCATTAATCACTGTGTTGTTTATGGCTTCAGTAATGTTGCCGTTATTTGTAGGCTCCGAAGTTGACTTCAACAAATTGTTACGTGCAATGATTGGCATCATTATGTTCCAATCAGCGTACATGGCTGAAGTTATTCGTGGTGGTTTACAAGCTATACCTAAAGGTCAATACGAAGCTGGCGAAGCACTTAGTTTAAGCTATTGGCAGTCGATGGGTTTAATCATTCTGCCGCAGGCTTTGAAGATTACCATTCCTTCTATTGTTAATACCTTTATTGCACTGTTTAAAGATACGAGTTTGGTACTGGTTATTGGCTTATTCGATCTATTAGCTATTGGGCAATCTGCGTTGGCAGATCCAGAATGGCTTGGTTTCTCGACAGAAATGTACGTATTTATCGCTTTTGTATTTTGGGTGTTCTGTTTCGGTATGTCTCGCTATTCGATTCATCTTGAGAAGAAACTACACACAGGACATTAATAAGGAAATTTTACATGACATCTAATCAAACAAACCCTGAAGTGGTTATTCAGCTCAAGGGGATGAACAAATGGTATGGTGAGTTTCACGTACTAAAAGACTTAGATCTTACCGTAACCAAAGGCGAGAAAATCGTAATATGTGGGCCTTCAGGTTCAGGTAAATCAACTATGATCCGCTGTATTAACCGTTTAGAAGAGCACCAAAAAGGCGACATCATTGTTAATGGTACCGAACTACTTAGTGACCTAAAGAGCATTGAAACGGTAAGAAGCGATGTAGGAATGTGTTTCCAGCACTTTAACCTCTTCCCCCACCTCACCGTTTTACAAAACTGTTGTTTAGCACCTATTTGGGTTAAAAAAATCCCTAAAGCCGAAGCAGAAGCTACCGCAATGAAATACTTAGAACGGGTTAAAATTCCAGAGCAAGCTGATAAGTTTCCCGGTCAACTTTCTGGTGGCCAGCAGCAGCGTGTAGCTATTGCCAGAAGCTTATGTATGAACCCTTCCATCATGTTATTCGATGAACCGACATCAGCATTAGACCCCGAAATGGTACGCGAAGTATTAGATGTAATGGTAGAACTTGCTGACGAAGGCATGACAATGCTGTGTGTAACCCATGAAATGGGCTTTGCTAAACAAGTCGCTGACCGTGTAATTTTCATGGATAGAGGCGAAATTATCGAAGAAAACGTGCCGGTAGAGTTTTTTGAAAACCCTCAGTCTGATAGAACTAAACTATTTTTGAGCCAGATTTTAAATCACTAAACTACACGCCTTAAAAATATAAACCAAAAAAAAGGAAGCCAATTGGCTTCCTTTTTAATACCCTAAACATCTATTTAGGTTCGGCGTTCTCTACCCTACTCTTGAGCTTTTGCCCAGGTCTAAAGGTGACTACTCGACGCGCAGAGATGGGGATGTCTTCTCCCGTTTTCGGGTTACGACCAGGGCGTTGATTCTTCTCCCTTAGATCAAAGTTACCGAAACCGGAAATTTTGACTTGTTCCCCACTTTCCAAAGCCACCCGTATTTCTTCAAAAAAAGCTTCAACAACTTCTTTAGACTCTCTTTTGCTAAAGCCTAAGTTTTCAAATAAATTTTCTGCCAGGTCAGCTTTAGTTAATGCCATAACTAGTCCCTCAAGGATGCGTCAAACTCTGTACGTAACGCCTCTACAATGCTATCAACTGTAGCGGCAATCTCTTTTTCTTCTAGGGTACGGCTTTGCTCTTGCAAGGTTAAACTGATCGCAATACTTTGCATATCGTCTGCAATGCCTTTCCCTTTGTATACATCGAATAAGTTTACGCCAACTAATTGATTTCCGCCAACTTTCTTAATGCAATTTAATAAATCGCTAGCTTTTACCTGTTGCGATACCAATAAAGCAAGGTCGCGACGGTTAGCCGGGAACTTAGAAACTGGCTGGGCATCTGGTAATTTACGCTGAGTAACGGCGGCTAATACCAATTCGAACACAAATATCTTACCACTCAAGCCAAATGCTTTAAGATGCTGAGGATGCAAAGCACCAACGTAACCAACCACTTCTCCGTTGCGCAAAATGTTTGCCGCTTGCCCAGGATGTAGCGCTGGGTTCTGGGTGGCTTCAAAGCTAAAAGAATCTGCATCAACAGTTTGTTGAATCAGCGCTTCTACATCACCTTTGATATCGAAGAAATCGAGTTCTCGTTCAGTGCTGTTCCAAGCTTCTTGATTAGCATTACCACTAATTACACCTGCAAGCATTGGTGTTTGGCTAACACCATTTTCGGCATTTTGGTCAGGAACAAAACGTAAACCGGACTCAAATACTCGAACACGAGATTGCTGACGCTTTTGGTTGTAAGAAACCGTGTCTAACAATCCGGTCAATAAACTTAAGCGCATTACCGACATTTCTACAGAAATTGGGTGTGGCAATACCATTGTTTGTTGCTGTGGGTGCAACAGTTGTTGACGCTTAGGGTCTACAAAGCTGTAAGTCACTGCTTCTTGGTAGCCGCGGGCGCAAAGTAGCTGACGTAATTTTGTTGCTGGCAGCTCAATTTCTTGATGTTGACTCATTTTTAATGAAGCAACTGGAGAAACATTTGGAATGTTGTTGTAACCGTAAATACGAGCAACTTCTTCGATTAGGTCTTCTTCAATATCCATATCAAAACGATAGCTAGGCGCTGTCGCATCCCAACCTTGTTCTGTTTCTGTTACCGACATACCTAAGCGAGTGAGGATTTCACTAACTTGCTGTTTAGCAAAGTTATAACCAACAACTTTTTCCAAGCGCGCGTGGCGTAGAGTAATTGTCTTCGCTTTAGGTAATTTAGTTTGGTCACCAGACTCAACAACAGGGCCAACTTCACCGCCACAAATTTCAACAAGAAGTTGAGTAGCGCGCTCAATAGCTTGGTTTTGTAGTTGGTAATCTACGCCTCGCTCATAACGGTGTGATGAGTCTGTATGCAAACCATACTGTCTCGCTCTACCGGTAATCGCCAATTTACTGAAGAAAGCACACTCTAAGAAAATGTCTTGGCTAGTTTCAGTTACACCAGTTTTCTCGCCACCAAAAATCCCCGCCATTGCAATTGGACCAGTTTGGTCACAAATAGCTAAGGTGTTTTCTTTAAGCTCAACTTCATTACCGTCGAGTAAAACCAGCTTTTCACCATCGTTAGCTAAACGTACATCAATAGAGCCTGTTAGTTTAGCTAAATCAAAGGCATGCATAGGTTGCCCTTGCTCAACTAACACGTAATTGGTGATATCTACAACCGGATCGATTGAGCGAATGCCACTGCGGCGCAGGCGCTCTTGCATCCATAGCGGTGTTGCTGCTTTTACATTTACGCCTTTAATTACACGACCTAAATAACGTGGGCATTGTTCGGTAGCTTCAACATTTACTGTAAACGTGTCGTTAATTGTTACTTCAGCGTTTTGCCATTGTGGTTCTGCTACGTCTAACTGATTTAGTACACCAACTTCTCGCGCTAAACCTCGTAGGCTTAAACAATCTGCGCGGTTAGGCGTTAAATCTACTTCAATGATTACATCATCTAGCTTTAAGTAGTCACGTAAATCGGTACCGATTGGAGCATCACTAGGCAATTCCATAATACCGTCGGATTCGTCACTAATGCCCAGTTCGCTGTAGGCGCAAAGCATGCCATGAGAGGGCTGCCCACGTAACTTCGCTTTTTTGATTTTAAAGTCGCCCGGTAATACTGCTCCAACAGTTGCAACGGCTACTTTTAGACCTTGTCGGCAGTTTGGTGCGCCACATACAATATCAAGCAACTCTTCAGCGCCAATATTGATTTTGGTAACACGAAGTTTATCTGCATCGGGATGTTGGCCACATTCAACCACTTCGCCAATAACTACACCGTTAAAATCAGCCGCTACTGGCTCTATGCCATCAACTTCCAGGCCGGCCATAGTAATTTGTTCTGCTAACTCGTCGCGAGAATTACTAGGGTTAACCCACTCTCTTAGCCAGGATTCACTAAATTTCATCTCAATTAACCCTTAATTAAATTGTTTTAGGAAACGTAAATCGTTTTCGAAGAATGAACGTAAATCGTTAACGCCGTAGCGCAACATGGTTAAACGCTCTACACCCATGCCAAAGGCAAAGCCAGTGTACTCTTCAGGGTCAATATTTACTGCGCGTAATACATTTGGGTGCACCATGCCACAGCCCAAAACTTCCAACCAACCATTCTTACCTAGTACATCAACTTCAGCGGATGTTTCGGTAAACGGGAAATATGACGGACGAAAACGCACTTGCATGTCTTCTTCAAAAAAGTTTTGCAAGAAATCGTACAACACGCCTTTTAACTCGGTGAAGTTAACATTCTTGTCTACCATCAAACCTTCAACCTGATGGAACATAGGCGTATGCGTTTGGTCGTAATCGTTGCGGTATACGCGGCCAGGAGAAATAATTCTGATTGGCGGCTTTTCGGTTTCCATGGTTCGGATTTGTACACCAGAAGTTTGGGTGCGTAATACCAAATCGGGATTAAAATAAAAAGTATCGTGGTCAGCACGTGCTGGGTGATGCTCGGGAATATTCAGTGCATCAAAGTTATGGAAACCATCTTCGATTTCTGGGCCAGATTTAACCTGAAAACCTAACTCGCCAAAAAACGTTTGAATACGTTCAATTGTTCGAGTAACAGGATGTAAACCACCAATCTCATCGGTACGACCTGGTAGCGTTACATCAACGGTTTCCGCCGCCAATTTTGCGTTTAATTCTTGTTGAACCAATAATTCACGCTTTTGATTCAATGCTTCTTGGATAGCTTGTTTAGCTTGGTTAATAAGTTGACCAGCTTGAGGACGCTCTTCAGGCGATAATTTGCCAAGTCCCTGTAGCTGTTTAGTCATTAACCCTTTTTTACCTAGGTATTCTACGCGAACGGTATCGAGTTCGTTAATCGCAGAAGCTGCTTCTATGTGAGTCTTCGCCTGATTGATTAGCGCATCAAGATCTAGCATGATTTCCTCATATTCCACCAAGGGAACGGCTGATTTTTAGTATTTAATAAGACCGGAAATAGTACTTTAATGAGTCGCTGATGGCTAGCGCGGAAGCTTGTTTGCTAAGGATTTTTATAGGAGTTTGTTGGGTATTTGAGCAGACGCTAAAATGTAATGGAAGTTGATGCTTTAAACTGCTGAGATTAAGGCCAAATTTGTTGAAAAAATGGTAATAAAAAAAGGGAGCCTAAGCTCCCTTTTTACAAACTTGATAAAACTTATAAAGCAGCTTTTGCTTTTTCTACCAATACTGTGAATGCTGCTTTATCAAAAACAGCAATATCAGCTAGGATCTTACGATCGATTTCGATAGATGCTTTTTTAAGTCCGTCAATGAAACGGCTGTAAGACAAACCATTTTGACGAGAAGCAGCATTAATACGTGCAATCCATAGTTGACGGAATTGACGTTTACGCTGACGACGGTCACGGTAAGCGTATTGACCCGCTTTAATTACCGCTTGGAAGGCTACGCGATAAACACGTGAACGTGCTCCGTAGTAACCTTTGGCTTGTTTTAAGACTTTCTTATGACGTGCACGTGCTTGTACACCGCGTTTAACTCTGGCCATTCTTAATTTCCTCTAAACTTATGCGTACGGCAACATGCGAACAATTGATGCAACATCAGATGCAGCAATCATACCCTTCGGACGAAGGTGACGTTTTACCTTAGTACGGCGCTTAGTCAGGATGTGACGAAGACCAGCTTGTTTGTATTTAAAACCACCAGAAGCAGTTTTCTTAAAGCGCTTAGCTGCGCCTTTGTTCGATTTCATTTTTGGCATTTACATGCACTCCGCATTGCGAGTTTAACAACATATAACTAAAGGCGAACAAAAACAGCTTACTCGTTAAAGTAAGCTGCTTGTTACTTGGATGCCTTAGTTACTTCTTTTTAGGGCCTAACACCATAACAGCTTGGCGACCTTCCATTTTTGGAAAAGCTTCCACAACTGCTAGCTCTTCTAAATCACCTTTAATGCGATTTAAAAGATCAAAGCCTAAGCTTTGGTGTGCCATTTCACGACCACGGAAACGTAGCGTTACTTTAGCTTTATTACCCTCTTCTAGAAAGCGAACCAGGTTGCGTAGTTTTACCTGATAGTCGCCTTCGTCAGTTCCTGGTCGGAATTTTATTTCCTTAACCTGGATCTGTTTTTGCTTCTTCTTCTGTTCTTTTACAGATTTACTCTTTTCGTAAATGAACTTACCGTAATCCATGACCCGACAAACAGGTGGTTCAGCATTCGGACTAATTTCAACTAAATCTACGCCAGACTCTTCGGCAATGTTTAGCGCTTCATTCAAACTTACAATGCCAATGGACTCGCCATCTAAGCCATTAAGGCGTACTTCTTGAGCTTGAATTTCTTCATTTATCTTATGTGCTCTTGCAGCTTGTTGCTGACCACGTCTTCCGGTTTTTATAATTTATACCTCAATACAATTATTGTCACGATTGATGATTTCTTGCTTAACTTGCTCAACAAACTTGTCTACTGCAAATTTCCCTAAGTCATCACCCTTACGAGTTCTAACCGCAACCTCATTACTTTCGACTTCTTTATCGCCGACAACTAACAAATAAGGAATACGCTTTAGAGTATGTTCGCGGATTTTAAAGCCTATCTTCTCATTTCTCAAGTCCGCAATGGCTCTAATGCCCTGTTTATTTAATTTTTTTACTACTTGATGGACAAAATCAGCCTGTTTATCAGTAATATTCATGACAACAACCTGTCGAGGTGCTAACCAAGTTGGGAAGAAACCAGAATATTCCTCTGTCAAAATACCAATAAAGCGTTCAAGTGAACCTAAAATGGCTCGGTGAATCATTACCGGTACATGGCGTTCATTGTCTTCTCCAACAAACGAGGCAGACAAACGACCTGGCATTGAGAAATCTAACTGAACAGTACCACATTGCCATGCTCTATCTAGGCAGTCGTGAAGTGTGAATTCAATTTTAGGGCCGTAAAACGCACCTTCACCCGGCAAATAAGAAAATTCGATACCTTTTGATGCTAATGCATCAGCCAAGGCTTTTTCAGATTTATCCCAAGTTTCGTCGTCACCTACTCGCTGTTCTGGACGAGTAGAAAGTTTCACTTCAATTTCTTCAAAGCCAAAGGTTTTGTATGTTTCGTAAACCATGTCGATACACGAAGCAACTTCATCTTGAATTTGGTCTTCAGTACAGAAGATGTGTGCATCATCTTGAGTAAAGCCACGCACACGCATCAAACCATGTAAAGAACCAGATGGTTCGTTACGGTGACAAGAACCAAACTCAGCCATGCGCAATGGAAGGTCACGGTAAGACTTCAACCCTTGGTTAAAGATTTGAATATGACCCGGACAGTTCATTGGCTTAACCGCGTATTCACGGCTTTCTGACTGAGTAGTAAACATTGCATCTGAATACTTATCCCAGTGCCCAGATTGCTCCCACAAACTACGGTCCATAATTTGTGGTGCTTTTACTTCTTGATAATCGTACTTAGTTAACTGCTCACGAACATAAGTTTCTAACTGACGAAAAATCGTCCAACCAGAGTCATGCCAGAACACCATACCTGGGGCTTCTTCTTGCATGTGGTAAAGGTCTAGCTGCTTACCAATTTTACGGTGGTCGCGCTTAGCGGCTTCTTCAAGACGTTTTAAGTATGCAGCTAGTTGTTTTTTATCTGCCCATGCGGTGCCATATACACGTTGCAACATTTTGTTTTTGCTATCGCCACGCCAATATGCCCCAGCTACCTTCATCAATTTAAAGTGATGACAGAACTTCATGTTAGGTACGTGTGGACCGCGACACATATCTACGTATTCTTCGTGATGGTAAAGCCCAGGAGTAGCACTCGCCTCAATACCTTCAATAATCTCAAGCTTGTAAGGTTCTTCGCGTTGTTCGAATACCGCTTTGGCTTCCGCTAGAGGCACTGTCTTTTTAACTACATCGTAGTTAGTTTTAGCCAGGGCTTTCATGCGTTTTTCAAGGTTTTCAATATCTTCTTGAGTAAGCGAATGCTCTAAATCAATATCGTAGTAAAAGCCATTATCAATAGTAGGACCAATAGCCATTTTAGTTTCAGGCCACATTTGCTTAATGGCATGACCCAATAAGTGAGCACAAGAGTGACGAATGATTTCTAAACCATCTTCGTCTTTAGCGGTGATAATCGCTACTTGAGCATCTTCAGATATAAGTTCACAGGCATCTACACGTTCACCGTTTACACGGCCAGCAATACACGCTTTAGCTAAGCCTGGGCCGATATCGGCTGCGATATCCATAGTTGAAACTGGGTTTTCGAATTGACGTTGACTACCGTCAGGAAGAGTAATAACTGGCATATTTATCCTTGCTCATACAGTGGTGATGCCTACCAAACATCACATGATTTAGTCGATAAAATTGAGTACTTAATGCACTTAAAAGATGGGCAATATTAAAGGTCTGAGCAGATAACTTCAATAGCTTATGGTTTATTGATCTTGATACTCGTTGAACTAACCATTTTGAACCATAATTAGACAGTGGACATATTGGAGTAGTTGTTATGAAAAACTATGTCGAAAAAATGATTTCTTGCCCAACTTGCGGTCACCACACCCCCCTTATTTTGGATGCGAGTAACGGTGACCAAGACTTTTATGAAGACTGTCGAGTATGTTGTAACCCAATACATTGCCGTTTACAGCTTGATGAAAGCAACGATAAATTATTGGCCTTTGTAGACGCCGACGACGAGCAGTACTTTTAACTTAACCAGCGTTTCAAGTCACCGCTTGCCGCTAAGTTTTTGATGGTATCAATCGCTGTCTGAGTTGCGCTGTCTATTTCAATATTCACTAAATCACCTAGTTGCTTGTCACCTAGAGTAGTAACCCGCAAGGTTTCGGGAATAATGTGCAGCCAGAACCCCTGCTCACTCAATTTTCCAACCGTTAAACTGGCGCCATCAACACACACAAAGCCCTTATAGATAACATAGTCGCGCCACGCCTTATCTAAGGCTAGATGAATCGCTAAGTTGTTTTCTGTTGGTAACAACTCAATTATTTTAGCAGTACTATGAATATGGCCAGAGACAAGATGACCACCGATTTCGTCCCCTACCTTCGCTGCGCGTTCAATATTTACTAAATCCCCTTCTTTTATTGTGCCTAAGTTTGTTAGACTTAGCGTTTCTTGAATCAAGTCGAATTGAACACCTTGTTCGCTAATGTTTACCACCGTTAAACAGGTTCCGTTTACGGCCACACTAGCGCCTACTTTCAAGCCTTCGGTATCCGCTAAATCAATCCAGAGCCGCATGAATCCTGGTGATAACTCGACTTTGACTACTTTTCTTTTATTCTGAACAATTCCGGTGAACATGAAGCATTTTTTCCTGGGTTTTAAACAACGATTTTCCAAAGAGTGTTTTGCCATACTGCGGCTAGCAGGGCCAATTGTAGTTGCTCAACTTACCATAACCGGTATGAGTTTTGTTGATACAATTATGGCCGGCTCGGTAAGCCCTACCGATTTAGCCGCTGTGGCTGTTGCCGCTAGCTTTTTTAACCCAATTATTTTGTTACTACAAGGCATATTAATGGCTGTTACGCCTCTAGTTGCCTATCAAATTGGCGCTAAACAAGCACATAAGGGCGGAAACATATTTCGCCAAGCATTGGTGATTTCAATGTTTCTTGCCGCTGCTGCTTGGGCCATTTTATGGTTTGCGCCTAATGTTTTTAACATTATGGATGTCGAAGAGCAGTTAGTTGGTCTAACAAAGCAATACTTGTATTTTGTTAGTTTTGGATTGCCTGCTTTTTCTTTATACCAGGTATTGCGAGGAGTGAACGAGGCCTGCTCAAACATTAAAGCCATTATGATGATTGGCATAATGGGCTTGCTAATAAACATTCCGATAAACTACATCTTTATTAATGGTTTGTTTGGCATGCCAAAACTCGGTGGCGCTGGCTGTGGTGTTGCCACGGCAATGGTTAATTGGTTTATGGCTGTAGCCATGCTGATTTACGCTACCAGAAGTAGAACCTTGTTACCGCTTAACTTGTTTGAACGATATCAAGGGATTGATTGGCCAATCGTATCGCGAATATTCAAATTAGGTTTGCCAATTGGCGGCGCCATATTCTTTGAAGTAACGCTGTTCTCTATGATTGCTTTGCTGTTATCGCCACTTGGCGCAGACATTGTGGCAGCTCACCAGATTGCGCTTAACTTCACCTCAATGGTATTTATGTTGCCATTAAGCATTGGCATCGCGCTTACTATTCGTGTTGGCAATTTTATGGGTGAAAAGTCGCTAGATAAAGCGCAAGTATGCGCCTATAGCGGAATTATTCTTTCCATTATCATTACCTTGTTTATAGCTACTGCGACTATCGTATTTCGTCACGACATTATCGCTTGGTACACGGAAAACACCACCGTAGCTGCCATTGCAGCCCCACTATTTTTGTTAGCGGCCACCTATCAGCTATCAGATTCAATGCAGGTATGTTGTGCCGGTGCGCTTAGGGGTTATCAAGATACTCGTTTCATTTTAATCGTTACCCTAATTAGTTTTTGGCCAATTGGTTTAGGTGTTGGATCTATACTTACATTTACCGATTATTTAACCGAAGAGCCAATGGGAGTGATCGGTTTTTGGATAGCCATAGTACTAGCACTAACTGCCTGCGCTATTGGCTTGTGCTGGCGACTAATTTGGGCGAGCAATAACCCAGACAAACTTCACTTAATAAACAAGGAAGCATGAGCAAAAAACAGCGTGTTGTTTACTCATTATTAGCACTGGGTATAGGTGCATTTTCTTATGGGCTAATTTATTGGCAAAAGCCGCTTAGTGAGCGGCTTTTTCAAGATTATAGCGCTAGGTTAAATAGAGTGCTTTCCATTTCAATAAAGGCTCCGAACCAAACCGAATCACTTCCGCAAGTTTATTGGCGGAGCTACTTAAAAAAAGAGCCAGAGTTATCACTATCACTGCTAGACAGCATTACCCTTAAACACTGCGGATTAGACCAACTGGTTTTCGAGAAGAATTCGAGCTTAGGTAAACATGCTAGTGCCGACTACACACTGGTTTGGCATATTGATTTGATAACCGGGCTACAAACTTGCTTGGCCAACAACCACCTTGAGCCTCAGCTAAAAGCCTCGCTACAACACATACTAGTTACAAAACGTGCAGCAATTAATGTTTACTGGCACAACTTTTTGGTTAACGAACTAAGCATTAGGCACTTGTGGTCTAGCCAACAAGCTATTGGCAAAAATCCGCTTCCTTCCTACAGAGCGCTTGCTACAAACTTAACAGAGTTGAGCCACATACACGGTGAGCTGGTCACCAGCCACAGCATAAACAAGAAACAACTTCTGCAGTTAAGTGAAAAGCTGCAAAAAGGCGCAAGTATTTTGGCTCTCCTTCAAGAGCTTAATGCAACTAGTGCCTGGTTAAACAAGGTCACCATGGCGCTAGATGCTCGTCAATTCTCCTGCCAAGAAAGCAAAGCCGATTACGATATCTTACGTAACATTCTAACTAAGGTTTATACAGTAAAGGTGCAAGACTATCTTGCCGAGCTCGATCAAAGTGCCAATGCTGTTTTAAATTCTTTGTCTCCACTAATGCAGCAGTCACACGCCGAACTATTAGTACGCGTAAACTCTATACATTTAGAATTTAAACAGGCTAACCGCAAACACGTAAAACAATGGATGCAAATACTTGATAGCTGCACGTAAGTTTAAGGCAACATCTTTTCATGCTTTTGAGTTTGTTTATGCTAATTACAGAAGCACTGTTTAATCATTGAACATTCAGTTCGCATAATCATTATCAGCAGTTGACGCATGCCTGCAGTTACAGTACCTTTCTCCGCGTAGGCTAAAACCTCACTATACAACCGTAGCTCAGTTGGTTAGAGCACCACCTTGACATGGTGGGGGTCGGTGGTTCGAATCCACTCGGTTGTACCAAAATCTAAAACGATATTCGCGTAGCTCAGTTGGTTAGAGCACTACCTTGACATGGTAGGGGTCGGTGGTTCAAATCCACTCGCGAATACCAACTCTATTGGTAAGTTCCCCAATATTTTTAAAAACGCGTAAGCCACCGGTTTATTACTGTACCTTGTGATCACTGTAATCTCTCCTTGTTGTTAGCTTGCCCCGCATAGCAGAGCAAGCCTAATTGCTTTTTAAGAAGCATCTTTGTAAGGATTACGTGGGTCTTGAGTCCAGTTCATATAAGGTTTATCGGCATCTTTTTGCTCCATCTTAATGCAGCTATCCACCGGACAGGTGATCTGACAAAGATTACAACCCACACATTTGTCTTCAATCACTTCAAAGGCCACACTGCCGTCTTCGCGAACTTTACGGTCAATGGCTTGGTGAGAGGTATCTTCACAAGCAATGTAACAACGCCCGCAGCCAATACACTTATCATTGTCGATGTCGGCCACCACTTTGTAGTTCATGTTTAAATACTTCCAGTCGGTGGTATTTGGCACAGCCAAACCTTGGAAGTCAGAAATTTTTTTATAGCCCTTACTGTCCATCCAGTTAGACAAGCCTTGTTGCATCTCGGTGACGATCCTAAAACCATAAATCATTGCTGCAGTACACACTTGTACACTGCCTGAACCCAGGGAAATAAACTCCGCTGCGTCACGCCAATTGCCGATGCCGCCTATGCCAGAAATGGGTAATCCTGCAGTTTCGGGATCACGGGCAATTTCAGCCACCATATTCAGGGCAATAGGTTTTACCGCTGGTCCACAGTATCCGCCGTGGGTACTTTTACCATCTACCATTGGGCGAGCAGACATTTGGTCTAAATCAATCCCAGTAATTGAGTTAATGGTATTAATCGCCGAAACGGCATCGGCGCCGCCCCGCTTAGCAGCGCGAGCTGAGAAACGAATGTCAGTAATATTAGGCGTAAGTTTTACAATCACTGGCAGTTTGCTGTAGGTTTTGCACCATCGAGTGACCATTTCTACATATTCAGGCACCTGCCCTACAGCCGCCCCCATACCACGCTCAGGCATCCCATGAGGACAACCAAAGTTTAGCTCTAAACCGTCGGCGCCTGTTTGTTCAACTAACTTAACTATCTTCTTCCACGATTCCTCTTCGCAAGGCACCATCAGCGACACTACTAATGCGCGATCGGGCCAAGCTTTTTTAACTGCTTCAATTTCTTTTAAATTAACTTCTAGGCTTCGGTCGGTAATCAGTTCAATATTGTTAAAGCCAGATACTTCTCCATTATTGTCGTAAATCGCTGAATAGCGTGAAGATACGTTTACCGCTGCAGGATCTTCGCCAAGGGTTTTCCATACCACGCCGCCCCAACCCGCCTCAAAAGCGCGCTCAACATTGTAAGCTTTGTCGGTAGGTGGCGCAGACGCTAACCAAAATGGGTTGGGTGACTTAATTCCTGCAAATTCGATAGATAAATCGGCCATAATTAAGCCTCCTGACTAAGTTGATGATGAATGGCTAAGGCTGCGAGTTTGCCTTGCTGAACAGCTTCCACTGTAAGATCTTGTCCTTCACTGGTGCAGTCTCCTCCTGCATAAACGCCATCTATGCTAGTCACTTGCTGACCAAAAGTAGCAATTTTGCCGTTACTGATGGTAGGAATTATTTGCTCCGCTTGGGGATAAGCAAACTTCTGCCCTACCGCTTTGAATACCGCTGAACAATTAATCTCAAAGCTTTCTTCGCTGTCTTTTAACTGACCATTGTCACTGTAGGTTTTGCGAAAAGTTAAACTTCTTAGTGAGCCGTCATCATCTAAATTTATCTGCTCAGGACGCGCCCAAGTTTTAATTCTTACTTCATGGTCTTTGGCAATTTGTTGCTCGTGAACGGTGGCACTCATGTGCTCTGTTCCACGACGATAAACTAGCGTCACCTCTTCGGTACCTAAGCGTTTGAGCTGACAGGCCATATCGATAGCCGTATTTCCTGCACCAATCACTACTGCGCTATCTTTAGGCACATCAAGCTCACTAATATCTGTGGCTTGGCGCAACTCTTTAATGTAATCCACTGCGTTTAATATGTGTGGATGGCTTTCGTTAACTAACTTTAAGCAAGGTACGTCCTGCAAGCCTATGGCTAAAAATACCGCATCAAATTGGTCTTTTAGCTGTTGCAAACTAACGTCTTTGCCTAAAGCCTTATTGGTATGCAAAGTAATACCACCAATGCCCAAAATAAATTCCACTTCTTTTTGCGCAAAGTTATCGGTTAGTTTGTATTTGGCGATACCATATTCGTTTAGGCCACCGGGCTTATCCGCTGCCTCAAATATTTCCACCTCGTTCCCCAGAAGCGCTAAGCGATGCGCACAACTTAAACCAGCAGGGCCAGCCCCTACCACGGCAATAGTTTTGCCGGTAGCGGCAGCACGCTTAAAGGGGTGACCTACAAACTGGGCGTTATCGGTGGCATGGCGTTGTAATAAGCCAATTTTTACTGGTGCTTTTTCTTGTTCTTTATTACGCACACAAGCCTGCTCACACAAAATTTCTGTTGGGCAAACCCTTGCACAACTGCCTCCCATTATGTTTTCTGAATAAATCGTTTTAGCGGCACCGGTTAAATCATCAGCATGAATACTGGCAATAAAACTTGGAATATTGATTTTTGAAGGGCAAGCGGTAACACAAGGCGCATCGTAGCAATAATAACAGCGCGAACTTTCTATACCAGCTTGGCGGGCACTAAGTGCAGGATTAATATCCTTGAACATTTGATCAAGGGCTAACTGTTGTTGTGAATAGCCTTGCGGCATCTCCATACTCATCACCATGGGATCTCCCTATTTTTATAATACCGAGACTACAATCTCTGATTGTTTAAAAATAAAGCAAAGCTCATACCACGATCTGACCGCTCGGTCAGAAGGTTAACTTTAAACTATTGATTCAATCTTAACCTTATGAAAAACATGTATAATTTTAGATAAATAAAAAACAAAAAAATTATTTCTATTACACATCGTTCAAATAGACGGTATGCTTTGAGAGTGACATCAAGCGCACCTTGCCCAGTTTTAAAGCGCTTGGCCACATGTTTGTGCAACGATCAAGGAGCGAGAAGAACTTAACCATGAACAAAGCAACTGTAAGTAGCGTTAAACGTCGCAAATTGGCCGACATTCGTAAGGATAATCTGGGGCAAATTCTAGCGGCGGCTGAACAGTTATTTGGGGAAAATGGCTATTCGGGTACAACCATTGCGGCCATTGCTAGCAAGGTTAATCTACCAAAGGCCAATGTGTTGTATTACTTTAAAACTAAAGAAGCCTTATATAAAGGAGTATTAAGCCGCTTATTAGTCTTGTGGATGAGCCACATGGATGAGATGACAGCCGAACAGCATCCAAACGTAGCTTTGCGTAATTACATACTGCAAAAGATTAAAATGTCTAAAGAGCATCCAAATGCCTCGCGGATTTTCGCCGCAGAAATCCTCCATGGCGCGCCCTACCTTAAAGAACAGCTAGCAACCGATCTCAAACAACAATTTGATAAAACCTGTCAGGTATTTCGCGAGTGGATAGCTAAGCAATGGATGGAACCTATCAATCCAGAACATCTACTCTTTATGCTATGGTCTTCCACTCAGGCTTACGCCGACCATGCGCTGCAGTGCAGTATGATGTTAGAAAAATCCAGCTTAGATGATAGCGACTATGAAGCAGGCGCAGAACTGCTAACCCGAATGGTAATAAGAGGTTGCGGAATAAAATTATTCTAAAGCGACAACCTTAATTATCGCTTTAGTCGTTTCTAGGTTATTTGGTGGCGGTCAATTCTGCCGTTTCTACTTGATTTACCTGCTCTGCCATGGTGACTATCGCATTTAATAGTACTGAACAACCAGCCTCGCACTCTTGTTGGGTGGTGCTTTCTATTTCATTATGACTAATACCATTTAAACAAGGGGTAAAAATCATACTAGTGGGCGCAATGTCAGAAATATAGCAAGCATCATGCCCTGCGCCTGCGATAATATCCATGTTGCTATAACCCAAATCAATTGCTGCTTTACGCACAGCGTTAACGCAAGTTTCGTCAAAATAAATAGGCTCATAATACCAAAATGGGTCTAGCTCTATGGTAACCCCTGTAGCTGCCTCTATGTCGTTAATCGCTACACTTAAGGCTTTATCCATTGAAGTTAATTGAGCATCTTGCGGATGACGCAAATCAATGCTCATCTCTATTTTACCTGGAATGGTGTTGCGTGAATTAGGCACCACCTGCATAAAGCCTACGGTGCCACAACCGGGCGCATGCGCTTTGGCAATCTCTTCGATTTTTTGAATTAATTGAGTACTGGCCAATAGCGCGTCACAGCGTAGATGCATTGGGGTGGTACCTGCGTGTGACTCACGCCCAATAAGGGTGGCGTTATACCAACGCTGCCCCTGACCGCCGGTTACTACACCAATTTGCTTATTCTCGGCCTCTAAATATGGGCCCTGCTCAATGTGAGTTTCAAAAAAAGCATGAAACCTACGTCCAGTCACAGGCCGTTCCCCGGCAAAGCCAATTCGTTGTAACTCATCACCCAAGCGTAAACCATCGACATCAGTAGTATCTAAAATCTCTTGCAGGCCAAAACGGCCTGATACCACACCCGACCCCATCATGGCAGGAGCAAAACGCGAGCCTTCTTCGTTGGTCCACACCGAAATCTCGATTGGATGTTTGGTTTTAATGTTCTGATCATTTAATGAACGCACTACTTCAAGGCCAGCTAATACACCAAATACTCCGTCGAACTTGCCGCCGGTAGGTTGTGTATCTAAGTGACTACCAGTGCCAACCGGCGCAAGGCTCATATCTTCGCCAGGACGAGTACACATGATGTTACCAATGGCATCGACCTCAACGCTACAGCCTGCATCTTCGGCCCACTTGATATACAGTTCGCGGCCTTGCTTGTCTAAATCGGTCAACGCTAAACGTTTACAGCCACCTTTATCTGTTGCACCTATCTTTGCCATTTCCATTAGGCTATTCCATAAACGATTACTGTTTATCTGCAAAGTACCCATTCTATTCTCCTATCACCCAATATCGGCTTTTGCTTGCCCATAAAATAAGACAGCCGCCTAGTGCTTCCCACCATGCAAAGTCCTGACCACGCGGACAACCATGCGCAAAGCTAAATATAACCACATGAATATAAAAGAAATATTTTTAACGCAAGCCAATCGGTGATTGGCTTTATTTGCATTCATTACGCTACTGGCTAATTTTTGTGCACTAATCTAGTGATTTCCCGCCCTTATTTGGCGCGTTAACTAAACCCCTCCATGCCTTGTTAAACACCAAGTTAACACCAACAGCCCCCGACTTTATGGGCTTTAAATGAAAAATCGACCTATAGCTGTCCAGTTGGTCAATCTATTGCATTAGCATAAACAACAGCTTTTAAACGCAACTGATTTGGCAAGCCTGAGCATGAATCAGTGAAACTCTGACACATCAAATAATGGAGTGAATTAGCGATGAGTGTATTGATTAAGGGTGGCAAGGTAGTCAACGCAGACCAAAGTATCTACGCCGACGTATATTGTGAAAACGGTAAGATTATCGCCATCGGCCAAAATTTACCCGTTCCCGGTGATGCGGAACAGATCGATGCTAGCGGTAAGCTAGTCATGCCTGGTGGGATTGATCCACATACTCACATGCAATTGCCATTTATGGGCACTGTGGCCAGTGAAGATTTCTTTAGCGGTACAGCAGCAGGCTTAGCTGGTGGCACAACCATGATTATCGATTTTGTTATTCCTAGTCCTCAACAACCCTTAATGGAAGCCTTTCACACTTGGAAAGATTGGGCTTCTCGCTCGGTAGCCGACTATTCCTTCCACGTTGCCGTTACTTGGTGGGACGACAGCGTTTACCAAGACATGGAAACCTTAGTAAAAGAAGAAGGGGTTAACAGCTTTAAGCATTTTATGGCCTATAAAAACGCCATCATGGCTGAAGATGAAACCTTAGTGAACAGCTTTAACCGTTGTTTAGAGTTAGGTGCCATGCCTACAGTTCATGCCGAAAACGGTGAACTGGTTGATCATTTACAAAAAAAACTACTGGCTGCTGGCTTAACTGGTCCCGAAGCCCATCCTTTGTCACGCCCTAGTGAAGTAGAAGGTGAAGCGGCCAACCGCGCAATTCGGATTGCTCAATCACTTGGGGTGCCTCTTTATTTGGTACATGTCTCCTGTAAAGAAGCAGTAGATGAAATTGCTCGCGCTCGGCACGAAGGACAGCGGGTTTACGGCGAGGTTTTGGCTGGCCACCTAGAGTTAGACGAAAGCGTTTACCGGCAAAGCGATTGGACAGCGGCTGCAGCTCACGTTATGAGCCCGCCATTCCGTCCTAAAGGCCATCAAGACGTGCTTTGGAAAGCCTTGCAAGGCGGTACTCTGCAAACTACAGCTACCGACCACTGCTGTTTCTGTGCTGATCAAAAAGCCATGGGTAAAGATGATTTTAGCAAAATCCCCAATGGCACCGCTGGTGTAGAAGACCGAATGATGGTCATGTGGGATTCGGGGGTAAACAAAGGCCGCTTAAGCGAACAAGAGTTTGTGGCCGTTACCTCCACCAATAGTGCCAAAATTTTCAACCTTTACCCCCAAAAAGGCTGCATTGCAGAGGGGGCCGATGCCGATATTGTTATTTGGGATCCACAAAAAACGCATACCTTATCTGCCGAGACTCACCATCAAAACATCGACTTCAACATCTTTGAGGGTCGCACTGTAACCGGAGCACCTTACATTACGATTAGCCAAGGAAAAGTGGTGTTTAAAGACGGCGAACTGTTTGTTACCGAAGGCGCTGGCCGTTATATCAAGCGCCCTGCTTTCCCTTCAATTTTTGAGGCGGTAAAAAAATATAACGCGGTTAACGCCCCCATAGCAGTTAATCGATAGGGTCTGCTAAATCGTCACGGAGAGACACCATTTATGTTAGCTGTAAAACAAACAATAGACAGCGAAGAAACCGCTGCACAAAGCCAAACCGGGCGTTCGATGATCGCAGTAAATGACTTATCTTTAGTGTTTGAAACCAACGATGGTCCTGTAAACGCTCTTTCAAACATCAATCTACAAGTTAATGAAGGCGATTTCGTTTCCTTTATTGGACCATCAGGCTGCGGTAAAACTACGCTACTTCGGGTAATCGCCGATTTGGAACAGGCTACTGCAGGCGAGATTAAAGTAGACGGAACTAGCCCTAAAGATGCCCGCTTAAACCGACTATATGGCTACGTGTTTCAAGCACCGGGTCTATTGCCTTGGCGTACTATTTCACAAAACTGTGCCCTACCCATGGAAATATCAGGTCAAACTGGTGAGCACCAACAAAAGCAGATAGACAAATATCTCAAAATGGTAGGGCTACAAGACTTCCACAAAAAGTTTCCGTGGCAACTATCGGGTGGCATGCAGCAACGTGCGTCAATTGCTCGCGCCTTGTGTATTAATCCTGAATTATTGCTTATGGATGAACCTTTTGGTGCATTAGATGAAATAACCCGAGACCACATGAACATGGAGCTGCTAAGAATTTGGCAAGAAACTAAGAAGACCGTTGTCTTTGTGACCCACTCTATCGCCGAAGCGGTATTGTTATCCACCCACATCGTCGTGATGTCGCCGCGTCCGGGGCGTATTGTTAAGGTAATCGAAAGCCCTTTACCGCGCTTAAAAAGCTTAGCGCTGCGCGATCAAAAAGCGTTTCATGAGCTAGCCGCTGAAATTCGTAACGCTCTAGCCAATGATCATGCCATTGATTAAGCACCTAGGAGGCCTGCAACGTGAAAAAATACTTAACAGACAGCCAGTGGTTTTCGTTAATGATCTTAGTTGTCGCCATTATCGGTATTTGGTATTTGGCGGCCTTGATCATGAACGGCAATCAGCTTATTAATACGCTTGAGCGCAAAAAACAGGATTGGACCTATAGCCAAGTTTTGCAGCAAGCTTATCAGGTAAAACGTCCAATGCTACCAGCGCCACATCAAGTCGCCATGGAGTTGAAAAAATCAGTATTTGAACGCTCGATTAGCTCAAAACGCTCATTAGTTTTTCACAGCTTTATCACACTCAACTCTACCCTACTAGGTTTCTTATTGGGTTCAATTTTAGGCATTGTTATCGCCATAGGCATTGTGCACAGCAAAACACTTGATGCCAGCTTAATGCCCTGGGTTATTGCTTCACAAACTATCCCTATTTTAGCTATCGCGCCAATTATTGTGGTGGTATTGGGCGCCTTAAATATTACCGGTGTTGTTCCTAAAGCGATCATTTCAATGTATTTGTCATTCTTCCCCGTCACCATTGGTATGGTAAAAGGGTTACGCGCCTCAGATACCCTGCACCAAGAGCTTATGTACACCTATAACGCCAGCGCTTTACAAACCTTTTGGAAGCTACGTTGGTATTCAGCTCAACCCTATTTGTTTGCCAGTTTGAAAGTAGCGATTGCCGCTGCCTTAGTGGGCGCAATTGTTGCCGAGTTGCCAACAGGTGCACAAGGCGGACTGGGGGCTCGTTTACTCAGTGGTTCCTATTACGGGCAAACCGAGCAAATATGGGCCGCGCTAATTATGGCCGCTTTGCTCGGTTCCTTGCTAGTTTGGTTAGTTGGTGTTGCTGAACGAGCCTTACTTAAACGCCGTGGAGGGCTAGCCAATGCCTAAATCGTTAATCAATTTATTACTGCTGGCTGTGTTAGCGTGCCAATTAGTATTATTGACTAAAGCCGAAAGCGGTTTTTACAACCAACATCCGGCTTGGTTATTATTGTTAATTGCCTGTTCTGCTGCTGCCAGCTGTTTACTCACTCGGCTAACACTATTGTGCCAACATCTCCCCAGCAAGCAAGCCGTTATCAAGCCGTTAATTCCCGGTCTGTTTGCCTTTATGTTATTGCTGTTTTGGCAGAGTATTGTTGTGGGTTATGCTATTTCACCGGTGTTACTACCTGCACCTAGCGCCATTTTTAACGCCTTAATCAACAACCTACCAATACTTTGGGCAGACTTTAAACAAACCTATTTAAAGGCTGTATTGGCTGGTTATTTCATCGGCTGCTTATCAGGCTTTGTGGTTGCCCAGTGGGCAGTTAAAAGCGCTTTTTTACGCAGAGGATTAGTGCCTCTGGGGAACTTTATGTCGGCCATTCCAATTGTGGGAATTGCGCCAATAATGGTCATGTGGTTCGGCTTCGACTGGCAGTCAAAGGCGGCCGTAATTGTAGTAATGACCTTCTTCCCCATGTTCATCAATAGCCTAACAGGATTACAATCTTGCGATGCTATTCATAAAGACTTAATGCACACCTATGCGGCAAGCAAAACGCAAACCTTCGTCAAGAGCCAATTACCACAAGCCTTACCGTTTATTTTTAATGCGCTAAAACTCAACGCTACTTTGGCGTTGATTGGCGCAATTGTGGCAGAGTTCTTTGGCACTCCCATTGTGGGAATGGGTTTTCGTATTTCTACTGAAGTGGGAAGAATGAATATGGATATGGTTTGGGCCACCATTGTGGTCGCGGCTATTGCTGGTTCATTAAGTTATGGGGCTTTGGCCCTGCTCGAGAAATCCTTGCTATTTTGGCACCCCTCATTCCGAGGAAACAAGTAACACTAAAACAAGCTCTAACCTTCGTCATATAAAGGGACTTAACTATGAAAAAAACGATACTTTCTTTAGCATCAGGCGCAGCACTATTAGCCGCTAGTTTTAGTAGCAGCGCTGCAGAAAAACTAACACTACAATTAAAGTGGGTAACGCAGGCACAGTTTGCCGGTTATTACGTGGCCTTAGATAAAGGTTACTATAAAGACCTTGGCATCGATCTCACCATTAAACCCGGCGGGCCAGATATTGCCCCCGCTCAGGTATTAGCCGGCGGCGGTGCCGATATTGTTGTAGACTGGCTACCTTCCGCCTTGGCTACACGTGAAAAAGGACTGCCACTAGTGAATATTGGTCAAATTTACGGTAAATCTGGCATGATGCTTACCTGTCTTAAAGACAGCGGCATTGCCACTCCAGCCGATTTCGCGGGTAAAACCCTAGGAGTATGGTTCTTCGGTAACGAATATCCCTTCCTAAGTTGGATGTCTAAATTAGGTTACTCTACAACAGGCGGGACCGACGGGGTAACCGTGCTTAAGCAAGGTTTCAATGTAGACCCTATCTTCCAAGGACAAGCCGATTGTGTATCGACGATGACCTACAACGAGTACGGTCAAGTACTCGATGGCGGTTTAACGCCAGAAGAGTTAGTGCTGTTTAAATACGAAGAAGAAGGCGTTGCCACGTTAGAAGATGGCTTATACGTATTAGAAGACAATTTAAAGGATCCAAAAAAATTAGACGCTTATGCAAAATTCTTAAAAGCTACCATAAAAGGCTGGGAGTGGGCAGCAGCTAACCCTGAAGATGCGGGCCTTATCGTATTAGAATATGACGACACTGGCGCGCAAACCGAAGCCCACCAGATTCGCATGGCTAAGGAAGTGGCTAAACTACTGAGCAATAGCGACAAAGGTGTTGGTTATTTAGAGCCAGCTGCTTTTGAACGCACGGTTAGTATACTGCTTGATAGCGATTCAACGCCAGTGATAACAAAACAACCTGAAGGCGCATATACCCACATTGTATTTGATGCCGCCGCCAAACTATAAACCAGCATTACCCCGATAAAGGCTTATTGTTAAATAAGCCTTTTGTTTAAGCGAGACACATTCCCGCATTTAAGCCACTAACGAAAAATACCGTTTCTGAACTAGCTAACTTTAAGCCGTGGAACTAACTTTACATGTTGCTTATTTTTAGCCTTAGTGAAATATTGCTCCACAACCTCACCAGCCGACAATATCACCATGTAATCTGCTAAACGCTCCACTTCTTCTGTATCGTGGCTAACATACACAACCGGAATAGATAGCTGTTGGTGCAGTCTTTCCAAGTAGGGAATTATTTCATGTTTTAGCGTGGCGTCTAAGGCCGAAAGAGGTTCGTCCATTAACAATAACTTAGGTGAACTTAGCAAGGCCCGTGCAATTGCAACGCGCTGACGCTCCCCCCCCGATAAGCAACTGGGCCTGCGTGTTAATAAGTGCGAAATACTCAGTAATTCACAGGTATCGCTAATACTTACTTTTCGTTTATTGGGACAGGTTAAGCGGTGACCAAACAACAAGTTTTGTTCTACATTTAGATGCGGAAATAAGCTGGCTTCTTGGAATACATAGCCAATTTCTCGTTGATGAGTAGCAAGATAGATCCCTTGCTTATCATCTTGCCAAACCTCACCATTAACTGAAAAATAGCCACCACTAAAACGATCTAAACCAGCCATTGCGCGTAAACACGAGGTTTTACCAGAACCCGAAGGGCCAAACAAAGCAGATACACCGGTTTGGGGCAAAGTAAGCTCAATGTTCAAGGTAAAGTCATCACGCTGGCTGTGCAATTGAAATTCTAAGCACATAGTTTAAGCCTCTGTTTCGTAAAATCGTTCAAGCTGTAGATAATTAGCAAAGCAACAAACGAAAACAGCAACATTCCGCCAGCTAACCAATGCGCTTGACCATATTCTAATGCCTCAACATGGTTATAAATTTCTATCGACATCACTCGGGTTTCACCGGGAATATTGCCGCCAATCATTAGCACAACACCAAACTCACCAATGGTGTGGCAAAAACCTAAAATGGCAGCGGCAAAAAATCCCGGTCTAGCGAGGGGAAACGCGACCTTCCAAAATACTTGCCAAGAGTTAGCGCGTAATGTCATAGCCACCTCTAAAGGTCGTTTACCGATCGCTTCAAAGGCGTTTTGCATCGGCTGCACTACAAACGGCAAGGTATGCACAACACAAGCAATCACAATGCCGGTAAAAGTGAATGGCAATCTCCCTATTCCTAGTTGCTCAGATAAGCTACCTAAGGGGCCGTTTGGCCCAAGCAGCAGTAGCAGGTAAAAACCCAACACGGTTGGCGGTAACACCAAGGGCAAGGCAAACATCGCCCCTATTAGTGACTTTAAAGGTGATTGAGTTTGTGACATCCACCATGCCAATGGGGTGGCAATAATCAGTAACACCAAGGTAACAACACAGGCCAACTTAAGCGTTAGATAAACCACAGTTATATCGGGCATTTAGCTCTCCTTTGCCATTTGGCTACTTAACGTCGTATCCAAAATCTCTAATTAGCTGCTTAGATTGTTCTGTTTGCAAATAAGCTAAAAATTGTTTTGCGGCCGCATTGTTACTGCCTTGCTTAAGTAACACTGCGTCTTGTTTAATTGGTGAGTACAGTTCATTTGGCACTAACCATAGCGAGCCGCCATTTAACTGCTTATCAACGAGTACTTGGGATAAAGCAACAAAACCCAGATCAACAGCGCCAGAACTAATTTGTTGGTAGGTTTGTCCAACAGATTGCCCCTCTACAAATTTGGGCTCAAGTTTGTTGTAAACACCAAGATTTTTCATTGCGCTAACCGCCGCAGCCCCATAGGGAGCCGTTTTAGGGTTACAAATAGCGATATGCTTTAATTCTTCTTTTAGTATTTCACCTTTGCCGTCCACTAACTCTGGGTTGTTCGACCAAAGCACCAAAGAGCCAAGGGCATAGGTAAACTGGATACTTGGCACTGCTAATCCCTCTTCCACTAATAATCTAGGTCGTTGTTGGTCAGCGGCTAAAAACACCTCAAAAGGCGCACCATTTTTAATCTGTGCGTATAACTTACCCGTTGAACCAGCAGACACTTGAACGTGATGCCCGGTTTCTTTTTGGTAGTGATCGACCAAGGTCAAAACAGGTTTATAAAAATTTGCAGCAACAGCTGCTTTAATCTCTGTAGCTTGAAGGCTTGTTACCTTTAATGTAGCTACAACCAGTAAAACCCAACTAACACATAACTTGCTTAATAGTTTTTTCATTACTACTTCCTAGAGTTTAATAACTACAAATAATGACTGCAGATGCACTAAAAGAAACGGCTACTTGGCACTGCTCTGTTATGCCCAGTTGTTCCTCAAGTACGCTAGGAACAATAGCGGATAAGTTTTTTTGTTCGGCTAGCTGGACACTAATGTCCAAGTTGTCTGGCCCTTTGTTGATGCGGCTAACCCTCCCTATAAATTTGTTAGTATCACTTTTAGCGTTATCTGCACCTTTGCGTATGCTTACTTGTGAGGCTTTTATCAAGCACAATACTTCGCTGCCTAGTGTAAGATTTAGCTCTTCTACAGATTCCATAGACAGTAAGGCCTTAACGGTAAGGTGGCGGCTTATTGCTACGTTAACCAAACAGTTAACTGCTTTTTTTTCAATTAACACAACTTGCCCAAGTAATTGATTTCTTGCACTGCATCGTAAACTCATGCGGCGCATAAGCTGTCTAAACTCAACTATGTTTAGTTGCTCATCGCAGGGATCACTAATTCGAGATTTTAATTGCTCGAAGGCTTGTTGGTACTCAAGTTCTAAGGCTCGGTATAAACTCAACAGGCCGATTCCGTAATCAGTCAACTGCGTTCCACCACCATATTTACCGCCACTTTTTTTAATGACCAATGGCTGTTCAGATAAGTTATTAATTGCATCAAGTGCATCCCAAGCCGCTTTATAAGACATAGGAATTGATTTAGCCGCTGCACTTAAAGAACCGTATTCTGTAATGGCCTCTAAAAGCTTTATTCGTTTATCACTAAGAAAGGGACCTAGCTCACTACAAAGCTTTATTTTTCCAATCAGAGGTTGCTTGGTATTGTTAAGTTCTCTTAAGGTCATATTTCCACCTATATAACGTTTGAAAGCGCTCTGTTAAATTGACCAAATGCGGACTAAACGCACCGTTAGTTACCTTATTGCAAGCACGACACCAACTAAGAAGATCGACTAAAACACCAGTTAACATGAGGGTTGAGCCCCAAAAGCAGGAAATTTGAAGCTGTAGCTAAACTAACAATCTGCGCTGTATTGTTAGCTATATAACGAAGGTCTAAAACAAGAAAAAAGGGCTAACTTAATTAGCCCTTTGAAACAGTTTTAATCAACAAAGCATTCGGAATAGGATGAACATTCCTGACAACTAGGTGCTCTACAAACATAGTCCCCACCTTGTTGGCAGAGCTGCCGGTAAAAGAACCGTTTCCAACGCATGTTATTGGTATTTTGCTGATGTAATAACGGAAAGTTGTACTTAAGTAATTCGCCAAGTTCACTACGGTTGTGCAGTCCTAAGCTATGCCAAAGATGCGATTTAGATAAACAGGCAGTGGCCACAATAATTGCCATTTGAAAGGCAAAAGGCACTTTGTCGTTGCAATGAGCAAATAGCAGCGCACTTAGCTCGTTGCGCTCTTGCATGCGTAGTTCAAATACTTCTTCTAGTACTTGAGCGCGTTTACGCAATCCCGCTTTAAAGGGCTGTTTCCACAAAATCTCTTGTTTACTAATATCGTCACTAGCAATTGCCCGTTTTAAGTCCATATAACTGGCATTATCTAAGCCAAGACCATAAGGCAGTTCGGCTTGGCCATTTAATTGGCTATGAATGATCATCTTAAACCAGTTTCTATTATGTATAGACATTGGCGGGCAAACCCGAGATAAAGCTTGTTGCCACTGTGTACCTATAAAACTAGTGGTTTCTTGAAGAGTTTGTATTTCCATAAACGCTCCTAACTTAAGGCAATAACGTTGGCTTCTTGGGGTAAACCAGTTAACGAACCAGGAGGATTTAACGCACAACCGTTTGCATCCACAATGGCGTTTTCAACGGGGCAAATTTGAGCACATTGAGCACCATTAACATTGTTTGCACACTCATCACAGCGGTGAGCAATAACCGCAAATTGTTTATCGCCGCTGGTAATGGCTTTACTGGGGCAAACCTCTTTACAGGCATAACACGCTATACATGACTTAGTAATTGATAAGGCCATTAGCTACACTCTCCCATGCTACAACTGGATTTGCTTATATTCGCCTGTTGCACAGCTAACTGCTGTTGAAGATCTTCAAGAGCGCCCTGAATATCCCGCAAGGCATAATCGGTGTTTGCTTTTACGTTCATTGCAGACAATTCCTGCTGCGGAGCATGGCCAATTCGACTACACAAAATCGTGTCGACGTGTTTTAGTTGGCTTAAATCTTTAACTGCGGAGTCATCGCACTGCTCACTGCCTTGACAATACTGCTGCCAAACAAAGTCATCTAACTGAGTAATCTCGTCTGCAGTTACTCGATACATAGAAAACTGCGTGGCATGGCCAAAATGCTGATCAATCAATTGTAAACTACTACTGGCGACGGCAACCTGTATCGGCCTTGCTACCTGTGCTGCCTCACTATTCTCAAGCGCACTTAAATCTATGTCTTGGCCTAACTTACCTACAGCGTCAGCACGGCATTGCTGGCAATGGGTCATTTGTTGCATACTCTGACCAGCTTGCTCCCTAGCAAGGTTTAACTCTTGCTTGGTGGGTTCTCGCTGACCCATTAGACCGAAATAAGTCCCATGAGCTGGATCAGAAATTAGCGGCATAATGTTGTGAATAAAGGCACCATATCTACCTAATTCTTTAGCCAGCGATTCAATATGAAAATCGTTGATCCCTGGGATCAGTACTGTATTAACTTTTACCAGCATCCCCGCCTTGATAGCCGCTTCTAAACCCAGTAATTGGCGATCAATTAAGGTTTGCGCTGCTTCTCTACCTCTTAAGCGACGTTGGTTAAAATACACCCAAGGGTATATACGCTGGCCAATATCGGCATCAATGCAGTTAATGGTAATGGTTAAATGCCTAACACCTGCTTCGATCAGCGACTCAAGTTGATCCGCTAAGGCCAAACCATTAGTAGAAACACACAGATGAACATCAGAATCTACTTTTTCTATAGCCTTTAAACTCGCCAAAGTAGCCTTAGGATTAGCCAAAGGATCTCCCGGCCCTGCAATACCGACAACTTGGGTTTCTGGAACGTGCTGCTTCACTTTTACAAAACGCTTTACTGCTGCTGCTGGAGAAAGCAGCTTAGAGACGACTCCGGGTCGTGTTTCATTACTGCAATCAAATTTTCGATTGCAGTAATTACATTGAATATTGCAAGCAGGCGCTACAGGTAAATGTATTCGCGCGTACTGATGGCCTTCTTTTGAAAAGCACGGATGTTTTGCTACTAAAGCAGCTTGTTTACTGGCTTGTGCGCTTAACGGATTCTCTCCATTGGCTTGCTTAAGTGGTTGTATTGTCATGAAAAGCTTCCTTGTACACTACTATATAGGTAGTTTTGCAAGTGCTGTTCCAAGTATCTTTTTCATTAAATACAGTTACTTAAAACGAACAACCACCTTAAAAGTAAGCTTGTATGTCGTATTTGTTGTAAACACGACAGAGTGGCGGCGTTAATCGCAGATAAACTTTGCCATCTCTTTATAACTAATGTGGTAGTTAGGGTCTGTTGGCCTTTGCTGATGGTTTTTACAGCAATTTATATACAATAACCCGGTTACTCCGAGATGCTGATTGCAGTAATGGCGAGAAGGTAAAAGGACCTTTAAGTCGCCCATTGTCGATGCTGTAATAGGATTTCTGGATTTGAAAAGTGCAAACAAAGTGGCCTGCATTTGATTGCTTAGCAAAGTCCCCCAAACAACCAACAGAAGCTTGGCTTGGGGTAACAAAGGTGAAGGCAAATAATGCAATGCTAAAGCGGCTTGCTTACGCTGTTGTTGATTTGTATAGCTAAGCCGCTGTTGCATTAACTGGCATAGGTCCGTTACATCGTTATGCCAGCTGTTCCATTAAAGCTGTCTAACGTTAATATTCATTACTTGAATACGATAAGCTATTTGCCTTGGGGTCATATTGAGTAAACGTGCTGCTTTAGCTTGCACCCATCCAGCTTGCTCTAAAGCCGCAATAACCCGCTCTCTCTCGTCCATTTCTTGGCTATCCAAATTTACTTTTTCGATGCTTGGCCGTGGGCTTATTTTCGGTCCATCTAAGCCATCGATAACGATTAGATCTTGATCGATAACACCACTCTCACTCATCACCGATGCGCGTTCGAGCAGGTTCTCCAACTGACGAACATTACCGGGCCAGTCATAAGCCATCATCATACGAATGGCGCCATCGGTAAGTTGTAGCTTACGTCGTTGTTGTTTAGCCAGCTTCTCAATCAAAAACTCTGCTAAATCGGGTAAATCTTCAATTCTGTCACGCAACGGTGGCGGGAACATAGGCATAACATTAAGTCGGTAATACAAATCTTCGCGAAAACGATCTTGCTTAACCTCATCTTCTAGGTTTCGATTGGTTGCCGCCAAAATACGCACATCTACGTTAATAGTTTGGGTGCTGCCTACCCGTTCAAATTCCCCTTCTTGTAATACACGCAATAACTTGGCTTGAAAGGCTGAAGAAATTTCACCGATTTCATCTAAAAACAAGGTACCACCGTCGGCCATTTCAAAACGGCCTTTTCGCTGTTTTACCGCTCCGGTGAACGCGCCCTTTTCATGACCAAACAACTCCGACTCCAATAAGTTGTCGGGTAACGCTGCGCAGTTAAGTTTGATAAAAGGCCCAGTAGCTCGTGGCGAATTGTAGTGAATAGCATTGGCAATAAGTTCTTTACCGGTACCCGATTCACCGCGTATAAGTACTGTACTATCCCATTTGGACACCAAGCGAATTTGCTCAAACACTCTGCGCATTACCCGAGAATGGCCAACGATGTTGTCCATACTGTAGTTGCTTCTTACTTTGCGTCTTAACCTGTCGCGTTCAGCCTCCAATTGATCAGTTTGCACAGCGACGTCTTTGGCAAGCAATACACTTTTTGCAATTAGATTTGCGGTCATCTCCAAAAACCGGGTAAACAAAGCCAGTTTTTCTGGAGCATCTATTTGTGGTTGAGCCGCTAATACGCCTAATACTTCATTGGATTTCTTAATCGGTACCGCAATGAACGGTAGATCTAATGCATACAAATCAAGTTTATCGGCAAAGCGTAAATCGTTGGACACTTTGCTTAAAACGATAGGCTGTTTCTGTGTGAGCACCGTGCCAACGATACCCTCGCCAGGTCGATAACGAATATTTTTGGCAACGCTGTCGTTGGCATGGTTAGGCGTATGCACGGTATCTACGCTAAGCATTTGCTCGTTCTCGGCGATTAGCGCTAACATCGCATGCTGTAACATGGCTTTGTCGTGTAAAACCTGCAGCACTTTGGTTACGCTTTGTTTGTAGTCCAAACTATTGGTTAATACGCTGCTAACCTCGTACAGGGCTGCTAAGTGTTGTTCGGCTATATGTGATTCGCGTTTTGTTGAATAGTCCATTATTCACCTCGCTTGCGGCTACGAAGAGGAAGAACGATGCGTGCTTTACAGCCGCCTAATGATGTTGATAAATACTGAACGGTGCCGCTGTGTTCGCTAACCACTTGTTGTACAATACTCAAACCCACCCCGCGGCAACCGCTATTGTTGGTTGGTTTAGTACTGTAAAAGGGTTCAAACACTTTTAGCTGCAACTCCTTCTTAATGCCTGGTCCACTGTCTTCGACAGTAATTTCTATTTCCTCATCCACTAGTTGAGTGCTACAAACAATTTCACGTCGGGTTTTCTTGCCGTAGTCGATAGCTTCAATCGCATTATCAATAAGTTGTTTTAACGCCACCCGAATGCGAGAGGGCTGGCCGGTTAACGAAGGCAAGGTGCCGTTTAAACTTAGCTGCATAGTAATACTGCGATTTAGCAAACGGTCACTAGATAACTCGGTCACTTCATGCACCAATTGATTAATGTTTACCGACTGGCTTGCCTCGTAGGGTTTACGGGGCAAGGCGCTTTCTAGTTGAGCTATTGCGGCGTGGCCTGCTTCTAAGCCTGCTTGCATTGCCGCTGTTCTAGCACAGCTATTTGATACGCCACAAAACATTTGTAAGGCTGAATCAATCATGTTGATCGGCCCTTGGATCTGGTGAATAGCCGCATGCAGTGCCTCTTGCATACTGTGTAAGGCTTCAGACTCTTCGGTGGAACGTCGTAACTCCGATAACTGCTGCTGGGCTTGGCGGCGTCGTTCTTTGGTTACTTCACTTAAAGTAATAACCAAATAGCGGCTAACTTTGGGGACAAAATAATCATCAACCTCAGAACCATTAATTTTTACCGTAGACAGGCAGCAGCTAAACCAGCGTTTACGCTTGCCTTTACCGACTTCAACATTAAAAGTCTGACCTTCAGTAAAAGAGTTCTCTACCTGTTGTGTTTCTCTTAATTGATTTAAAGCAATCGTTACCGGTTCGTCGCTAAAATCACTGCGTAAGGTTTTGTAAGAAAGGTTATCAAGCACTACTTGTTGACTTTGGTCGAGTAAGGCGATGGCAACTGGCGCTGTATTGAGCACCGCTTCAACCATTAATTTTTGATTGGCAGCTATGGTTTGTTGCTGATGGCGTTCACTAATATCTTGGTGAACACTCATATAGTGGGTGATAATTCCCTGCTGATTACGTAAACCAGTTATCGATAACTCTGCAAGATAGCGTTGGCCATTTTTCTTTTTATTAACTAAACGCCCCTGCCAACTTCCTCCGCTACTAATGCAGCCCCATAGCCCCTGGTAGACCTCGGCCGGCGTTGTTTTATAACTAAGTACAGAATGGTTCTGCCCTATCAAATCCTTTTGCTCGTATCCTGTTATTTCGGCAAACCGCTTATTCACAAACATAAAGTTTGCATCTAAATCACTCACCGACATAGCCATTGGCATTTGCTCTAACACCCTAAAGCATTGCGCTAGGATTTGGTTTTCACTTAATGGAGCAAGATCTTCAAAGGCCTGCTCTAAGGTAGATTTAAGTTCATTCATCATTCAATCAATCCTTTGCATTGCTAAGTTAATCGCTGAACATATAGCTACAATGCAAGCGGCATTCCTCCCTGTAACACTGAGCGCAGCAAGGGTTGACTGAATAAACATTGTTTGATTTACAACAATTTTAACTAATCCATCATTTAAAATTGTTGCATTTGTCACCCTTAAAATGTGCTTAGAAACTAAGCCAATACCCAACTAAAGCCCCGTATTACTCAGGTTCTTTCCCCAATATGGTTCATTTCACCAACTTGGTACATCCAATGCAGTAATGCCATTAGTAGTACAACTGTGTGGAGTATTTGATGGCCGACTACCTTCTCATTTTCATTAGCACTGCCGTGGTAAACAACGTGGTGTTAGGCAAGTTTCTTGGTTTATGCCCGTTTATGGGGGTATCAAACAAAATTGATAGCGCCTTGGGTATGGGTTTAGCAACCACCTTTGTATTGTGTTTAGCGGCTATCGCCGCATGGTTAATAGAAGCACTGCTACTTGCTCCTTTAGGCATTCAAGTAATGCGAATTTTGGTGCTTATTTTGGTCATCGCTGCAGTGGTTCAACTCACTGAACTGATTATTCAAAAAAATAGCCCAGAACTTTACCAAGCCTTAGGCATATTCCTGCCCCTTATTACCACCAACTGCGCCGTGTTAGGTGTTGCCTTGCTGGTCGTTCAAAACAACATGAACTTTTTACAAACTCTTTGTTATGCCTTTGGTTCTGCAGCAGGTTTTAGCTTAGTGATAGTGTTATTTGCGGGTTTACGCCAACGTTTGAAACTGGCCAAAGTACCGGCAGCATTTGCTGGCTTACCAATAGCATTTATTACCGCTGGATTACTGTCGATGGCCTTTTTAGGTTTTAGCGGCTTAGTGAACTAATAGGAGAAAGCCATGATTTTTATATCAATCATTTTACTAATCCTACTAGGAGCAAGCCTTGGAGCATTGCTGGGTTGGGCCTCTAAAGCGCTAAAGGTAGAGGGCGATCCACGAGTCGATGAACTCGAAGCCATGCTACCCGGCGGTCAATGTGGTCAATGCGGCGAACCAGGATGTCGTCAAGCAGCTGAAGCCATGGTTAAAGGTAATTTAGCTCCAACCAGCTGCCCACCAGGCGGAAATGGCCTTGCAGCCAGCATAGCCAACTTACTAGGCGTAGAAGTGAGTAACGATCCCGATGCTGTGGCTGTTGTGGCTTATATAGACGAAAGCCAATGCAGCGGCTGCACTCGCTGTTTTAAAGCCTGTCCCTTTGATGCCATTGTTGGCGCCAGTAAACAGATGCACACGGTCATTAGTCAGGTTTGTACTGGTTGTCGTTTGTGCGAAAAAGCTTGCCCGCAGGGATGTTTAACCATGCAAGCCCAGCAAGTACAGCTTAATACTTGGCAATGGCCAAAACCTCAAACGGCTTAAGGAGTGACTATGTTTAATCTAAAACCTAAACCGTTTAGCGGCGGCGTTCACCCCAAGGGTTATAAAGAGCTTACCCAGCAACAAGACATTAGCAAAGACTTTGTACCAGACCGGGTCTACTTAGGTATGCAACAGCGCAATGGCTCGATGCTTAATAGCCTAGTAGCGGTCGGCGACACGGTAGTTAAAGGCCAACTTATCGCCCGTGGTAGTAACGACATGACCGTGCCTTTACATTCACCAGTAAATGGCACTGTAGTAGACATAAAGCCCTACTTAAGTAGCCACCCATCTGGAATTAAAAGCCAGACCTTAGTTATCGCCAATAACGGCACCAAAAACTGGGGGATTGATTACCCGCCAAGTGACTACCAAAAGCTTAGCCACGAACAAATTGTTGAGCGAGTACTTGAAGCTGGCATTGTTGGCCTAGGCGGAGCAGGTTTTCCTACCGGGATAAAGCTTCGTTTAGCGCGAAAGTCTAAAGTCCATACCTTACTCATTAATGGGGGCGAATGTGAACCTTACTTAACCTGTGATGATCGCCTTATGCGCGAACAAGCCGCCGAGATCATCGCAGGGATAAAAGTAATGGCAAAAGCCATTGGTGCTACAAACTCCATTATTGCGATTGAAGATAATAAACCAGAGGCCATTAATGCCATTAAACAAGCGAGTGATGGCATTAGTGGAATCAGCCTAAAAATAGTGCCCAGCCTTTACCCTATGGGTTCTGAGCGTCATTTAATTAAGGCAGTCACTGGTATTGCTATTGGTCCTGGGCAGTTAAGTACTGCTCAAGGCATATTGGTGCACAACGTTGCCACTGCTAAAGCGGTTTACCAAGCAGTGCGTTATCAGCGCCCCTTGATCGAACGCGTGATCACTGTATCAGGCGATGCCATAGAGGCTCCAGCCAATATCACCGTGCCCATTGGCAGCTTAGTATCACAAGTTATTGCAGAATGTGGTGGCCTTAAAGCCGAAGCGAAGAGAATGATTGCTGGTGGCCCAATGATGGGACAAGTATTGCCATCGCCTTTTGTGCCGATAGATAAAAGTGTCGGCGGTCTTTTAGCCTTAAGTGAAGAGCAAATTAACCAGCGGCAAAGCCAAGACTGCGTGCGCTGTGGTAACTGCGTAAAGGTATGCCCAATGGGCTTAATGCCCTTTCAAATGGCCACACACAGCAATAATGATGACTGGCAAGGTGCACAAGAATTTGGCTTAGACTCCTGCCTATTGTGTGGTGCGTGCAGTTACATTTGCCCTTCTAGTATTCCTCTCGTGCAATATTTCCAGCACGCAAAATCTAACATCAACGCGCAACGTAGCATGATGCAGAAATCAAACTTAGCTCGCCAACTTACCGAGGCACGTCAACAACGCTTAGCCCGCGAAGCAGCAGCTAAAAAAGCAGCCAAAGCAGCTAAACGTAAACGCCCTGCGCGTTCTCGCAGCACTCAAGGAGAAAGCTAATGGCTATAAACAACCCAATAGCAGCACCACATACCCACTCGGGCTTATCCACTACTAACATTATGTACTTGGTAGTGCTAGCTCTTAGTCCAGCGGCTTTATATGGGGTATGGATTTTTGGCTTGCCTGCTGCATTAGTGATAGTTAGTTGCTGCATTAGTGCATGGCTTAGCGAGGTAATTTGCCTGCAACTGCAAGGTAAAAACTGGTTAAGCAGTATAGATGGTTCATCATTGCTTACCGCGCTGCTGCTAGCAATGAGTTTACCTGCCAGCACCCCCTGGTGGGTGGCCAGCTTTGGTTGCATATTTGCCATTGTGATTGGCAAACATGTTTACGGCGGTCTTGGCCACAACCCTTTTAACCCCGCCATGTTAGGTCGGGTAATGCTGTTAATCTGTTTTCCAATAGAGCTGACTAACTGGCAAGCCATTAGTATCCCAAGCTTGGGTTCTGATGGCTTAATATTTAGTCAACAATGGTTAGGCATCGACGGCGTAAGCTCAGCTACTCCTCTCGCTGATTTAAATCAAATCGTTGAATGGAAGGGGCTACTACTTGGTGAACATGCCGGTAGCTTAGGAGAAACAAGCGCCTTGCTTATAGCATTGGGCGGGCTATTTTTAATTTGGCGCGGCATCATTCGCCCTTATATACCCTGCGCGTTGCTGCTTGGTTTAACTATTCCTGCGAGTATTGCGCATTGGCTACATCCTCAAGACTACGCCTCGGGATTAGCACATCTGCTTTCAGGTGGAGCCATGTTAGCGGCCTTTTTCATTGCTACCGATCTAGTTACTTCGCCCACTAGCCCTCGAGGTCAAATTCTGTTTGGTGCTGGTTGTGGCTTACTTATTTGGCTCATTCGTAGCTTTGGTAGCTATCCAGAAGGCGTTGCATTTGCGGTGTTAATCATGAATGCAGGTACACCAGTAATCGACCACTATTTAAGGCCAAAAATATTTGGCAGCCAATCATTATTTAAACGCAGCAAAGGAGCTTAATCATGACCTTACCTTGCGTTGAAAAACATATTAACAGCAGCATCTACCAATCTATTTCGTTAGCCGTTGCCGTGGGCCTCTCTAGCGCACTGTTGTTAGGTTTAAACACAATGACCGCGCCGGTCATCGCCCAACGTGTGAACGAAGATAAGCTGGCGGCTATTGATTTAGTCATGCCAAGCTCTTACTACCAAAATGCCTTGTTAGCTACCGAGCACCCTTTTGATGTTGAGCAGCGACACTACACCGTTTACAACGCGCTAGACCAACAAGGCCAAACCAGCGGCTACGTTGTGCAGGTTACTGCCAAAGGCTACGCTGGCCCAATTAACTTATTAGTTGGTGTAGACGCATCTCTCGCTATTTTAGGCGTTCGTGTATTAAGCCATAGCGAAACTCCCGGTCTTGGCGACAAAATTGAAGTAGCCAAACATCCTTGGATTTTAAGTTTTAACCAAAAAAGCCTGAGCAATACTTCAAAAAAAGCATGGGCAGTTAAAAAAGATGGTGGAGAGTTTGATCAATTTACTGGCGCTACCATCACGCCACGCGCAGTAGTAAACGCAGTGCATCAAGCTTTAAAGGATTTGGAGTTAAAACAGGGAGAGAAGGCATGAGCAATTACAAAAACATCATCGCCGACGGGTTATGGAATAACAATGTGGTACTTGGCCAGTGTTTAGCTCTTTGTCCGTTATTAGCGGTAACATCTAGCGCTACTAACGGTTTAGGCCTTGGCTTAGCGAGTTTGGTAGTGATGGTAATGGCAAACTTGATCAGCGCCCTAAGTAAAAACTATGTTAGCCGTGCGGTGCGCATCCCAATAAATATTTTGATGATAGCCACCTTGGTTACCATTACTGATATGTTATTGAATGCTTGGGTTCATCCCCTACATAAAGTATTAGGCCTTTTTATTCCACTTATTGTCACCAACTGCGCCATTTTGGGCCGAGTAGAATCCTTCGCCAGCAAACAGGCTCCAGTACCTGCAGTAATAGATGGTTTCGCAATGGGCATTGGTTTTACCTGGGTATTAGTGTTTTTAGGTGGTGTACGGGAGATAATTGGCTCAGGCACCTTATTTGCCGACGCCCACATATTGTTGGGCCCCGCTTTCAAAGCTATAGAGTTCACGATAATCCCCGATTACCGAGGGCTTCTGTTAGTGATATTACCGCCTGGTGGATTTCTAGTCCTTGGTGGATTGCTTAGCCTGCACAGACTCATCCAGCAAAAACTAGAAAATAGAGCGAAACCAGCAGTTGTTTGCTCAGCCAAAGTTAGCGTTCAGCAATAGGAGGTTACTATGTTAGTGAGCATTGCCTACGCCACTCCTCAGCAGCAACTTTGCATTAATGTAGAAGTGGTAGAAGAAAGCAGCGTGATTAACGCCTTGCATCAATCAGGCATCTTAGATTTATGCCCGGAAATACAACTGGATAAACAAAAGGTCGGAATATTCGGCAAATTTGTAACCTTAGAAAGTCAGCTGGTTGCAGGAGATCGAATAGAAGTTTATCGGCCTATCACATGGAAGCCCCCAATAGAAGAAGATGAAGACGATGATGATTAAGCAACAGACCAGAGCCTAGTTCTAAATCAAATAAGCAATGGCTAGGGTCTGTTGAACTTTGGTGTTGAAATTTTGTTCGAGATAAGCGGGCTTTAATCGCGGCGAGCACTTAGAAGCCTAGTGGGCTAAGCAAAAAGTGCTTAACAAAGAGTAAAGTTCGCTTATCCGAACCCTTCGGGCAGCATTTCTTAGCCATTTATTCAGCGTTAGCGAGTGATGATTAAGCCCACTTAACTGCACACTCACTGCCTTGCCTAAATGGCTAATAAATTGCTGCAAAAACCATCAGTAAAGATCAACAGACCCAAACAACTTATTGCTTATTTGCTTCTATTCATCTGCTCGTTTCGTCTTAAAGCAAACAATCTTCAACAATAGCTCTGTTGTATTTACAACAAAAACAATAAGTGAAAATCATAAGTCATTGTAATTGCTTAATATACTTAGTGGATTACATCTTGCAATAAACTATGTAAGCCAGCTATTTAAGGAGTACTATCATGGCAGATGTAGGAATCTTTTTTGGGACAGACACCGGAACAACACGAAAAATTGCTAAGCAAATTCATCAGCAATTAGGCGCTGATCTTAGCGACAAACCGCTTAACATTAATCGCGTTGATATCGACACCCTAAGCAGTTACAAGATGTTAATCCTAGGCACCCCAACTTTAGGCGAAGGCCAACTACCTGGACTAGCCGCAGATTGCCAGGCAGAAAGCTGGGACGAGTTTTTGCCGCAATTAGAAGATGCAGATCTCTCTGGAATTAAAGTCGCGTTATTTGGTTTAGGCGATCAAGTGAACTACGCCAGCGAGTTTGTAGACGGATTAGGAGAACTTTACGACGCCATCGCAGAAACCGGCGCAGAACTCGTTGGCGAATGGCCAGCGGAGGGCTACGAGTTTGAAGATTCATCAGCCTTGTTAGACAACGGTAAGTTTGCTGGGCTAGTGCTAGATAACGATAACCAGAGCGAGTTACATGCAGAGCGCATGGCAGGTTGGCTAGAGCAGATAAAAGCAGAGTTTGGCGTTTAGCCACTTACTTTCTTATAAAAAATTAGAGCGCTTAAGCGCTCTTTTGTTTATTAGCTTATTGAAACTCGTCACCTTTATTATCTAAAGTTTTGCAACCACACTGTTGGCATACTACGTAGCGGTCTAACAAATCTAAAGAGGCGCCAACCGCACTTGCGGTACCACCAAAAAAGCCTTCCATAAACGCTTTAAACTGTTCAGTTTTGCTAGTGCCATATTTAGACGGTTTTTGTTTCATTAACTCTTTGTGATCGGTCTCTTCACCACACTTTTTACAATACTGCTTAAACATACAACGCTTCCTTGTTTAATAATAATCAGTTCTCTATGCCGGTGGTCTTAATCATATTGCACACCGCGATGCCTTAACCAACCGTCGATGTGACGACCAGCGGGATCATGATGAGTCCAATGAATCACTCCCCCCTTATTGTTCCATTCGTACTCACCGAAAAACTCTACCTTATCCCCTACTCTTAAGTTTTTGAGGCGCGGGGCTAAATCGATATTGCGAGCAACCAACAAGGTTTGGCCATTGTTTAACTTAAGAATAAATCGTTGATGGCGTGAGCCCTGCTCGTCATCCGCTAATACTCTTACAACGTAACCTGAGCTATTAACCTGCAAATCACTGACTTTGTTCTTAAAAGCCGAAGCGATTTGCTGCTCACCACTTGCTAGTGCAAATAAACTAAAACACGCTAAGCTCAGCAGCACAGCGAATTGATATAAAGGTTTAAAAGACATAGAGAATCTGTTCCTAAATAAGCCAAAACATTTAGTTAATAATTAATATTATCAATATAACTTATAAAGTTCATCAAATAACAATCACTAATTGCTAGAAATTGGCTGACTAAGCCTTGGGATTAACTAGGGTCTGTTGATCTTTGGTGTTGAAGTTTTGTTCGAGATAAGCGGGCTTTTCGCGGCGAGCACTTAGACGCCTAGTGGGCTAAGCAAAAAGTGCTTAACAAAGAGTTAAGTTCGCTTATCCAAACCTTTCAGGCAGCATTTCTTAGCCATTTATTCAGCGTTAGCGAGTGATTATTAAGCCCACTTAACTGCACACTCACTGCCTTGCCTAAATGGAGAATAAATCGCTGTAAAAACCATCAGCAAAGATCAACAGAACCTAGATTATTTATCTTTGGCAGCCGATACTAGAAATTGGCTTTTGGGACTAGATTCGAGATTTGTTCTGTCTTCAACCACCAACGAACGGTCTTTTAAACCTATGCCGGTACATTTAGTTTTCATTGACTCGGTTAATAGATAAAAGGCCTTATGGCTGGCCTCTTCATAACAAAGGCCTTCTGGGCGTATGTTAGAAATGCAGTTTCGGCTTGAATCTTTAGCACCGCGTTTAGGGTTCCAAGTAATATAAATACCCATGCTGTCAGGCGATGTAAGACCGGGACGTTCGCCAATTAAAATTAGGGTGATTTTAGCCTTTAGGCACTCACCTACATCATCTCCTACCGCCACGCGCCCTTGTGTAACAATGGTTAAAGGCGCCAAAGACCAAGAGTATTTATCATCCTTAGTTAACTTGGTCACCAAACTTTCTATCACCGGCGCAGCATGGCGTTGAATAGCGGTTGAAGAAAGCCCATCAGCTACAACAATAGCTAAGTCATACTCTTGACTACTTTTCTCTCGATGCTTTAGCAAACTTTGCCACGAGGCTTCGCAGAGTTGGCGGCCGAGATCGGGGCGCTGTAGATAGGTCATTCGATCATTAGCTTTGCTGCTTACTACTATGGGAGCATGTTTTATATGCTTTTGAATAATTGATGAAGCTTGTAGTTGCTCTATGAGATTTTCTGCAGCTAAGGCCTTATGCACTGCGTCTATCGCACGTGCATGGTCCAATTGAAAAGGTAGCAGCTGCTGCGTAGGAATACTGGTTCCAGCGCGTCCAAGCGCTATACGCGCTGATGTAAACTGCTTTAAAGCCTGCCAGGGATTTTCGGTGACTAAACCAATAGCCTTGTTGCTTGATTTTGTAGAAGGCTTACTCATAGTTCATTTTTCTCAACTAAGGAGATAGGCGAGCTAAATGCTTGGGCAAGATTTTGATTTAGTTTTACTTTCTCTACGTCACTAAATATATCCATGTTACTCAACCAAGTCTCAAACTCTGGCGCAGGTTTTAAGCCGAGCACTTTGCGAGCATAAAGCGCATCGTGAAAGGAGGTTGTTTGATAATTAAGCATGATATCGTCAGAACCAGGAATGCCCATAATAAACGAGCAACCAGCCACCCCGAGTAAGGTAAGCAAATTGTCCATGTCATTTTGGTCGGCATAGGCATGGTTGGTGTAGCAAATGTCACAGCCCATCGGTAGGCCAAGCAACTTGCCACAAAAATGATCTTCTAAACCTGCACGAATTATTTGTTTACCATCAAACAGATATTCAGGGCCAATAAAGCCTACAACCGTATTCACCAGAAACGGATCGAAGTGGCGTGCTACCGCATAAGCCCTGGCTTCGCAGGTTTGCTGATCAACCCCAAAATAGGCATCTGCCGATAGCGACGTTCCCTGACCAGTTTCAAAGTACATTACGTTGTTGCCAACGGTACCGCGTTTTAACGACAATGCGGCGTCTTGAGCTTCTTGCAGCACATTTAGGTTCACACCAAAGGTGTCATTGGTGCCTTGTGTTCCGCCAATGGATTGAAAAACCAAATCAACAGGCGCGCCTTTCTCAATGGTTTCGATGGTGTTTGTCACATGAGTCAATACACAAGACTGGGTTGGAATTTGGTAATGCTGAATCACTTCGTCTAAAAAGTTTAGGAGCTTGATAGTTTGCGGGACATTATCAGTGGCTGGGTTAATGCCTATTACGGCGTCACCATTGCCATACATTAAGCCATCAAAAATTGTCGCGGCAATGCCATCTAAAGAGTCTGTTGGGTGATTTGGCTGTAAACGAGTAGATAGCCGATTTTCTAATCCAACAGTGTTACGAAACGCCGTGATTACACGACACTTTTTCGCCACCAAGATTAAATCTTGATTACGCATTATCTTGCTCACTGCAGCTACCATTTCGGGGCTAAGCCCAGGCCGGAGCGCCGCTAAAGCTTCAGCGTCGGCTTCGTCACTTAATAACCAATTGCGAAAATCCCCAACTGTCATATGCGAAATGGGCGCAAATGCCACGCTATCGTGGCTATCAATAATTAGCCGGGTAATCTCGTCAGTTTCATAGGGAACCAACACTTCGTTTAGAAAGGTTTTTAAAGGCAAGTTAGCTAATGTCATTTGCGCTACAACACGCTGCTCGGCAGTTTCTGCACTCACACCCGCAAGAATATCACCCGAGCGCTCTGGGGTAGCCTTTGCCATTAGCTCCGCTAATGAGCCAAAGTTGTATACGGTGTCCCCTTGTTGCCAGCGATACGCTGCCATAGCCATCCCTTTCGTTGTACTTCAAATAGCAGCAACAACGACTTACGCCGTTGCTGCTGTGGTTTGTTAGCTGTAGCGGTAAGGTCTACCTGCTTTTTCCATGTCAGCGTTGTATTTCTTAAAGATTTCTACAATCTTAGCCTTAGTTGGCGATTCTTTGGCGATTTCATCCCAGAATACATGTGCCTCAGCTTCAACCGTAGCCCATTCTTCATCAGGAATGGAAGTTAGCTTCATATCACTACCCTCAACGCGCAGTTTAGCTTCGCCACCCCAGTACCACCATTGACGGTAATAATGTGATGTATCTAAACATAGCCCTAGAAGCTCCTTAAGGTGATCAGGTAATGCATTGTAGCGATCCATATTGGCAAAGAATGAACCAATCCAAGCACCAGAAATATTGTTTGTTAAGAAGTAATCGGTAACCTTAGACCAACCCACGGTGTAGTCTTCGGTAATGCCCGACCAAGCAATACCGTCTAGTTCGCCGGTTTGCAGAGCCACCTCAACATCTTCCCAAGGAATAGACACCGGCACCACACCAAACTTAGCTAAGAAGCGACCGGCAGTTGGGAAGGTAAATACTCTTAACCCTTTAAGATCTTTAAGGCTAGTAATGGGCTTTTTAGTGGCAAAATGACAAGGATCCCAAGCACCTGCAGAAATGTGCTTAACACCTACTTTGGCGTACTCTTCTTTCCAAATTTTGTCTAAACCATATTGATTAAACAATACAGGCACATCCAGTGAATAACGGCTACCAAATGGGAAGTAACCGCCAAAGGTGGTTACTTCTGTAGGCGAAGCCATAGAGTCATCATCAGATTGAACCGCATCAATGATGCCTTTTTGCATGGCGCGAAATAGCTCGCCCGTTGGCACCAGTTGGTCTGCAAAATAGAGCTCAATTTGCATTTCTTCACCGGCAATACGGTTAAAGGCTTCAATGGCCGGCTTTATTACATGCTCAGCTAAAGCTGGACCTGCATAGGTTTGCATACGCCATTTAATTTTCGGGCTAGCGGCAAAAGTTTTGGCCGGAGCCAACATGGTACCCGCGGTAAGTGCAACAGCACTTGTTAAAAACTTACGTCTTGAGTTCATTGTTATCCCTCCAGTGGATTATTGCTAGCAGACCCTTGCCCGCCTTAAGGTAAATATTGGTTAATAAGCTTTTGAATAAATTACGTTTTACTTGCCATATACATAATCAGGTAGCCATAAAGCTAGACTTGGAAAAACCATCACTAGGATTAATGCAAAAACCATAATGCCGACAAATGGAACTACCGAACCGTAAATGTCACGCAGGCTGATTTGCGGCGGAGCCATAGCCCGCATTAAAAATAGGTTGTAGCCAAAAGGCGGCGTCATATAAGCAATTTGGGAGGTCACGGTATAGAGAACGCCGTACCAAATAAGGTCAAAACCTAGTGCATTAACCAGAGGCACATATAACGGCGCAACAATCACCAACATAGCGGTGTCGTCTAAAAAGGTACCCATCACCAAAAATGACAACTGCATTAAAATAAGAATCGCCCAAGGCCCAAGCCCAAGCTGCTCGGTAAACAAATGTTCAATGGATTTTACTGCGCCCAAGCCATCAAATATGGCGCCAAAACCAAGGGCAGCAAGAATGATCCACATAAACATACAAGAGATAGCCAAGGTGCTGCGCACAGAGTTCTCAAATACCTGTTTGGTCATTCGCCTTTTTAAAATAGCGGCCAAGAACGCTGCCATTGCACCAATAGCCGAGCTTTCTACTAAGCTTGTCCAGCCGTTAACAAAAGGAATCATCATTGAGGCAAAGATGCCAAGGGGTAACAGCCCTGCCCTAAGTAGCCTTAGTTTTTCGGCCATGGGCACTTTACGTTCTTCTTCGCTTAACACTGGGCCTAAGCTTGGGTTAATCCGACAACGTACTGCAATATAGATAATGAACAGTGTTGCCATCACCAAACCTGGAATAATACCGGCTAGCCACAGTTGACCGACTGGCTGGCGCGCAATCATCGCGTAAAGCACCAATACCACCGAGGGAGGCACCAATATGCCTAAAGACGAGCCGGCCTGAATAACCCCGGTGACCATTTTTTTGTCGTAGTTACGCTTTAACAGCTCTGGCAGTGCAATGGTGGCACCTATCGCCATCCCTGCCACCGACAATCCATTCATTGCTGATACCAGCACCATAAGCCCAATAGTACCAATGGCTAATCCACCGGGCATTGGCCCCATCCAAACATGAAACATCTTGTATAGGTCGTCGGCAATTTTTGATTCCGACAGCACATAGCCCATGAAAATAAACATTGGCAGCGTAAGCATCGGATACCAATTCATTAGCTTCATGCTGGCAGTAAATGGAATTTCGGCGCCGCCGGTTCCCCAAAGTAATAAGGCGGCAATTGAGGCTACCGCGCCTATTGCAGCAAATACACGTTGACCCGTTGCCATTAGCAACATCATCAACGAAAACATCATTGTTGCTATCATGGCGTAACTCATTTGATCTGAACTCCTCGAATAACTGCAATATCTTTAATAAATTGGGAAATGGCCTGCAAAATCATCATCACAAAACCGGTGCACATTAGTGCTTTAATAGGCCACAACAATGGGCGCCAAGCAGAGCGAGTTCGTTGGCTATATTCAAGGGAGTAAAGTGTGCTTTCTAAGCCACCGTATAGCAGTACAATTAAATAGAAAATCAAGAAGAAGATGGTGAACGCATCAACCCAAGCGCGTTTTTTAATTGACCAATTTCCATAAAAAAGGTCCATGCGCACATTGGCATTTAGCTGCATCGCATAAGCGCCACCAATGATGTAGTAGGCTACCATCATGAATTGCGCAGACTCTAAGGTCCAAAGAGACGGCATAAAGAAAGTTTTTGATACCGATGACCACATAAGCACGCCAACAATCAAAAATATTCCATACATCATTAAGCGACCAACTCTTCGATTGAACGCATCAACATATTTGACATAGGCAATAATAAAACTCGGCATTAACTTTCCTTTTTATACGAACACATGGGTAAAACCTTTTTCCCATTTACAGCTGTTAATCCTTTAAGCAATACACCGGGCTACTTTTGCCCCACACCTAGGGTCCAAATATTCCAGCTATACATCGAAGAACACTTACAAGAATTGGCCTTATAATTCCCTGCTAGTCAAAGATTAAGTAGCCATATTGTTCCCCATATTTATTAACATATAAGGCAATATATTCTTAACAATTTAACTGGACCAGTTTTTGCTGCTTCTTGCGTCAACAACTATAAGTAAGGTTCAGCAATAGCTATTCCGATTAACTATCAATAATTGGCAACATTAAAAATATATATAAAACAATAAGATAAAAGGCATATCGCCCTAAATTGGTTCAGTGCTTGAATCGAGGATGATAAATATGGTGACAAATACGCAAGCAAACGGTGACTCATTGTTGTGCACAATTCACTCTAATGATGCAAATCATCAAGCGGCAAACTTAATTAACTGGCAGCAAGAGTTTGATCAACTAAGCCAAGGTCGCTTTGTTGGCCAAATAAAAGAAATTAACTTCCCGAATATTCATGTATTTCGCGAAGACACAAACCAAGAGCTAAGGCAGCAATGCCGTGTCGAAGAAGGAGGATTATGGATAGGTTTTAGTAGCAATCAAAAAACTTGTCGAATTAACAACCGAACTACCCGCCATAGTCAGTTTTTATGCCGACCAGGTAGCCTAGACTTTGAATTGCTCACGCCCGAACACTTTTCTATTTATGGCTTGGTATTGCACAAAAGTTTATTCAGCCAATTAGAAGAACAACAAGATGAGCCAATTATTAGCCAAAGTTTTGATAGCCTATGGTTAGATAATATCCCCGCCAGTACCTTACAAACCTTTCAGCAATACCTATCACAACTGCTACAAGCAGAAGGCTGTCGTTGGAGCAGCAACACCCAAGCGCTTATTTTAGAAGACGCAGTGCTTAACCTACTTAGCCAAGCACAAAAACCAGCTGTTGTTAGCCCCCCTGCTTTACATCAACGCCAGCGCATTATGCAACGGGTTAAAAGCTACCTTACAGAATCCCGTCTTAAAAACCCTATTACCGTTAGCGAGCTATGTGCTGCAGTGCATGTTAGTCGCCGCACCCTGCAATATACCTTCAGCCAATGCTGCGATATGACACCAAAACAATACATTCAGATAATTCGGCTAAACCAAGTTAGACGAGCATTACTGCATTGCCAGCATCAACAAACCATTGCTGAAGTGGCATTTGATTATGGCTTTTTTCATTTAGGACAATTTTGCCGGGATTACAAAAGACTGTTTTGCGAAACGCCCAGCGAAACCAGACGCCGAGAGTTTGCCTAACCTTGTGTTGTTCGAAGTAACAAGCTTAGGTGTTTTTCCCTACTTATAAATTCGAAGGAGCTTGCAGCTACCAAAGTGGCATTTGGCTTATTGCATCACTTTGAACAAAGGTCCCGACAAATTGCTCTACGTTTTCTTCACCATTGGCATAGAGTACATACAGGTTGTAAGTAAGCTCGCCTTCACCGTCGCCTTGGGTGGCATCACTCACTATCGGTTGAACTTGTAGCGTAGCTGTGGAACTTGGCTCGATTAAAACTGGTGAATCAAAAACTAGCTCAGAGACTGGATTTAAGTGATTTAAATTTATCGTTTGCTGGTTGTTGGCAGTATCTAATGGTGATCCTCCGTCACTTGCCTCACCGCCTGTCGAATATAAGTTTTTGGCTCTAATACCGTAAACAGTTACTAAGGCCTGCCCTTGGTTTTTAAACTGTATGTTTAGTTTAGGCGGTTCAATCAATCCCGATATATAACTAATCGCGGCGCTATGCCACAGATAATCAGGCGTGGTGTCATCAAACTCAGCGTACTTCGAAATTTTTGGATCTCGTAGCATTTTAGTTTTTATAGATTCTGGTATTTGACTAGCACGCCAAGGGGACTCAGCGTTTTGATTACTTGGATATAACCACTCAAGGTTAGCGCTATCGCGTTGCCATAAAACTTGATAAACGGCTAAGCCTTTCGCATTCACAATATAAGGAGTATTCGAGTAAACCCACATGGACGCATCTTCTTGGTAACCCAAGTTTCTATTGTTGTATTCTCGTAAAGGCTCCCATAAATCGGCTACTGTTAAGCCTTTAAGCTTCCATGTCCCAAATTCTGAGCTAACTTGATCATCGGGTGAAATATAGACACTGTTTAGCACCAAATTGCTTGGTGCGTCTGTTGGAGGAGTTACAGTGGAAGAACACCCCAAACTCAGCCAGAACACTGCCGCAAACATAGCAGCTAGAAAACCCTTAATGGTTAGATTCATCCTATCCTCTCAAATTGTAAACCTAAGAACTAACTAGAAGTAAATGGTCTACTTAACTGGCAGTACACGAGTAAAAACCGGCAAGCAGTGGTTCTACATTATTGAATATATTCAACTAATTGGCCATGAGATAATAAGTAAAGTTCTGGGTATGGTGCTAAACCATGATCTTTCAACAACCGATTAACATCCCTGTAGGTGCGTACTATCTGTTTCTGATCTAGCTTCGCCACTTCAACAATGTTTTGTTTAAATACCGGGTCTGTTTTATTGGGCAAATAGTCTAGATAGAAACGATCGCAAGCTTTGAGATTCTCAGAAAATAATCTCGCTGTAAGGCATTGTTCGAAATCCTCGATGGCTTGGCTATCTGCTTCTTGTTGAGCTGTTATAGGTCCAAAGCTAGCAAAGTAAATTAGTAAACCCGCAGCTAACAAAGCGGTACTACTTATAGCGACCCAAGCCTTCTTATTGCTTAAAATACTCAATGCCACTTGCATGTCTCTATTGTTTATTAACGCCCCAACATAAAGAGCAGCAAAATAGCGTGGCGATTTTCGTTAAAATTTAGACCTCAAAACAAAACCGCCGCGCTGTTTTGACTGTCCCAGCCCAAGCTTGCTTGGGCGATTTTGATGTACTTGTTAGTTTTCGCTACTCATCATCCCAAGGTAGTTCTGGCAATTTTTTAAGGTTTGCAAAATACCTATCGTAATCCATTTCTTTTTCGTTTTTCATAACATCAAAGATTTCTACCGAAAGCGCACAGGCTATGTATTTCTTTGACTCTCTTCTACTGATTCCCAGTTTTCTTAGACGGTCAAAAGCGATTTTTACTTCTGGAGGATCATTATCATTAATCTGATTCTCAACCGCCTCAAGTATCGCTTCTCCAGCTTTATTCGGATCATCATTATTCATTTATGACTCCAGCTTCAAAAGAAAACTAACGCCAAGCTAAGCTGTGAGTGTACGTGTGCCAAAATTGGAGCGAAGCGAAAATGGCACGCGTTCACGAATCAGACTTAAGCGCCTTGTGTACGCCCAGCATGGGCATGAACTAATGAGGTGAAAGTCCTCTGTAGGAAGGTCACCGATTAATAACACTTTGATGATTAAACGCTAACTACTAGCGAATGGCAAGGGCATAACTGCGAGGGAATGTCTGAAGGAAGCCGGACGCCTTTTTATTTAAAGAGAGGGCGAGCTGATGAACAAAAACATCATATGAGGCGTAGGCTGGAGGCGAGTTGGCACGAGACAACGAAGCCATGTGATCTAACGGCCACCGTAAATGATGCAGCAGTGCAGAGAAAAGAGAAAGTGCATGTTCTACTTCCTATAAACAAAGAGTGGGGAGATCTGCTTAACTTGCGATCGTTTAACTCACTAGCTTGGCCGCTAGTTCAACAGGCCCGGCGCTTAAGCCTCATCAACTTAAGTGAGCAAACTCGATGAACAACGATAGCGCTAGTTGGGGCAACTCAATTGGTGATTAAGCAGAAGTCAGCAGACGGCATAGTAGCCCAACGCCCATCGTAATGGTTGGGACACGGTGAAGGCCTGAACACTTAGAATAAAGGAGGAGCCTTGTTAAACTTGAACACCCATTCGCCGGCCGGCGTAGATGAGATTCAGCGTATTAACCCGCAGCCAGCCTTTAGCCAACATCTATTTGAACACATGCTACAACGTGAAAATATTCTGCGTGCGTGGCAGCGTGTTCGAGCCAATAAAGGGGCGGCTGGCGTAGATAACATGTCCATTGACGCCTTCCCTGCATGGGCAAAAGCACACTGGAAACAGGTGGCGGCGGAACTGCGCTGCGGCCAGTATCAACCTAAACCGGTACGCCGTGTTGAGATAGATAAACCCGATGGCGGGAAGCGCCTACTGGGGATCCCAACCGTGCTCGACCGTGTCGTCCAGCAAGCCATTGCCCAAGTGCTAACGCCTATCTTTGACCCTAGCTTCTCAGCGAACAGCTTTGGATTTAGGCCAAACAAGAATGGGCAACAAGCGGTGAAACAAGTGCAAAGCATCATCAAGCAAGGCCGAGGTTTTGCGGTTGATGTCGATTTATCTAAATTCTTTGACCGAGTTAACCATGATCTATTAATGAGTCAACTGGGACAAAGCGTGCAAGATAAACGGCTACTGACACTGGTTGGAAAATACCTGAGAGCGGGTTTTATCCATAACCAGTGCTATCAGCAAAGTCGAGAAGGTGTACCGCAAGGGGGACCATTATCGCCCTTGTTGGCCAATATCATGCTCGACCCATTAGACAAAGAGCTGGAAGAGCGAGGGCACAAGTTTGCTCGTTACGCCGATGATTTTACCATTTTGGTGAGAAGTCAGCGTGCGGGCGAACGGGTGCTAACCAGCATTAGTCGATACTTGCAACGGCGCTTAAAACTTGTAGTTAATACAAGCAAAAGTCAGGTAGTTAAAACGGCGAAGAGTAAGTTCTTAGGATTTACCTTCAAAGCGGGACGGCTACAAATTCACGCAAAAACGCTACACCGTTTTAAACAACAGCTAAAGCGCCTTACCAACCGGAACTGGGGCGTCTCGATGACTTATCAACTCGCTAAAGTGAGTCAATACCTCCGAGGCTGGATAAACTACTTTGGTATCGCTAATTGCTATCAACTGTGTGTCGATCTAGATCACTGGATAAGGCGCAGAGTACGAATGGCCTATTGGCGACAATGGCGTAAGCCTAGAACCAAAGTGAGGAATCTCATGGCCGAGGGGTACATGTTCAAGCCGCAGTGGCGTGTGGTATCACCAGTAAAGGCCCATGGAGGAGCTCAAAAACACCGGGGATACAGCAGGCATTATCGAATGCTTACTTGAAATCCCAAGGTCTATTTGCGCTACGAGATGGATGGATAAAGCTTCACCATTCTAAGTGAAACGCCCTGTGCGGAGCCGCATGCAGGGTGTTGTGGGGGCTGGAGGCTAGATACCTCCGGCTACCCGATTATGTAGCTGTATCCAGTAACTCTTTTCTTTCTACTTCATTTATACTTTTTCCAAAGTAAGTTAATTTAGACTTGATAACCTTTCCTGTTTCACTATTCGCAAATACTTGCCCCTTTAAACCTCCGAGTTCATAAAATTCTGATATTTCACTACTCTCAAGACCAAGTCCGTCAGAGGAAACTAAATTAACTTGAGTACTTCGCCCTGGCTGAACACTAACGTAATTAGTTGATGTAGATGATTTTGATATTGTTCGCTTCTTACTATATCGATAAATGGGATCTCATCTTGTTTACCTGACTTATCAATATTTTCTAGCACCATTGACTTAGACTTTTCACCAAAAACCAATTTTGCTGCAAAATAAGGTTTAATTATAATTGGTGTTTGTCCTAAATTTGATATAGATACTTTAAGTGAAAGCTTAGCGTCGGATACAAGGTGCTCTTTAACCGAGTTTTTTATTTTTTGGTAGTTATAAAGTTGTGATCCAGCATAGCTTGAAAAGTGCTCGTGAATTTTCATATAGTTTGAAAATTCACCTTTAGAAATAGAATAAAGGATTAGCTCTAAATGATTTATCATTTCTTCAGAATACTCTTTTTTACGAAAAGGAATTGCAAAGTTTCCGCAATGTATTTCGTACACCTCATTAGTAATCTCAAGTGGAAATATATCAGGAAGCGCCTTTAACTCTTCTAGAGTTGTCGGTAGTTCAGGTACCTCTCTCCTTCTTAACATTCCTTTTAGATACGGGTGAAAAACTCTGAGCCCCTCAATAAGAGGGCTCCTCATCATTTGTCCAATTGAAAATTGCTTTCCTGTACCATCAGCAAGAAAGTGTTCCATCCATTTATCTACATTTTCTTTTTCTTGCTGCAGTGCAGCCTCAATTTGAGATACCTCTAATTGAAATTTAGACAATTCATCATATGAAACATATCTAGAAATTGAATCTGTCCAATTGCACTTTCTAGAAAGGCTTTGCACTTCTTCATCAATTTCTATTACATCTCCATCAAAGCCCAAAGAAGTCACATTCAGTGTTGGTTTAGCTCTTGATATATATCGATGAATAAAAAGACCTGCAATACCTGAAATAGCACTTGCAGAAAATGTAATTATTGTTGATAAATCCATTATATGTTTCCTATTGAGCTACATAACGCCTCAAACACAGGATTGGTGAAGTTGGCGGCTTTTTTGGTACAAAAAAGATGACAGCTTTACCAAGTCCGCGTGATTTGATTTGTTAAATGCTTTTTGCAGCTCTGTTAAAAATTTTCCCATGACAGACCTTATATTTTTTACCGCTATTACAAAAGCAAGAGCTTTGGTGATTTAAGCCTTGTTGCACCATCATTTCTAGTATAAGTTTGGCGCTTTCAAATACTTGATGCGCTTTTGCATCGTTACCTGTTAATGTAAGTGCGTGCTGGAATGCACGCTCTCCTTTATTTTTTAACCTATAAGAAGCTTCACATACTTCAATTAGGTCATCTACCAGCCGATTACCGCTGATATTGATTCTAATGTTATCTACTTGCCTACCTTCATATATTGCGTTTGCATCAGGCACAAATAGTATTTCCTTTTCAGGAACTGGTTTCGGTGAAATATCCACCAACTCTCCATCCGATGATTTCCATATAGCATGAAATATGGCTTCTACTAAAATCTTAGTTTCACGAATATGCCACCCTAAAACTGATTCTCCACCATGACTTACTACTTTAGCTTCTACAAGAGGAAAACAGTCATTTATCTGTGCACCTACCTCAGGAACGCAAGTTACCGTAATAGGGCTACTCTCAGATTCTAATTCTCCTAAAAGAGTTTTTACATGGTCAGATATCACAATATATCCTGTGGCATTTAACGCTGCTATAAACCGCGCGAGCTTGCGAGCGTCGGGCGACCGTAGGGCGCGAATTTAATGACCTTGTTACACGTGCTATAACGTGAGCCAGAATGTTTCATCATGGTTTTCTTTTTCCGAATCTTTCCACGTTACCTTTGCTTGGTATTTCAGTGGGCTTTGCATATGTATTGCAGCAATAAGTTTAACTCTTGAATTTGGTTTCATTTCGGGGTGCGGAAACTTTTCAGGCACATCGCTAGTTAATGGACTATCTTCGCAATCTACAAGCTCGAAGTTAACATCATATGCTGTACCTTGCCCCGTATTGGTAATGTAAAAGTAATACGACTTGCCCAATTTTGACAAAGTTACGTTAAATTTCGGTTTAATCTTTTCCGCTTTCTCTTGTTCAATACCTTCAATTTGAAGCCTAGAAAGTTCAGCAGTAACTCTTTCCAATTCAAGTTGTTCTTTTGCAAGCTTACGAGTACGAACCAGGGAAACAGATGAAACGACAATTGCCAATAATGACACTAGCGTACTTATGATTTCGTATTTACTCACTTTATTTAAATCCCTTGAATGCCTTCTTTAGCATTTTCTCTATTTCTTTCTTAGCTTCAGGAATGGCGACTTCTTTTGCTTGTTCGATTCCAACTTCTTTAAGGTCAGACAGCATAATTTCGAACTTGCATTGATTGCACTTTACAAAGTCATCATCTTGCACGTTTTCTGGTTGCTCAAATTCTGTATGCCCACATTCAGGACATTGAATCTGTATATGGTCAGTTTTAATCATCTAAACTCTCCATGTACGTGTAACGCCCAAAGCAGCGGCGCGCGTTAGCGCGTCCAGCCCGCAGGGCGTTGCTGCCTTTGCTTGTTATGTGTTTTATGCCACCAAGTGCCCAAAAAACTAAACACAATAGCGATAACACAGGTTGTAATTAGCGGGACTAATTGAAATACCGCGATCATTGGCCCCATTGCCTTCCAGCTAGAAAATGAAACTAGGACAAAGAGAATTAAGCCAAAAAAAAGGCCAAGACAATACTCTTTTGCTGGCACAAATTTTAAAAGCATAAGTATTGCTGTGGGCAAACCTGCAACTAGCGAAACCCAGTAAATACCAATGGGTAGCAGAGAAGGAATAAACCCCGCTATAAACATAATCAGGCCGCCCAGTATTACTCCCATTTTTTACTCCGATGACACATAACGCTTAACATTTGGGGCAACCGGAGCGGCTGCGCCGTGTAGGTTGTCCCTTGCCGCGCTCTTAGCGGCAACCAGCAAAATGTTTTTGTTATATGCTGATTTCATTAGATTACTTTCGCGTAGCCCACTACTTTGTATGCCTCGCAAATATGCCAAGCGAAGCCAGGAACGAACAGCTTTAAGTCTGCCTTCGGAATTATGCATTCGAGCCTAGCTTTGCATTTTTCTCCAGGCTTCAGCCACGTTTTACCTTCAAACTCGACTCGACCAATAAAAAAGTAGTCTTTACCTGGAATCAGATGGTTGGGCTGAACGCCAGATCCATAACCTTCTCTGCCCCTCATTGGGGGCTCAAAGAGCGCTACTTCTATGTCAAAAGCAGCATCGACAGTATCAGCTATTGGTTCCATCTAATTCCTGAGCATATAACGCCCCAATCATGCGCCCAAAGCGTGGCGGGGCCTTTTGCTGCTAAACTGGCGCGGAGCGACATAGCAGCAAAAGCCGCGCCGCGATTTGGGTCGCCTTGGATTGGTTTGTTAACTGGCTGCAACCTCAGGGTTAGGAACTGCTCTAGCTAAAAAATCAGGCATGTGATCAGCAGGATTTATTCCTCCATCATGGACGGTTCCAAGATCTGCCGGATGCACATCGGGGCTTGGCCATATTTTATTGTGACCAATAAATTTATCTAGGTTCAATTTTTCTAGCTCTGAGAAAAGATAGTCTTCGGTTTCGCCATTGAGCAGACAAGTTGCCCAATGTGTAAACGAGCTTGTAATAATATCTGCAACCTGAAGCTGCAAATGATTCTGCGAGCTTTCAAATTTCAGAGACTTACCTTGTAAAGGCAACCCAAATTTACGTCTATCATAACCATACTCAATTGTTTCTTGAGTTAAATCCATGAATTTTGCAAATAGCAATTTTTGCTGCTCAACAGTATGAGAGTCATCATGAATTAAGTGGTAGCCTTTGGGGTATGACTGCTGCCATTGAACACACTGTGCAAATAATGCAGGTATAGATGGATCTAAGGCTGACTTATCAAGACTATCAAGTGCGCTATTTACGCACTCACTTGTGTCCAAGATCAAATCGATTGACTCTTCAAACCGCTCATATGAGCATGAGTCTTTTAACTTAGTAACAGATGAATAGAATGACTCGATGCTTGCCGGTGTTTGCTCTTTAACCATCTGCACGAATTTTATAGACATGTCTTTTACATCTTGCTCATCACAAAAACTGTTCAAGCAATAATAGAGCATGTTAGATAAAGCAATGTTCTGTCCATTGACGTACAAATCGTGACCTTTAAGGTGGAGCATGTGCTCAATCAAAATGTCTACGACTTTGGTGATAATCATGAACTCTTTATGAAATAAATTGACCTTAACCGTATCTGTATTGATCAAGGAATGTTTCATTAGCCGAATTATTCCATCTTGTCCGGGTTTTCTTCTTTTTAATCTCTTGAAGTGCATCTCATGCTCAGATTGACATCCAACCAAATCACATAGTTTTTTAGCTTCTCTTTCATTAAAACAGCAACTTGCCAAAGTAAATACAGGTTGATTTGGATCATTGAGATTGGAACCTGTGTTTCCTGATTCATCAAAGTAGATCGTTGGAACGATATTCATTTTTACACGCTTGGCTTCAGCGGATTTATTAGCTATCTTTTCTTTCTTAGCCTTTTTCAGTGCTCTCTTTTGTTGACTATTTCGGCTCACAAATCCCTCCTAAAGCCAGTTAACGCCGTAATAAACGGCACAAAATAGCAGGCTAAAATTGGCGATGAAGGAGCACAAGCCTGCTGTTTTGTGTCCTTTGTTTAATTACTTTGTTAGCTGTACGATTTTTATGATTTTGTTTTCTTTAGCTATAGTTAAGTAGCTAATTTCTAGGCAATTACCATTTTTTATAACTTTGCCTGGTAACTCTTTTTCATAGAAAAAAGGTGTTCTTGTATAGTTGTTATAGGAAAACTCGACCCCTTGCACTTCGAATGTTGCTGTATGTCCCTTAAATTCGTCTAGACGATAGTTTTGAATACAACCTGATACAAGTGAAAATTCACCTGCATCGATCTGTTTTTTAACATCGATATCTTGTTGTAACTCTGAGTATGTAGCAAACAGTGCAATGAAAAAAATCAAACCAAAAATTGTTAAGAGCCAATTTCGTGAAATTTTAACCATGCTCAATACAAGATCAGAAACGGCCGGCAATTTAACAAAAGCTACAAGCAAAAATAAAACAGGTAGCACCCACAAAAAGTAATCAATGCTCGGTTTTAAACTGATTTCAAAAAATGGGCTCAAATTTCACCTAGTACAGCTAACGCCTTGCTCACCGGCACATGCTGCGGAGAGCGTTTTGTGTAAAAATGGAGCGTAGCGACAGACACAAAACGAGCGTAGCAGTATGTGTCCGCGTGCAGCAACTTGTTAGGCTGTGGACTCCCAGATGAAATGAATAAACTCATCCTCATATTCCGCAAATAAGTCAACTATTAGCTCTCTTTCCATGGTACACATAGCAAGAGCTCCAATAAACTTTCCCGAATTTAGTGGTAAGACTGGCTTTATTATTAAATCGCTACACTGTGAGCTCACCATTGAGTTGAAATCGTATTCAGATATATTCTTGAAATCTGAATCAATAATATAAGGCTCAAAATATTGTTCTCTGCCATTCCAGTTATCTTGAAGCTCTGCTGCTAGCCAAAAAAGCATACCATTATCTTGTGCCGACTTTGGCGCTCTTGAGATTCGTATACTCTCTTCTGAATCTGGAACCCTGAAGGAGTATTGATTATAAAACGTTGAATAAAGCCCTCGATAACAACCTAATCGATTATTTTGAAAATCAATATTTTCTATATCATTTCGACTAAACATACGGTAAGCCTAACGCCGCGGTAACCAGCGTAAATTGTGGTGATTTTTTTGGCGTATTGTGGCGCAGCCACGCCAAAACAAGCGCCGCAATTTGCGTCTGGTTGAACGCCTGGTTATGTGCCTACACTTCAACCAAAAACTTTAATGCTTCAGATGATTTGCTGGGCACGATTTCAGTAATTTCATAGCTAGCTAAATTTTCTCTATGAAAAGGGTCTTGTACAAGTATTTGCTCTAATTTTTCTCTATTTGCTACAGTTGCAAGAATGACCCCACCGGTGCGCGGCTCTTTACGACCAGATAGTTGAAAATTACCCAACCTGTATTGTTCATCTAGAAATTCAATATGTCCGGGTATGTATTTATCCACGTCTTCTAGAGATTTTTTATAGACTAAAGAAACTATAAACAAAACAACTCCTTGTTTGATAAATCAGATGATAGAGCTAGCACATAACGCTTACGCCAGTGGTTAAAATGCGCAGAAAATTTTAATCCATTGCGCGTACTTGTTAGGTGATTACTCACCGTTTTTCTTACGCCAAACTTCAATTGCATCTAATGATTGCTCTGAATACTGCTCGTAAACATAGCGTTTTTTGTATTCAGATGTGCTTGTTTTCGATATTGGAGAAGAATAGTTAATCGCATTAGCTAATTCATTAAGATACTCACGACCCTTCGCTTTATAGGAAGAGACCTCTTCTTCATTAAGAAACATCATAAAATCGTAGCCAACAAAGCTATGCGAACAGTTCACATCGAATAGAAGCGCTCCTTCCTCTTCAAATAGGAACCATGAACTTCGTTCTTCATCGATGACTTTCATATTCACCTAACGCCCATATTAACAGGCTAAAAATTGTGGGCTAAAATCGAGCGAAGCGATTGAGCCCGCTGTTTTTTAGTCCTTGTTAAATTGACTTGTTAGGTTTTTGACTGCTGTAAATATAATTCGGCTAGTTCAACAAGCGTACTCGGTGCATTTGGAACTGCTAATTTAATATCTTCAGCAAGAGCAAAATTATCAAAACCTTTCATATCTTTTAGTAAGTTGGGAGTAGATTCTAATAACGTTATAGATTTATTGAGAATGTTTTTGAACACTCTTAGTGATAACACTTGTGAATCCCTGTCAACTTCATCATGGTAAAACTTCACTAGCTTGGTACAAATTCGGAGCTCTGTACCTTTATATTGAAATTCAGCTATTGGTAACTCTTTAAGGAATTGTTCAAACCTTTCATTACTCGCTTCTAAAGTCTTTCGTGGTGGGGAAACATTTCGAGCACAAAATTCAAATACAACAGATTCAATTTTACCACCGTAGCTTTCGCTAAGGTGCTCACTTAACCACTTTCCGGCAACATTCAACGTTGCATTACCGCCAAATATTGAATATGTTCTGTAGCAAAATAGTATATCCATGATAAAAAACCTAACGCCCGGCTCACCGAGCAAATTTTTGATGGCGGCTTTTTTGCCGCGCAAAAAAGGTGACAGTGGAAATTTGTCCGGTGCAGCCGCTTGTTACAAGTTGGGTCATGCGAAGAACTCTATTACTTGCTTATCTTCAGCAACGATATGATCAGTAATATGGTAAACGTCCTTGATCCAAGGGTGCTGTAGCGCCTCTTCGCGGTTAACAATTTTCCCTAAGAACTCTACATGACTCCAAGGTGATTCTTCTTTATCTGTGACGGTTACTGCCCAATTGTCATTGTTGTCCCAGATTTTCACAGCGAAGGCGGTACGCTTTTCTGGCTCACCACCTTCACCCCACTCACCTAAGCCTATTAAGGAGTATGCAACTTTATCCTCATGGCCGTCAGTGAATAGAACATAGTAAACAGCGAAAGCATCACCATCTTGGTATACGAAGCGCGTTAATCGAGTGGTCGTATTACCACAACATTCACACGCTTCTAATTTTGGTTCTTCGAATTCAATTTCGATCATTGCTCAATACTTAAGACTTGTAACAGCTTATTAATATGAAAAATTCCTTGTTTAAACACGGAATTTTTCCTCTTATCATACATTTTATAAAATCAAGGTTATCACCTTTCCTAAGCTACATCAGCCACCTAGCTCGAAAAATAACAAAAACATCAGCATGAAAGTATGCAATTACTTGTAGAAAGTAGGAATCGCAACAACACTGTATATAAAAACAGTTGTCGTGAGCTTTTGGGGTTTACGCACCAGACAGTTAAAAAGCTAAAACTACTGGGGATTTAGACTAAGGAGCTTGTTCCTTAAACTGTGGAACACCGTCGGGTATCAGTTCCCAGCTGGCTTTTGAATCAACGTAAATATGGCGACTTAGTTTTATATTGGGGTCGCCGTTTATGCAGCCTAAGGTTACACCATGTACTTCTTCTTGATATACACCTACTAAGGTAGAACCACATTTGCTGCAAAACTGTAAACCAAAACCCTGTTCTCCAATGTATGAAGTAAGCAAGTTTTCGCCTCTTAGCCAAGAAAACTCGCCAGCTTTAACTAAGGCATAAGCAGAGGCTTGGGCACTAAATGCTTTGCGGCATCGGGAACAATGGCAGGAGCGAGCATCGTGTAACTCGCCCTCTATTTGGTATTTAATTGCACCACAAAAGCATTCTCCGGTAATGGCTATGGGCGCTCCTAAATTATCGTAAAGTTATGGTTATTGGCATGTGCTTGCTGCGCGTTTAGGCAAACAGCTCAATTAGTTTAGCGATTTGCGTTATTGCCAACAAACCACCACACACTATAAGTGTAGTGCCGGTAGACGTGTCGTTACTAGATGCTGAATTACCTGCAGAACTTTTGCGATCTCTTAATACCTTGCCCCACACGACTAAGGCAACAGCACACAAGATAATAGTAAGATGTATGGCTAAGCTAGACAAAACCTCAGTTTCCACTCGGTATCCTTAACAGCAGTGATTGGCTAAAAATTTAAAGCCGCTTTGCTTTGATGAGAACGGCAGCGCCTTAGCTTAATGCCTTAGTCGGATATAGTAAAAGCTTAGCTGAACTTACTTGCTCGTGTCTTTGTTGACCAAAGGCGCAGAGGATATTTTGGTAGGTACTTTAACTTGTTGGTTAAGCGTGTCTTTTACTTCGCCTAACTCAAGCTCTTTCTCAATTTTGGTGGATACCTCTGCCATGGTGGTTTTAGCTTTGTTGTACCATGCAAATCCAGTGCGCAAGGCATTAGGTAGGCGTTGAGGACCCAATATAACGAGGCCCAAAACAGCAATAAGCAAGATCTCTAAGGAACCAACATCAAACATGTTTAGCTACCAAGTTGCTTATTATTGTCGCCCTGCTCTGCGCTTATTGGGCTACTCACATTTTGTTGCGCATTATCTTCGCTCATCGCTTGTTTAAAACCTTTAATGGTAGAGCCTAAATCCCCACCCAAGCCTCTTAAGCGTTTGGTTCCAAACAACAAGGCTACTATTACGGCAATAATTGCCAGTTGCCACACACTAATTCCAGCCATTTCTTCTTCCTTAAACTATTAATAAAACAGGCCCGTTTGGGCCTGTTATATGTTTCTAGAGTTAATTACACACCTAACTCGCCACCGTCGGCTTTGCGAATAGCCACAACCGATGCGCGAGGACGAAGATCCATGCCTACTGGCGTTTCTTCTGCTGCATTGTTGCTGTAAGGCCAGTTACCAGGATGCTGGATAGACACAAACATGGTGGTGTAATCTGGGCTAATGGTAAAACCGGTAACTTCACAGCCATTAGGGCCAACAAAGAAACGACGTAATTCGCCTTGGTTATCGCTGTTAATGGTGTCTGCGTTACCGTCTGCGTCTTTAATCGCTGAAGGAACTACCGCTAGCATTTGATCGTTAGTGTAGCTAGTCACTTCATCGGCGCCGTTATCGGTTTGAATCCACAAAATACCGCGATTATCAAAGGCTAAGCCATCTGGGCTAGCAAACTGGTTAAACTCGCTTAGGCCAGATAAGTTGGTGGCTTCGTCACCGTCGGCTGGAGAGCCAAATACAAAGATGTCCCAGCTAAAGTTGGTAGCGGCCTCGCCCTCATCCCAACGGATAACGTGACCAAACTTGTTGTTTAGGCGTGGGTTTGCAGGGTTGGTACCAGTGGTTTCATCGCGGCGCGTATTATTGGTTAGAGTTAAGTAAACAGAACCAGTAATTGGGTCTACCGCACACCACTCTGGGCGGTCCATTTGAGTTGCACCCACCAAGTCTGCTGCACCGGCAGTGTTTAAAATAATAGCTGCTAAAGAGTCAAAGTGATCACCCAGCGTGCCGCCATCTGTGGTAGCGCCATCTAAGGTTAACGGCAACCAATGGCCAACACCGTCGGCATCAAATTTAGCCACGTATAAGGTGCCTTCGTCCATGTACTTATCGCCCATGGCTAAACGGTCGCTAGCTTCTGCGTCTGCTGCATCCCAAACTGCGGTAGACACAAATTTGTACATGTATTCAAAACGCGAATCGTGACCAGAATAAAACACAATCGGCTTGCCAACTTCAAGAGTACCAAAGGTACAACCTTCGTGGCGGAAACGTCCTAAAGCGGTACGTTTAACCGCGCGCGAATTAGCTGTGTAAGGGTCAATTTCTACAATGTAACCGTGGCCGTTGGCTTCATTACGGTAGTCGTCCATGGCGCTTGCACCACTTGGTGTTACGTTAAAACGAGAGAACTCGTCTACACGCTCATCGGCGTGCCCCGCTAGGGTTTCCCAACCATAACGCGCAGTGCCAGAGGTATCTAAACCAATTCGGTCTTGCTCTGCAGTGGTGGTACCTAAGTTGATGAAGTAACCAGGCCAGTTTTCTTCACAAGTTAAGTAAGTACCCCAAGGCGTGTAACCATTACCACAGTTGTTTAAGGTACCACGTGCTTGGCTGCCATCTGGCGAGAAAGGAGTAACTAACAAGCTTGAGTTAGCTAATGGACCAGAAATGTCCATAACCGTTGCACCAGTGTAACGGCGGTTTAATGGATCGTTTTCTACCAGCATCCATTGGCCATCTTCTTGCAACTGAATACGGATAACACTTACACCGTGAGCGGCAATTTCTTTACGAACTTGATCAACACTGCTGCGAATACCGTTTTCATCTTTGTCACTGCCATTTTGATGCAAGGCATTTTGGTCGATGTACTCATGGTTTACTGCTAGTAAGCCATCTGTACCAGAATCATTTAATGGGAAGAAATGTAAGCCATCGTGATGCATTCCCATAGCGTTGTTTTGATCAACGGCATCGTTAGTGCCGTCATCTTTCCAAGCTTCTGCCATAGCATTGATTGGCTGGCCCCATGGCGCAAGTACTTGAGCGGTGTAACCTTCTGGAACACTTACTGCGTCAATTTTTGAACCAGCAATAGAGTTAAAGTTTAAGCTAGCACTTGGAGCGGCAGCACCACCGCCGGTAGTAGAGCTAGAAGAATTACAGCCAGCTAAACCAAAAGCGCCAAAGGTAGCCATAGCGCTTAGGCCAAGACCACCTTTTAGAATTTTACGACGAGACATGCGAACATCTAATACTTCATCAAAGGTTGGGTTGTTACTTTTATTGAAGCGAGTTGGGTTAAATATTTCCTTGCTCATTTTTGCTATATCCTAGTTGAGTACTCTCTTTGTTGTGCGGATTAAGCTAAATGGCAATTGTTACATTTGAGTTAAGTTAAGATTTCAGTTTTAGTGAATTATGTAAGCATTAGGTGACCAGTAAGTAGACAAAAAATGTGTAAGCGGGAGACTTATACTACCTCTTAACAAGTAGACCAAGTTAAACAACACATTAGCCAATTACGCGACAGTACAATTAGCATGATTAACTATTGCTGAGCAAATGCCTAAATTTTAATATTACTTTGATTAATAACTACGTGAGCATGTTGTCTACACAGGATTAGTTTAAATTTTCACCTTTACAAGCGCGGCTTAACCAAACTCTCTGTTGCTGTTTTTGCGCATGTTCATACAGGGATTGCTTAATTTTGGCTTTTGCATCATCAAAACTCACCCGATGCTCTGGGTAATGCTGTTTACACCATAATAAGTGGTAGCCCATGCCAGTATAGATTGGTTGGCTAAAGCTCTCGCTTGGCATGTTAAACAACACCTCATCTAGTTCGGGTAACAGCTGTTGCCTAGATACTAGCCCTAAGTAACCACCGTTCACTGCTGTTGGACATTCGGAGTGGCGCTCTGCCAGTTTCTCGAAGTTGTCGCTAGTGACTTTATTGGCCAAGCTTTGAATTCGGGCTCTAGCCTGCTTCGGAGTATTCTCCTTAAATTGTTCGTTAATGGTTAACAGAATATGATGTGCTTCGCGACGTTCTACTTGTAAAAACTTGTCGGGATGGCGCTGATAAAAGGCTAAGGCCTGCTGCTCTGTAACCTCGGGAATATCTTTGCTTATATAGGCAAGCACCGCTTCACTGCTAAGCTCGCTACGTAGCGCCTCGCGCAAGCCCAGCTCAGAAAGCTGATTGGCTAACAGTGCTTGTTCAAAAGCTGCCTCAGATTCAAAATTTTGCTTAATTAAAGCAATAGCTTTATCTAGTTGAGGCTCATCAACATACACCTTTTCTGCCTCTTTAGCCGCAAGCACCTTTTGTTGAATGCCAATGGTTTTGCTCACTACCCGGTTTAACTCTACTTGCTGCTCTTCACTAAGTTGATCGGTATTTAGATCAAACAAAGCGATGCTGGTTTTCATTGTTATATAAGCGTGGCTGCTATCCAACATAGGCAGGCTCCTCTTCTTTTAAAGCTGCGAGTGCTCGCTCCGGTACTTCTACATCTAACTCACCGTATTGAATCCGATAACAAGGATCTGTTTTTGGTTTACGGCGCACCGCTAGTACATCTACCACGCTGCCTTTTTTGGCAACAACTTCGCCCTGTTGAGACAAACTAAGTGTTAACGCTGCTTTGTCGCCATACTCAAACTGATTAGGTTGCCAAACTAACTCGGCATCTATTAGCTCATGTTCTTTGCAACCAATGATTAAGCCTCGATTAATAAACTGCACCTGATACACAATTTGGTCTTGTAAGTAATATCCCGATTGGCGTACATAGCCAGTAGCGCCACGGCGCACTAACAAAGCGCCTTTTTTACAGCCTGGGAAACTACCGTCGTTGCGAATATTTTCAACCACTCTTACTTTGCAGCCATATCCAAATTTTGCTGAATTCATCTGCTATACCTCTTTATTAACAGCCTTCACAAGCGTCGCAACTAGGCACTTGATGTGCCAATACAACGCCCTTTTCCAATAAACAATAGGCTTTGCTCACAGCAGCTTGGTATTCGCTATAACTGCTTGAAGCCTGTTTCGCCAATACTTGCTTAAGTAGGCGCATAAACAACACCCGCTTTACTCGAACTAAACCTGCTTGATAGTTAACGCCAAAGTAATTGAGAAAGTCTTCGGCACTGGCAAGCTCGTTAATGCCCGCAAGATCAGCAATTTGACTCTTGGCTTGATTCTCTAGCATCTACGCTCTCCTTAGCCTTAAATACCCACGGCGTCTAAGCGCTGATTAATGCTCTGCCGATAAAAGCTCAATAACTCTTTGGCATTAGGGCTACGTTTGTTAACTTCTGCCCATGCGCTTAATACCGAACGTAATGCCTGACATTGAGCAAAATTAAGTGCAATGCCTAAATCTTGATAAACCGATTTAATGGCAGCCACACCAGAGTGTTTACCTAATACAACGCTGTGTTTTCGGCCGATAATCTCTGGCGCGAAAGCTTGGTAGTTATTGGGATCTTTGAGCAAGCCATCTACATGGATGCCAGACTCATGAGTAAATACCTGTTTGCCTACTATGCTCTTACTAAGGCCAAGCTTACGGCCAGAAGCCTTGGCAACTAACTCACAAATAGGGTTTAGCGATTTTAGATCTACTGCAGGTATCGCCTTATTGCCGGCTAATTGGGTAACATTTAGCGCCATAAGCACTTCTTCTAAAGCGGCATTACCGGCCCTTTCTCCTAAACCAATTACCGTGGTATTAACCGAATCGGCGCCGGCTTTAACAGCAGCTAAGGTATTCGCTGTTGCCATGCCTAAATCGTTATGCGCATGCATTTCAATTTGTAGGTCACTACGCTGCTTAAGGCTACTAATAAACACTTCTGTAGCAAAAGGGTCCAACAAACCCAGAGTGTCGGCAAAACGTAGCCGCTTAGCACCAAAACCTTGGGCTTTCTCGGCAATAAGATATAGCTCATCTAAACTGGCGCGTGACGCGTCTTCCATGCCAACACAAACTTGCAAGCCAAGCGCTAAAGCCTGTTTAATGCCCTGTTCTAATTGGACAAAAAGCTGAGCAGTAGAAAGTTGTAGCTTAGATTCGCGTTGCTGTTTAGACGCTGGAATAGATATGTCGAGCAGATCTAAACCTAGACCATTTGCCAGCGAGATATCATGCTGGTGTAAACGGCTCCAGCCCATGGTTTTTGCATGCTTAAGTTCATCACAAAGGGCTTTAATCACTTCCCGTTCGGAGTCGCCCATTGCTGGCACGCCAACTTCAAGCTCAGTTATCCCTGCTTGCTCCAAACTGGTGGCAATGGCAAGTTTCTCTTCGCCATTAAAAGCCACCCCAGCGGTTTGCTCGCCATCACGTAAGGTAGTGTCATTAATGATCAGCATAGTGAGTCCTTTTGTGTTAACACCTAGGCATAAACCGGACTAAAGCTTTCGCTCGCTGGCTGATTGGTAGTCACATCCCAATACGGCGATAACATGCGAAGCTTTTCAACAATTCCGGGCAGTACTGCTAACACTTGGTCAACCATGGCCTCGGTAGTAAAGCGAGAAAGCGAGAAACGAATCGCGCCATGCGCCGCGGTATAAGGAATCTCCATTGCCCGCATTACGTGAGATGGCTCTAAGGAACCTGAAGTACACGCCGAACCAGAGGATGCGGCAATACCGTGTTGATCTAACATCAACAATATCGACTCACCCTCGACAAATTCAAAAGCAATATTGCTGGTATTAGGTACGCGGTGTTTTGGGTCGCCAGTAACAAAGCAATTAGGAACTCGCGCTAACAAACCCATTTCTAGGCGGTCACGCATCAGCTTTATGCGCGCGGAGTCTTGCTCGATAGATTGTATTGCCAGTTCGGCAGCTTTGCCTAAACCTACAATTCCGCTGCTGTTTTCGGTACCCGCTCGACGCCCCCGTTCTTGGTGGCCACCACGCAATAGCGGTCTAAACTTGGCGCCGCGGCGTAAATACAAAGCACCAATGCCCTTAGGTGCATGAAACTTGTGACCAGAAATAGACAATAAATCTATGCCACTATCAGCAACTTGAATTGGCAGCTTGCCAGCCACTTGTACAGCGTCGGTATGAAAAACGATACCGTGTTGTTTTGCTAACTCGGCCATACCGCGAATAGGAAACAAACTACCGGTTTCATTGTTTGCCCACATAAAGCTTGCAACGGCTACGTTTTCACTTAGTGCGGCTTTGTAGGCTTCCATATCTAAACGGCCACGTTGATCCACGCCAATCCAATGAATGGTATAGCCTTTGCGCTCAAGCATTTGACACAGCTGTAAGGTAGCGGGATGCTCGATAACTGACGTAACAATTTCTTTTCGCTTAGGGTAAGCCTCAACCGCTGAGAGGATCGCGGTGGCGCTGGCTTCTGTTGCACAAGAGGTAAAGATCACCTCACTAGCATGGCTTGCGCCGATAAGCTTTTGAACCTGCTCCCTAGCCTGTTCAATCGCCTGACCAACTTGGCTGCCAAAGCGATGTATAGAAGAAGGATTGCCATAAAACTCGCTAAGAAAAGGTAGCATTTCTTGTAACACTGCTTGGTCCACTTGCGTGGTGGCGTTGTTATCTAAATACGCTAGCTCGGTTTCGGTGGTTAAGGTGGTTAAGTTACTCATGCTAATGCTCCTTACGCTAAGCTAGCTGCGCCAACGGGATAAACAGTAATGGTTTCGCCAAGGGCTTGGCTGATCTTTTGCTCGATCATCGCAAGTGTTCCCGCAGACAAACCGCAACCAGAACAGGCACCAGTTAACGATACAAACACCATGTCATCATCTACATCAGACAGCTGAACATCACCGCCATCGGCTTGTAGCTGTGGGCGAACTTGCTCCAGTGCTTGTTCAATGATTCTTATCCGCGCCACAATGCTAGTGGCAGCCACAGGGCTTGCTTTTGCTACTTCAGGCTCCGCCAAGGGCGCACCTAGGCATTCTTCTAATACCCACTCAATTTTTTCATGGCAGGCAGCACAGGCCCCGCCTGCTTTGGTGTAATTGATAACCTCATCTAAGGTCTCTAGTTTGTTTTGCGCAACCACCCGCTTGATAAGTGCATCGTCGATGGCAAAACACTTACAAATCAATTCACCTTCTTCGTGTTCTTCCGCTACTTCTTCGCCGCGATATTGAGCAACTGCAGCATGCAAGGCTTCCATTCCCATTACTGAACAATGCATTTTTTCTGGCGGCAAACCGTCTAGGTAATCGGCAATGTCTTGATTAGAAATGCTCATTGCTTGGTCGATGGTTCGGCCGATGATCATTTCAGTTAAAGCAGACGAAGAAGCAATAGCGCTACCGCAACCAAAGGTTTGAAAACCAGCATCTTCTATCACGTCACTATCAGGATTCACTTTAAGGCTTAAACGTAAAGCGTCACCGCAGGAGATTGAACCCACATCGCCAATAGCGTTTGCATGGTCGACAGCTTTAGCATTTTTAGGTGTGAAGAAATGCTGTTTAACTTTTTCTGAATAATTCCACATACGCTACCCCACAATGTTTTATAAATTGGTAGTGGCGATAACCCGTTGCTAAAGACACATACTGCCTAAAACTGAGTGTTGATAAGCCATTGGGAACCTAGAACACAGCGTTTCTTGCTCATTGGCAGCAAACTCATCAACAACGGGTTATCTCCCAACTAAACTATTGCAAGTGAAGTACCGGATAAGAAAAGTAAGTTAAAGCACTGTATTTATTAGCTTATTTACTTTATCACCACCCATAATCACTGTGAGTTACATCACATTTAGGTAGCCTTGTAAGATTTGCGACATCACATTGTTGGCTTAAACGACAATTTGTAAACCAGCGATCCGGTTTTGGGATACAAACAACTCTGGCTTCGCTCTGCTTAATGCTAATTAGAAAGAAAAAGAGCTTAGCGTTGCCGATAAGCTCTCTTTGTTAACGCGTAATAAGTACGCCTATAGTTTATTCGTCAACGAGCTTCCAAGTACGGATCCAATCAACCTTCATGGTGTTGTTGTTATCGTTAAGCAAGTCTGTTTTTTGCGGCAAACCACCTACCCAACTTGAGTCTTGGCTCCATAAGTCCCAAATAACAAACTGCTCTAGGGTAAACGGCTGTTGTGTAGTGACTTTATTAACCGGTTCGCCGTTTAGATAAAACTGTACAGTGTGTTCATCTTTCCACCAGGCACCAAATACATGGTAATCATCTGTCCACAACACACCTTGCAAGGTGTTTTCATCTGACAAATCGGTACGGTTGTCTGAGTTACCATGATTTCTTTCGGTAGAACCATCCTTAGCAATAAAGTACTGAGAGTTCATCTTCCACGGGAAATCTGGCTGACAATTACAGGTAGGAACCGGGTTAATTTCAATAATATCGATTTCATCTCGATTATTTATATCGCCGTTGTTTAACCAAAAAGTACTGTAGGCAGAGATATTGGCCACCTTAATGCGGCTCTCTATGTACATAGGAAACTTAATTTTGGCAACTGAACGTACCCGAGAAGTTTCGAACCACTGATTAGGGCTATCAGCATTTAAGGTTGCTTGTATCCACAGATTACCATCCGACACACCCGAGTTTTTGTTCAACATGTTTACCGGGGTATTGCCATAGTTCCAGTTGGTTTTTATCCATTTAGCGCTATTCCAAAACTCAAACTCATCGGACAAACTTTCTACTTTTTCCCAGCGCTTGCCTAAGGGGGTAGTATTGTTAAACGATACAAAGCTTGGCAAGTTAGCATCAGCGGTATTTACATCTATTACTCCAGGAGAGTTTGGCTCACATCCGGTGTTATCAACGGTAACGCCAGGAGGTGTGTTAGGACACTGATCGACATCATTGCTGACACCGTCATTGTCATCATCAAGTTGCGATTGCGCACAGCCATCTTGATTTACCGGCTGGTTGGCTGGAGTGTTAGGGCATAAATCATTTACGTCGAGTACCCCATCACCATCGCTATCTAGCAAAGGTGGGTCAACAGGGTCTGTAGGTTCGCCTTGCCATTCCAATTTAAACGACGCTAAGTTCCACTGCCAGTCATTGCTACCCAGCGCGTGAATACGTAACTTTTGCGTGCCGGCCGCTAAAGACACTTCGTTAGCTGCGCTAAGTTCAGTAAAATTGTCCCAGCCATAAGCAGGTACCGACGCTTGAGCGTAAGACACCCAGCTGCCATTTTCTAGTACTAAAAGCTCAATCACTGCGTTTGACGTAATCGCTGTTCCCACATTAAAAGTAACCTGGTACTTTCCTGCGCGGTCAATATCTACCTTGTAGTCTACAAAGTCGCCGCTATTAATGTAATTAATCGCTTGCTGCCCCGCTACGCTGTAGATGCTTACTGGGCTTTGCTGATTATCATCAAAACTGCCACCTTGACTTACGAAGTCTGCGGCTTGAACCGTAATGGTGCCACTAGGATCGCTAGCAACATTTTCATCAAAGATAAAACGAAACTCTTGGTTAGGATGGTCGGCTAAGCAGGCCCATTGGTGGAACTCTGAGCCTTTTTCAGTATATGCACCCGCTACGTCGAGGCATTTTTCGGTGGCACGGTTTTTAAGTTTAAACCAGCCATTATTCATATCTTGCAGTGACCATTGCTGATTAGCACTAGCATCTGCACAAGTGAGTTGCTGAATACGCGCGCCGTTTGCAGAGTCACTATTCGCAACCTCTAAACACTTTTGGCTTGTCTTGGTTTTAATACTGTAAAAACCCTCACCTCGCTCAACAAACTCAAGCCGTTGGTTGCTGTTGTTTTCGCCGCAAGTCCATTGGCTAAAACCTGAAAAATTAGCAGTATTTCCCCCGGTCAAATCGATGCACATTCCGCTATGTCGAATCTCAACATTGCGAAAATCTGCATTACTTACAGTAACGGCATGCACAGCATTGCTTGCCGAACAAGCAAACGCCAAGGCAATGCCTAGCGAAAGATTATTTTTACGAATCATCATATATTCCATTATGTTTTGGCTAATCACATTTAGTTCAAAAACCGAACAGTAGCCTAGAAACACAACAAATGAAAACAAAAAATTAGCTAATAAAAACAATCAATTAAATTACAAAACCACAATAACTGTTAAGCCATAAATAGTACTTAATAAAGCCATTTATAAAGTGAGGAGTAGATCATTTAAGTAAACATTTTCAAAAATATTTAGACCTAATTTAGCGTGAATAAAGAGGAGGTTTTTAAGTATTATATTAGGGTCTGTTGATCTTTGGTGTTGAAATTTTGTTCGAGATAAGCGGGCTTTAATCGCGGCGAGCACTTAGAAGCCTAGTGGGCTAAGCAAGAAGTGCTTAACAAAGAGTAAAGTTCGCTTATCCGACCCCTTCGGGCAGCATTTCTTAGCCATTTATTCAGCGTTAGCGAGTGATGATTAAGCCCACTTAACTGCACACTCACTGCCTTGCCTAAATGGCTAAAAAATTGCTGCAAAAACCATCAGCAAAGATCAACAGACCCTAGTTATTATCTAAAAAATAATTTCGCTTAGTTACTGATTTACAGCAAAGACCTAGCAGCGACAAGCATGCGCAAACACTGTTCGGACTGGCAGTATTACGGTGTGGGTTTAAGCGATAGTTTGTTGCGTAGCTCAGAGGCTAAACCACGCGATAAGCGTCGACTTACCAGCAAGCCCAATACAAAACCCAAACAAGCAAAACCGGCACAGGCAATATCAAGTACAGATGGTGTAAGAAAATACAGTAGCTGATTGGCCAGCAGTGCAAAGCTAATTAAACCAAGCAATGCAGGCATTAAGGCTGCCAAGATAGCTTTGAGGAGAAAGCTATCTTGGCAATTAAGGGTAATGTTTTGACCAAGTTCTAAACCTTGAGTAGCAGAGAACTCCGCATTAAGTAGGTTTGGTGATTCTGGATTAACGGTTAAGCAACTACTCTTACTGGCGCACGAACTACAAGCACTGGCGCGCTGCCCTTGCAACACAACCTTGCCTTTGTCGACACTAATTACCTGCATGCTTACCTGTGCCATAGCTACTACCTCTTTACACCAACGCACTGGCAGGCGTATGGGTATGGCAATTTTTGGCACAAACGGTAGAGCAAGCTGCACAGCCGATACAATCGCCAGCGTTGGCTAATTCCATCACCATTACTACGTCGTCTTCATAATCGTCAAAGGCTTCATCGTCTTCGTCAATTTCACGCTCAACTAGATCAAATACGTCGCGAGGACATACTTTGTAGCAACGCCCACAGCCTATACAAGCATCTTGATCTAGCGCTGTTACAAATTGTGGCTCCCAGGGCGTTCCGTCGCGAGTTAAGCCCATGTATGTTTTATCACTCATTATTTTTTCCTTATTTTGAAAGTTAATCTTGCCCTACCAGGGCTCGTCTAATAATTCGTTGAGACGTTGCTCTTGTTGTTGCGGGTCGAGGTTTTGGGAGTACATCCAAGGGAGGGGTTGATGTACAAACTGCAAGTGAATGTCGCCTAACAACACACTTAGCTCGGTGTCGCTATCAACCATTAAACTGCAAATCCCCTGCTGTTTAAGCAACTCGTTTGCGCTATGACCACAAGCATTGCTAAAAACTGCGGCGCAGCCAGCTAAGGCATCAATTCGTTGTTTTAAACGGCCTTTGTCGTGACCTGGTTTTGCCTGGTCAAACTGTAGAGCCTCTAACAGTTGAATGTGGTGTTCACCAAAGCCATACACCAAAAAGGTATGGGCACTGCCAAAATGCTGATCGACACAATGTTTACTTTCGCTGGCAAACGCTACTTTAAAAACATGTTCACGCTGCTGGCCATCTTCAATCACTCTTAGTTGTCTTTGCATCGCATTCATAATTTTTACCTCTAGCTACTTAAGGCTGGCTGAGTACAGCTAGATGGTTCAAAGCGATAGCTACTTTTATGGGCTGGTACTTCATCTTGATGGTTTGCTTTAAGTAAATTAGCCATTGCAAACAAGCGTTGCCGCGCTCCTTCATAGCCCACTTGCAAAATATCACTGTTACCAAATCGGTCGTGACAAGGAAATCCCGCTCGTAAAACAGGCGTAAGCGGTTCGCACATGTTGGCGCAGTGGGTATTACCTACAATCAGTTCACATTCGTTTACGCAAGGTTCTAGATCAGACAAATCCCCTACCACTACGCTGTTTGTTTTTAGCTGCGGTAAACTTGTCACATTAAGCGTGGTAACCACTCGCTCAACACTTGCACCTACCTCAGAAAAAATCTCGCAATAACCTGCAGCAAGATCTGGCTCAAGGGCAATGGCCACTTTGGCGTCACTTAACAAAAAGTGGCTATCGAGTAAGGCATCTTGCAGCCGTTTACGCTGCCGAGTAATCCATTGAGGAACGGGCTTATTAGACAGATCGGCAAGTTTCATTACCAATTGGTCGGTCTGCTGCATGCCCATTCCTGTTCCCATGAATAAACTTGGTACTTGGTAATGCCTTTCTAGCACACTTGCAGCTGGCAGCATCGACTCACCAAACACCAAACTTGCTTTACTGTGAATACAACTAGCAAGCTGACTTAAACCAGTACCACCTGTGGAAGTGACCGAAAAGTCGTCGTCGGCTAAGTGCCCGTCTAAAGAATCGCTAAGATTGGGTACTAACACCGGGTTAAAACCGAAGGCTTCACAATAGCGGGCAATTAACTCTAAATCGCCGCTAGTTAAGGCACAGGACACAAAAACATTTAGTTGCTGAATGTTTGAATCGAGTTCTTCCACACTTAGTTGCTTTTCTACTAATAACTGCTGCATGCAGGCTTCGATGGTACTGGCAAACCCACTTTGCATAGACCCAGTAAAATCTGGAGTATTTACACTTACAATCCTCTTGTTAGAAAACTGAGGATGTTGCGTTTTAAACTCTCGCACAACCCTAGTTACATCGCAGCCCTGCATCTCGGTTAAACCTGTTGTCATCACTACGATAAGTGCTGCTTGGTGCTTTTCGCACAGTAATTTAAGTGCACTTGATAAGTTGTCGTCACCGCCCATCACCGCTGCGATGTGATCAATGGCGGTGTTTTGTAGCGGAATGGGTTCTCGGTAATGTTGAATCAAATACACTTTTGCGAACGCCCCGCAGCCCTGCGAGCCGTGCATTAAAGGAATTGAGTTATCTAAACCCATACATGCCAATGTAGCGCCAGTGGCTGCACTGGTTTTTAAAGGTTGCTCAACCAATGCGCTGCGTTTAACTGATACTTTATTTGTCATGTTACTTCTCCCCTATTGGCGCACTGCTGGTCCACGGCGGATTACTGGTCACTAAAGGCCAAATGGCACTGTCTAAGGTACGGCAAAGCTCTTTAGCAAACGTAAGCATGCCTTGATAACCCGCGTAGGCATGTTCACGTTCTTGATTAATATCCAGAAACGGCAGACGCGCTTTTAAGGCGGTATACATGTTACGTCCGCCGGCAATCATTAAATCGGCGTTATGTTGTTGAGCTACATTGAGCAGATTTCGGGCGCCACCTTCATCTAGCATCAGCGCATCCTCACCCATAATTTGCTTAATTCTTGCCTTATCTTCTGCTGTCGATTTCTTGGTTCCGGTAGCTACAACGCTAATACCTAGCTCTTGTAGGGCGGAAACGATAGACCAAGATTTAACTCCACCGGTATACAGCAAAGCCTTTTTGCCTTTAAGACGTTCTATGTAAGGTTGTAGTTGCAGCCGGATCAACGCTTCTTGTTGAGCAATAAGCACTTCGGTTTCTCGGTTCACCTGCGGGTCATCCAACAACTTGGCAAAACTACGCAACGAAGCAGAAGTATCTTCAATGCCATAAAAACTGCCTTCAAACCACGGAATGTTCCAGCGTTCTTGCAACATTCGCGCGACATTAATTTGCGCTCTGGAACACACCACCATGGCAACATCGGCCTGGTGCATGGTTTGTATCTCGTGAAAACGAGTATCCCCCGACATGCAACTTAATACTCGATAACCCAAACGCTCTAACAGCGGAGATACATGCCAAAATTCACCTGCAATGTTGTATTCACCAATCAACACAATATCGTTCACTCGCCTGGTTGGATCGTGACGCATAAAAGGTTTCTCTGGCGGGTCTATGGTGCCCACCACCTGCTTAACCATCACTTCACCAGCTATCCGGTTACCTAGGTTTTTGCTGCCATAAAAGCCTGCAGCATCTACCGCCACAACTGGGATACTCCAACGGCTTTGAGCCAATTTACAAATAGCCTCTACATCGTTTCCTTCCAGAGCGGGTACACAAGTGACATATACAAAAACCGCTGGAGGGGAATGTTTTTCAATGACCGTTTTTATCGCGTGTAACAAACGCTTTTCGGCCCGCCCCATAATCACGTCTTGCTCGTTTAAATCGGTAGTAAAACCCAAGCGAAATAAATTGCGGCCCGATGCGCGAGTGCCTCGGTTGTTCCAGCTATTTCCCGCACAAGCTATAGGCCCATGAACAATATGGGCAACATCGGCAATCGGTAACAAGGTAATTTGCGCACCATCAAAACTACAACCGCCTGCCGTTGCCCCAGGTACTGGTCTAGCACAGCCAGATTTTTCTCCAGTGTTATGCTCGCAAGCGGGTTCATCTAATAACTCGGCTATGTCGCTTCGCTTCATGCTTACACCTCACAACAACTATTTGGATCAATGATTAATTGTGGTATTGCAAAGCGTATTCCATTGGAGAATAGCGCTATTAGGGGCTTTGAACGGCGGACTATTTGTCGTAATTGCTACAAAGCCTTACGACTAGAACAATATGTGGGAAATAGTGCGACTAAATCGAACGGAGTAAAATTGAAGGAGTGAGTCGCCCGTAATATAGGGCGACTACCGTAAGAAGATGTGGCTACCAGCTAGTTTGAGTTACCCAAAAGAGGGTTAAACAGAAAAGTCTTCAAAAGAACCACTGCGCGTTACTACTTTATTACGTCCAGTTTCTTTTGCTTCATATAGGGCTTGGTCAGCAATCGCAATCATTTTGTCCGCTAGCATTTCAAAATCACTGGGTAAACTGCTCTCGTTAAAGCCGAGATAATAAGCACCAATAGATACGGTAATTGGTGCTTCTGTTAGCTTAATACTACCAATCGCCTTCATCACCCGACTAAATACCTTTGCACAACCGTTTAAATTACTATTGGGCAACCAAATTAGGAATTCTTCTCCACCCAAACGAGCAACAAAGTCATAGTCTCTTAAGGAATTGCTAATTTGCTTCGCGGTTTCGACTAATGCTTTGTCACCAAGCTGATGACCGTAGCTATCATTGAGTTTTTTGAAGTGATCAATATCCACAATAGCCAACGTGCCCTCGCCGCCAGTTCGGCTTAACAAGTTCATACTTTTCTTTAGCTTTTTGTACATCCCACGGCGATTTGGTATCTCGGTTAAACTGTCGTAGTTCGCTAATCGTTTTAGCTTTTGATTAAGTTTGTTTAGCTGTTCTTCTTGTTGCCTGCGAATCAGCTCTACTTCTATCCATGAAGCCATTAATTGCACCGCATCAATATCAATTTCTTGGAAATGACGAGGGTAAGGAGCAGGACTAGAAAAATTTAAGGTTCCGTAGAGTTCACCATTTAAACGAATAGGCATACCAATGTAAGACTCTAAACCAAAAGCTTTATAGGCCGGATGCCTGGCGTACATATCATGTTTACCAATGTATTCTAGAGCGACCGGTGCTTGGGCTTCACAGGTGATTCCACAGTATGTGGTATCCAAAGTAAAACGATCGCCAGCTTTGAGCTCAACAGCCTCTGGAGTGACGCAATATTGAACAACATAGTCGTTTCCCTGAATCCTGGACAAAATAGCAATATCCAAGTTAAAACGCTCTAAGCCCATTTGAAGCAGCGCCAGGATCTGCGCTTCGAAGCCTTGGTTATGTGCATTTGTCACTTGATACAAACGACGAATAACTTGTTCGCTGCTAGTGTTAGCCTGATTAAGACAGGTTGTTGACATGCATTAAGTCCTTTAAATATTCGATTTAAACAGTATTTACTAACAATAGTATAAGTAGCTTGTTTTCACATGAATAGGGGTAAAACTCTTTAAAAATGATACAACTAACAGTTCTCACTTAATATTAGATCACCCCCACTTTACAGCGCCACATAACCAGTGGGGCTTAATTTGGTTTAGAGCAAATTTTTACTATTTTACTTGTTATAAACTGCTACAAACTTTAGAAAGGATCCGGTGATGAAACTATCGCTTTTTAACGTGAGTTTAGCGAACCCCGTTACCCAGTTATTTGAACAAGTATTTGCTGACTCTGAAGGCGCTGAAGAAGGCCAGTTAATAAAAGCTTTAGTCGCTGAAATGATAGAGACTACGCCAGAGCAAGATATAATCGGCTTCGTAGCAAGCTCAAACGAAGAACTGGCGGGTTGTATCTTTTTTAGCCGCATGTTGCTCGCATCTGACGACGTGGCGTTTATATTGTCTCCAGTGGCTATAGCTACCAAGCAGCAAGGCCAAGGTGTTGGCCAAAAGCTGATAAATTACGGTGTGGAGCAATTACGCAAGCTAGATATAGATTTGTTAATCACTTATGGCGACCCAAACTTTTATAGCAAAGTTGGCTTTAAGCAAATTACTGAGCAACAAATCAAAGCACCATGTAAGTTAAGCCACCCTGAAGGCTGGTTGGCGCAAAGTCTGTCCAATCAAGAAATCCCCAGTATCAACGGGGCAAGCCAATGTGTTGCCGCACTAAATAAACAAAAGTACTGGTAAGCCAAAACCTAAGCTGACCGAACCGGTGCCAAGAAACAGGGCTTACTTAACAACATTCTTGTTCAATTTTGTAAAGTAGCTCTAAAGCCTGAGTATCTTCACAAACTTCGAAGTACTCATACAAAGGATTAGTTTGATTACCGATAAAATTAAGGTTATCTCGCTGCATTTTCGCTTGTTCTGCGCGTTTATCATGAAAGTAACTCAGCCATAGATCGCCTCCCCTTTTTGCGTTTAAATGCTGTTCAAGCATGCTTATTAGGCGGTCTGCATTTTCATCACAATTGATGTTGCAAAAAGAGACATAGCGGTCGGTAATATTACTGCTCATGAATAGCTAACCTGTTTAAAGAAACTGCCTAATGCTGGCACTAGGCAGTACATAAGAACCTATTTTAATAACTCACTCTTCGTGCAAAGCAATTACGAGCCCAATAGCTAGATCTACGCTATTGGTTAATCTGGCACAACTAGTGCCTTTAGCCATTAAGAATAAATCAAAATAACTGGCACTCATAAACGCCTCACGTTCGGCCATATCATCTTCACTGCACTCGATAATACGGATGCTTGGATGATGTTTTTTAAAACAGTTAAGCTTTGCTTGGTAATCGTTTTTATCGGCCAAACTTGCCACTAACTTATCAATTAGGCTTTGGCTTAGCTCTTCGGTAGCAGCGTGATCTTCATGCTTACACCCGCAGCTATGCTTAGGTTTTGAGCCTTCTGACTGGTGGCTCTTACACTGACAACTAGATGAGTGTTTTGGGCTATGTAGCTGCTCTTCACCTTTGCAAGAACATTGCTTCGGCTCTGCTGTAACACTCGGCTCTATAGTAGACATGCTTCTGCCTCCTGTTTTTCTAGCAACTTAGCTAACCAACGCGGTGGGCAATCCATCACTGTTTGCAAGCGTTCTAAGATAGACCTTGCGGCTTGAGGCGTAAGCTGTTTCAAGGGCAAAATATCAGCGCGACTCACCCGAGCGGCAGCAGGCCCGCCAATCGACAAAGTGGCTAGCAATTGGCAGTCACTGATCAAGTCAATTAAGTAGCTAGTGCGCGCATCGCCACTTAAGTTCTCAATTACCGGCCTAACATCTACTAACTGAAAACCTTGAGCACTCACTTGATAAATGAGAAAACGTAAGCAAGAGCCAAAGTGTCCGTCGATGCGCTCCAAGTTATTAGAACTTACCGCAAGCTGCACAATCGGTCCTTTTAGCAAGGTTTGCTCCGGGACTACCGGCGCTTCCATAGGACTGATTTGCTCTGAGCTTAATATTGCATGTAATTGATTTACTTGGCTACGCTCTACAGTGTAGCGAGAGCTTTGAAATACTTCGCGTAATACTTTAGGGCTTAAGGCTCTTAACTTTTTCTCGGTTAATGGTTCGCCGCAGTGACCCACCAGCAATGATACAAACTGCTTTAGTTCAATATCTGGAATCGCTTTAGACGCCACAGCCAATCGCAGCGCTAAGTTATCGTTAATGTTTGATTTCATCGGTACTCCTTAGCGTATCAATCTCATCACCAGGACTCGCGCATACTAAGCGCGTCTTGCACGAAAGGTTTTAGGTAAACTTGGCGCAGGGTTTACTGGCTCAATATAAAATTTACTGCCGTCACTAAGTTCTATCTCCCCACCCCATTGATCTTGTTGATCAAACTGCAATGAGTGAATTGGCAACTCCAAATCTTTCTTTGCAATATAGGCTTGAAGCGCGCCAGAACTTTCTCGGCTAATTATTAGGTTTGGCATATCTCGTCCTTAAGTGGCCGGGGCTAAAGCCCCGGCCGGTCTTGTGGTGGGCAGTGATTAACGAACTAGGTCGAAGCCATAGTCTGTTTTACCCATTTCACTGGTATCTTGATCAAGTTTTGCCAGCACTTCGTTCACTAAGGTGGTAAGCATGTACATGCTGCCTTCGTAGCCTAGTGTGGTGTTGCGGTGTAAATGGTGGCGATCAAAGATCGGGAAGCCTAAGCGAATTAGCGGTACTTCAAACTCTTCACCTTTTGCTTTGGTATCACGCTGAATAAACTTGGCGTAAGAGTTACCAATCATAAAGTCAGGTTTATTGGTAAATACCAACGAACGGAAGTGCCACAAGTCTTTGCCTACATGGATCTCGGCATTTGCAGTGCTTGGTGACTCAGCAATAAGCGCTTCCATTTTCTTACGCCAACGTTTAGCACCGTTGTTACATAAGATGTGTTTAACTTCACAACCTAATTCTTGTAAGAATTTAGTTAAACCCATTAGGTAATCTGGATCACCATAGATAGAGAAACTCACGCCGTGTAACCAAGTGTGTGAATCGGTCATCATGTCGACTAAACGACCACGCTCTGTGGCTAAGCTTTCTGGAATTTCTTTGCCAGTTAACTCGGCAATCTTAATAAGAAATTCGTCGGTCCAATCTAAGCCCATTGGAATTTGCAATGCAGGAACCTCATGTTTCCAAGTACCTTCCACAAATTTTTTGGTTTTAGTTAGCTGATCAGGCTGCAATAACACTGTTGTAATTGCGTTAGGTGCGTCTTCAAGCTCACTTAGCGGCGTACCACCAGCATACATGCGGTACTCACCATCAGCAGGTGTATCCAACACTTCTGATGGGTCACTAAGTAGACTGTAATCCACACCCATTTGTTGCATCATTTTGTGAATAACACGGTAGTTACCTAAGTAGGTTTCAAAACCTGGTATTAGGTTAATTTTGCCGTTACTGCCTACCGTTTTATCGTCCATTTTGTTTAGGGTGAAATAGCGAGCAAAGCCCTCAAACATCCCGTCCCAACCGGTTACATGGCTGCCTACAAAGCTTGGTGTATGAGCAAAAGGTGTAGGTAGTTCTTTAGGTATGTAACCCTCTTCTTTGGCATTGCCGATAAAGGCGTTTAAGTCATCACCAATTACTTCTGCCATACAGGTTGTAGACACAGCAATAACTTCAGGCTTATACAATGCTAAAGAGTTTTGCAGGCCATCAAACATGTTTTTCTGACCGCCAAATACCGCTGCGTCTTCAGTCATTGAGTCTGATACACAGGCAACAGGCTCTTTGAAGTGGCGGTTAAAATAGGTACGGAAATAGGCTACACAACCCTGAGAACCATGCACATAAGGCAGAGTTTTCTCGAAACCTAGCGCACACAATACCGAACCTAATGGTTGGCAGGCTTTGGCTGGGTCTACGGTTAGGGTTTTACGAGAAAAGTTAAGATCTTGGTATTCTTGGGTGGTAGTCCACTCAAATACTTCTTTGATCTTCTCGTCGCTGACACCTTCTTCATGATCGGCACGTTTACGCGCCATCATGTCTTTATACTCTGGCTGTTCAAACAAGGGGTAGCCAGGTTTTATATCATCTACTTGTTGACTCATTGTATCTCTCCTTTCGCGCCACTCATCTGTGAACTACGAATTGAGTTAATTTTTTAAGCGCTAATGCACTCTTCCTGATCTTGCTAGTACTTAAGCGGCTGCTTTGGCACTCTTCCATGGTGGCGTTAACTTGTCCCAACAAGGGTTGTTTAAGGTCATGTCCATGTCGCGGGCAAAGATAGCGAAGCCATCAAAACCGTGGTACGGACCTGAGTAATCCCAGCTGTGCATTTGACGGAAAGGAATACCCATTTTTTGGAATATGTACTTCTCTTTAACACCCGCACCTATCAAATCAGGCTTGAGTTTGTCGGCAAAAGCTTCTAGCTCGTAACCCGTTACGTCATCGTAAATTAACGTGGCGTCTTTCACTTCTGGTACAGTTTTGCTGTAGTCATCGTTATGGCCAAACTCATAACCAGCACCAACAATTTCCATACCTAAGTCTTCATAGGCACCAATTACATGGCGAGGACGCAAACCACCTACATAAAGCATCACTTTCTTGCCTTCTAAACGAGGGCGATACTTATCCACCACTGCTTGCCACTGTTCTTTATATTTGGCGATAACTTCTTCAGCCTTAGCTTGAATTTTCTCGTCAAATTTAGCGGCGATAGCGCGTAATGATTCTTCACACTTGGTAGGACCGAACAAGTTGTACTCCATCCAAGGGATGCCATATTTCTCTTCCATATGACGACAGATGTAGTTCATTGAACGGTAACAGTGCACTAGGTTCATTTTCACTTTTGGCGTATTCTCTAGCTCTGGTAAAGTACCGTCACCAGACCACTGCGCCACCACTCTAAGACCAATTTCTTCTAACAGAATACGCGAAGACCAGGCGTCACCACCGATGTTGTAATCACCAATAATGGCTACATCGTAATCGCTAGTAGCGACTTCTTTGTCTTCTGATTTATCCAATACGTAATCACGTAGAGTATCGTTAGCAATGTGGTGACCAAGCGACTGACTCACGCCGCGGAAACCTTCACAACGAACTGGAACAATGGTTTTGCCAATCTCGGCACCTTTGGTTTTAGCCACTGCTTCGATGTCATCACCAATTAGCCCTACTGGACATTCAGATTGAATCGAGATCCCTTTAGCCAAGGGGAATAACATCTCAATTTCGTCTACCATGGTTGCTAGCTTTTTATCGCCACCAAACACAATGTCACGCTCTTGGAAATCAGAGGTGAAGTTCATGGTGCCAAAGCTATTTACTCCGGTATAACCGGTGTAATAGTTACGACGACCAGCGCGCGAGTATTGACCACAACCCACAGGACCATGAGAGATATGCACCATATCTTTAATTGGCCCCCACACTACCCCTTTTGAACCTGCGTAGGCACAACCGCGGGCAGTCATAACACCAGGAAGTGACTTACGGTTAGCAGTAATACAACTACCACCTTCGCTGTCGTTTGCACCTAGGTGTTTTTGGCGATCTTTTTTGGCTTTTTCTGGATAGACTTCTAACACTTCATCAATCAGTGCTTGAGTCTCTGCTTTTTTATCTGACATTGCTGCCTCCTATAGCATCAATTTACTCACTGAGATGAGTGATTAAGCCGTTGCTTCTTCAGCTACTTGACCAATGATTGATTCGTCTTCTTCATCCATGATGCCGAATTCCATCAACAACTCTTCGAGCTCATCCATAGTTACCGGCGTAGGTACTACAAACATTTTGTTGTCGATGATTTTTTTGGCTAGGGTGCGGTATTCGTCAGCTTGATTACATTTAGGGTTGTATTCAATTACTGTCATACGACGAATTTCTGCTTGCTGTACAACATTGTCACGCGGTACAAAGTGAATCATTTGAGTGCCAATTTTGGCTGCTAGCGCTTCAATTAACTCATCTTCACGGTCACATTTACGTGAGTTACAAATAAGACCGGCTAAACGAACACCACCAGTAGCAGCATACTTACAGATACCTTTAGAAATGTTATTCGCTGCGTACATCGCCATCATTTCACCAGATACAACAATGTAGATTTCCTGTGCTTTGTTTTCGCGAATAGGCATGGCGAAACCACCACACACCACGTCACCCAGTACGTCGTAAAATACAAAATCTAGTTCTTCTTCATAAGCGCCTTCTTCTTCTAAGAAGTTAATCGCTGTGATTACGCCACGACCAGCACAACCAACACCTGGCTCTGGGCCACCAGACTCAACACAACGTACACCGCCGTAGCCCACTTTAAGTACATCTTCTAATTCGATGTCTTCAACCGAACCCGCTTCCGCTGCCATTTCCATAATGGTGTTTTGCGCTTTTGCATGTAAAATTAGACGTGTTGAATCGGCTTTTGGGTCACAACCAATAATCATCACCTTTTTGCCCGCTTCCGCTAAAGCACCAACTAAGTTTTGAGTAGTGGTAGATTTACCAATACCGCCTTTTCCGTAAATTGCACATTGACGAATAGCCATAACATTTCTTCCTATTAGCTTGATAAACGGTTCCCACTGTAGCTATTGCCAGAACCGTTCCAAACTCCATGAAACAAGATAAGTCATTGTATTTATTGTATTTATTGATAGTTATCGGCAAATTATTGAGTACACAAGACAAACAATTTAGGCCGCAAATGTAGGCTTTGTCGTAAATACAACTAGACGTTTTAGGGTAGCTAGAGAGATCTCTGCTAATCTGTTTAGAAAATCTAAAATAGGAAAGAAGTCGGGTTCGATGGGTAAGCGTAAGCAACAGTAATGGCATTGTTGCTGCTAACAATAGATAACACGATTGCCTTTTATTACTTAGCTAGGCCCAAGAAACAAAAAAGGCTTATCATTCGATAAGCCTTTTTGCTGCAGTTTCTAACACTTAGTTTATTTCTTTTCTAAGTTGCTCTACTTGATCAAGTGAACCTAAATCAGTGCCCTGTCGACTAGCAGATGCAGCACCACAGGCCAAGCCATAAGGTAAAGCCTGAGCTAATGATTCGCCTAAACTTAGGCGCCAAACCAACCCGGCCACCATGGAGTCTCCGGCACCAATGGGGTTAGCTTCAACAATACTCGGGCTGGTAAACTCGGCGCATTGCTGTTCATTCGCCATTAACGCACCTTTTTTACCTAGAGACACCACTAAGTTCTTCGGTCCCATGGCGAGTAAAGCTTGGGTCCAGCCCTGAGTTTGTTTTAACTCCTCGCTACTTAAACCCAATAGCTCTTGAGCTTCATCAAGGTTAGGTTTAACTAAGCTTGGCTGAGCCAATATCCCTTCTCGCAGAGCCTCTCCACTGGTATCTAATACCGCGTGTGCGCCAGCATTTTCAATCAGTGTAATAAGCTCTGCATAAAAGTTTGCTCTTACGCCCTTAGGTAAACTGCCACCCAATACCCACCAGTCACCAGCGTGGAGGTTTTGTTTAACTTGGTCGACTAAGCTTTTTAGCTCTTCTGGGCTAACTTCTGGTCCCGCTTCATTCACCTTAATATGTCGCTTATTCCCCGCTTCCACAACGGTAACGTTGGTGCGGGTTTCGCCTGCTATTTGAGTAAATTGGCATTTAATGTCCATTTTACTCAATTCGCTTGCTAGGCGTTGACCAGTAAAGCCACCAATAAAACCCATTGCGGTGCTTGTTACACCAAGGTTTTTAAGCATCCGAGATACATTAAAGCCCTTTCCACCGCAATCTAGGCGTGATTGATTGGCACGACTTACACTATCAAAAGCAAACTCATCTATTTGCAGCTCTAAATCAGCAGCTGGATTTAGTGTTAATGTGTAAATCATTGGCATTCCTTATAAGTAAGCTTCGAACAAGGCTTTTTCGGCTGCAATGTTCCAGGTGTTACCTTTACCTAAGGCGTTTGCCACAGTAGGTAACTGTTCAGCTAGTTCATCTAAACCTAATAGCGGTAAATCTTCTAGTTGTGGGAAGATCAGGATTTTACCTGGGTACTTAGCATCAATCATCGCTTCAATACCATCTTTAGCCACATTCATACCGCCAATAGCCGCAACACAAATGGCTGGAGCAATGTTACCTGCTACGGTGTTATCCATCACTACTGTTTGGTCTTCAATAGTTAAGCCTGACGTTCCTGTGTATTGGGCATTACTAAGGTAAACAGAACTAAAGTCTACCGGTGCCAAGGTGCCATTAGGAACACCAGCAAACAATACCAACATGCCGTCATCTTTCATAAAGGTTGCAGACTCGGCCATGATATCGGCATTTGGTACACACACCACGACGTCGTCGGCTAACTTGCCTTTACTATGAGTCTCTACAAATTCTGGCAGGCTTACTGGGTTGTTAATTGGGTTGTAAGTCACCAATTCACAGTTGTTGCTTTCAGTTAAACTAGCAAAACGCGCTTCAATTTCAGCTAAACGCTGGTCATTGATGTCGGTCACAACCACTTGACGAGGACCGTCTTTAAGCTCAATTGCGCGCTGAACATGCATTTGCCCCATTGGACCACCGGCACCAACAAAAACTGCAAAGCCATCTTTTCTTAAATCACAGCGGTTGCGCTGCTCACCGTAGGAGTCGGCTACATCTACACCACTATTACCAATAAAGGCAACGTAGTCGTAATGTAAACGGCCAACATCGGCATTGACTAAACCATCTACTGGTTTCTTACCCACCATATTCATAGTACCGCGACGAGCAACATATTTTGCAATACTTGTCAGTTCGTCGGCTGATTGTGGCGCTAGAACCACAATGTCATCAAAGCCCACGCCATCGGTAAACTCAGCCACTGCTTGCTCTAAGTTACTCGCGTTAATGTCGTTACGGATCAACACATTTTTAGCTTTGCTTTCTACCAAAAGACGAAAAGCTTCCGGTACGTTGCTAAGAATAACAGTAGCAGGTGCTTCTAAGCCTTTAGAAAAACCATAAGCTGTTTGGTCATCAGCTTGACCAGTAATCCACATTACACCGCCTTGTTTTGGCTCTAAGCGACGACGCTGGGTATATGACGCCCAAACACATCCCCAAGGCTCAAGTAAGGCTGCTTCAGCGAAACCTAGTTCATCAGACACTTTAAGCAAACATGAACCGGTATCAGTTTCTAATACTTCGGGCCCAATTAAGTGATATTGAGTTAAGCCGCCAGGAACCGTGTAGCCGTATGCGGTACTCTTACCATTTTGGTAAATATCTGGCTGCATCGCATAACGCTCACCCACTTTGTATTCACCACTAAGGCCTTCGCCCACTTTAACTACCGTGAGAGTGGCTTCATGGCCCAAACGCGTTGGTTCTTTGCGTAAATCTCGGTTGTACAGTTTAGGGTGCGAGCTACCTTGGTTAATTAACTTAACATCAGAAAAGCACAGGCCTACTGCGTCAACTCGCACTAGCAGTTGGTTATCTGCTGGTTCAGGTACATTGAATAGTTCTGGTTGATTATCTTTACCAATGTTTTCCACACCGGCGCCGTACATGTTCCAAGTGCTGGTGGTATTTGGTGTTGCTTGGTCTAGTTGTTGATATTTTTCGTATTGACTAGTCATCTTGATACCTACTCTTTATATTCTGTTTTCTACTAAATAAGATCATCATGGTTTTTGTACATCGCCATGACGGCTTCGGAGCTACACATTTGTAGGGCTTTTTCTGCTTTAGCCTGCAACTTGCTGTAAGACACCGAACGAATGATGTTTTTTACTGCTGGAACATTGGCGGGGCTTACCGACAGCTCTTGAACCCCCATTCCCACTAATAAACAAGCTATGTTAGGGTCGGCAGCCATGTTGCCGCACACGCCTACCCACTTACCGTTGGCAGTGGCTGCTTTAACGGTCATAGAAATTAACCTCAACAAACCTGGATGGTAGCTGTCAGCTTCACAGCACAACTCTGGGTTTAGTCTGTCCATCGCTAAGGTGTATTGGGTTAAATCGTTAGAACCGATAGAGAAGAAATCGACATGTTTAGCTAAGGTGTCGGCCACTAAAGCGGCAGATGGCACTTCAACCATAATGCCTAAGGGCAGTTCAGGTGCATTAAGTGACACACGAATTTTATCGGCCATTTCTTTGGCTTTGGTCCATTCAGACATTTTGGCGATCATTGGGAACATAATGTGGATCCCTGATTTACCAAATTGCTCTACTTGCCAAATTGCTGTGCGATAGATGGCTTCTAGTTGACGTTCAAACATGTCTTGGTGTTTAAACGATAAACGTACGCCACGAACCCCTAAAAACGGGTTATCTTCGTGCGGCATATCCATCCACGACACCGGTTTGTCACCACCAATATCCGCGGTTCTTACAACAAGTTGACGATCGCCAAGCTCTTTTGCGATGCTTTTAAGTGCGTCTATCTGTTGCTCAATGGAAGGTTCTTCGCTTGAAGCTTCAAACAAAAACTCGGTTCTAAGTAAGCCTGCGCCTTCTCCGCCATTTTCCAAGATACTTGGTGCATCTTTAGGTTTAGCAATGTTACAAACTACTTCAATATGGCGACCATCTTTAGTTACAGCAGGTTCATGTTGATGCTCTGCTTCGGCTAAACGCATTTGTAACCAGGTATCGATGTTTTGGCTTGCTTGCTCTAGTGTTTCGTGACTTGGGTTAATCACTACGCTAGCGCTTTGCGGATCGACCACTGCCATTTGTTGGTCTGCCACTTCGCACAACTTGCCAGCGCCAACACCAACCACTGCAGGAATACCCAAGCCTCGTGCAAGAATTGCCATATGACTGTTAGGTCCACCTAATTCGGTAGCAATGGCTTTTACCGCTTTGCCTTCTAAGCCAGCAGTTTGCGAAGGAGAAAGATCTTTTGCCAACAAAATGAATTCTTCATCAGGGAAACTGAGTGTTTCAGCTGAGGTAAGAATGGCGATAACACGCTGGCTTACATCATTTAGATCGGCTATGCGTGCCTTTAGTCGCTCGTCTTCAACTTTAGATAAAGCATCAATTTGTGACGTTAAGGCTTGTTGCCAAGACCAAGCTGCGCTGTTGCCTTGCTCTATGTATTGCAAGCATTCTTGATTTATCGTTTCGTCGCTTAGTAGCTGCTTTTGCGCTTTTAAAATAGCGGCCTCTTGTGGGGCTTTTTCTAACAGCTTGTTATGTAACTCGTCGCTTTGTTCAGCGGCTTTGCTTAGCGCTTCTTGCAGTGCTTGCTTTTCATTACTTTGGCCACTGCCCTGCTGCTCAACATTAATGTTTGAAGCACGCAGTACGAATATAGGTGCAGCGGCAATACCCGTAGAGGCTGCCATCCCCTGCAACACCGCATCACCCGTAGCATTAGCTAAAGCCGGCAAGCCTGCTAAAGGATTAAACTCCGCGTTAGCGTTATCTTCTTCACTGTCTAAGCCCGCTTTAATCATGTCTGATAAAAGCTGAACCGCTTGTTCGGCTTGCTCACCTTCGGCAGAAACAACGACTGAATCGCCCAATTTTGCGCCCATGGCCAATAATGCAGCCATAGATTTTGCATTAGCAGATTGCTCACCGTTTCGAATGCGAATTTGAGTATTGGCAAAACTGGCCGCTTGTTCACTAAGCAAACTTGCTGGGCGAGCATGCATACCTGCTTCATCCACAATAAGAGCACTTTGGCTAATAGCAAAATCATCTTCAACCACTGCTTCTGCCGAAGCACCAGCGCCTAAGGCGTTAATAATGTCGAACTTATTTTCAGTAATAGCTAGTTGGGCAGACAAAGTTTCATCCATTACAACCGTAGTTAGGGTTTGTAAAAGACTAAGATGGTCTTCGCCTTTAGCGGCAATGCCGACAACCAGTTTCACGCTATCGCCGTTGTCATTCCAAGTAATCCCCTGTGGAATTTGCACAATCACCACACCACTTTGCGCAACTAAGGGTTTTGCTTCGTTAACGCCATGGGGAATAGCCACACCGTTAATTAAATAGGTACTTACTTTGTTTTCTCTTGCTTGCAAAGCCTCAAAGTAATCGGCGTTTACTAAACCTAGTGCCAACATTTGTTCAGACACAAAACGCAATACTTGTTCTTTGCTATTAAAATTTTGATTTAGAAAGATTTGCTTAGTTTCCACCTGTAGCGAATCTGGCTCTTTTTTAGCAGCAACTGGCTGCTCAATAGTGGCTGACTGCACCAATTCTGGTTGAGAGGCAACCTCTGTCTCTTTCTCACTGGAAGCGAATAAACTTTTAAAAAAGGACATGCTTATCTCGTTTTGTTGATTTAGCAAAACACCGAGCCGCGTAGGCTGGGCTATTTGACGTAAATGGTTAATATAGATGCGGCCTACAGCGTAGCTGCTGTGCTGTAGGCGCAACCTAATAAATGACTAAGCTCAGGCTTTAAGGCTTGCGACTAACTTGTCGTAGAAGCTTGCATCCATGAAGTTTCCTATGCTCACGTGGCGAGCACTAGGTAACTTCTCTTTAGCTCTGGCAGACAACTCTTGTTGAGTAATTACAATGTCGGCTTCATGCAAATCGTTGATGGCTGAATTGGTAACATTGATATCTAAGCCTGCATCTTTAATCTTGCCTCTTAGCACTGTGGCGCCCATGGCTGATGAGCCCATACCTGCATCACAAGCAACAACAATAGATTTCACTTCACCGCCGGCTGCGATTGAAGCGCTAGCACCTGCAGGGATTTGACCTTTTGATTCTGCTTTGTTGGCATCAACCGCTGCTTGCGCAGCTTCTAAGTCATCAGTCTCTGATGCGTCTCGACGAATAATCACCGATGCAACGAGGAATGAAGTTGTTGCTGCAACAGCAATAGAACCTAGGGTTAGCATGATACCCATACCACCAGTAGACATAAGCACTAAGGCAAATACCGAACCTGGAGATGGTGGACCTACTAAGGCATTACCAGTAATCATATTGAAAGCAACGCCCGCCATACCACCAGCGATTACGGCGATGATTAAGCGTGGTTTCATTAAGATGTATGGGAAGTAAATTTCGTGGATACCACCAAAGAAGTGGATAATAGATGCACCATACGCTGATTTTTGAGCAGTGCCTTTACCTACAACCATGTAGGCAAGTAAAATGCCTAAACCAGGACCAGGGTTAGTTTCGATAAGATAGAAAATAGAAGCGCCAACTTCTGCAGATTGCTCGGCACCAAGTGGGGTAAATACGCCGTGGTTAATTGCATTATTCAAGAACAAGATCTTAGCTGGCTCAACAATAATCGATACTAAGGGCAACAACGAACGGTCTACAATCCAGCCCACACCATCGCCTAACGCGGTAGTTAGCACCGAAACCACCGGGCCAATAATCACATAAGCAACCATTGCCATGATCATACCGATGATCCCAAGTGAGAAGTTGTTTACCAACATCTCAAAGCCCGGTTTAATTTTGCCATGTACCCAAGTATCAAACTTGGCAATAGCAAGACCACCCAGCGGACCCACTATCATCGCACCCATAAACATGGGGATGTCGGTTCCCACAATAACACCCATGGTAGTCACGGCACCGGCAACAGCTCCGCGATCTCCGCCAACAATTTTACCGCCGGTGTAACCAATCAGTAGAGGTAGCAAATACAAGATCATTGGTCCAACTAGGGCGGCCAAACTCTCGTTAGGTAACCAGCCTGTTGGGATAAATAATGCGGTAATCAAACCCCACGCGATAAATGCCCCGATATTTGGCATAACCATCGCACTCAAAAAACGTCCGATTGACTGAACGCCAACCTTTAAATTGTTCGCAGACATTAGTCTAACTCCTTATTCCTTTATGCTCGTAGTTGCTTTGAAATTTGACTCAAACGCCAAATTCAAGCTGTCGAGTATCACTCGCTCTTCATTTGTTGTTAGCCATAGTTCTATCATCGAAGGATCTGTCATTAATTGAGCTATCGACGAAAATACGTATGACTGAGACTCTCTAAGCTTTTTTAAATTTTCTTTTAGAGGTACAGCAAGCAAGAAGATGATGCGAACATCCTCATCCTCTTCGTTCCAGTAAAACTCATCACCCTTTACTCGAACGAAACACAACACCGGTTCATTGATGTGCTGAGTAATTACGTGGGGAATAGCAGTGTGTTGTCCGGCAAATGTACTAACTATGTTCTCGCGTTTGATTATGTCGTTATATAAGCCGGTTGGGTCTGTGGTTTTGCGTAACAAAAACAATTGAGCACATATACTGTATAAAGCTTCATCTTTAGACTCAGCTTCAAAGTCGAGCAATATGCTTTGTTTTGTTATCAGATCCTGATTCATTGTTATCCCTCGCATCACGTTAAGCCGAGTATAGAAAGTGGAATTTATGTGTCAAAGAAGGTGATTAGATTTGACGTCATATAACGATTGGCTTTAACAAAACAATAACACCAGCGCACTTACAATCATTAGCAATCATTGCCAATCAATGGTAATCAAAAACTCTGTGATCGAGATAAAAGTTTTCAAATTGCAATCAATTACAATCATTTTGAATCACATACTTCTCAAGAGTTTTCAAATGCCAGCCAAGCTTCGTCATAACAAGATTTTAGAGCACCTCCAAGAGAATACTGTGGCCAGTGTTCAACAATTAGTGGAGCTTTTAAATTGTTCGCCGGCGACGGTTCGCCGGGATATTATCGATTTAGATATCCAGGGAAAACTAAAAAAAATACGTAATGGCGCCGAAAAGATACTCTCGCCCAATGTTGTTAGTTCACCTGGAATGGTGGGGTTTTATCCGAACATTTCTGACTATGAGAACTATGAAGAGTCAGACCGCATTGCGCGTAAAGCTGTGGACCTATGCGAAGTGAAAGACAATATCTTTGTTGGTGAAGGACAGATCCCATTCTTAATGGGGAAATATTTAACTGATACCCATGTGCATGTTTACTCTAACTACCTGCCTTTGCTTACTTATTTGATTTCACAGAGCTACCCTCACCTAGTTGTTTTGGGTGGGCAGTACATTAAAAGCCAAAGCTTATTAGTGTCTCCAGATAACCATACTTCGTATCAGGGGCGCTATCTAATTGTGAGCGGAGATGGTCTTACCGAAGCGGGTTTAACTAAGTCTGCTTTACTTACCTTTATGGAAGAAAAGAAAATGCTGCAATACGCCGACAAAGTTGTCGCGATGGTATCGGCAGATAAAGTCGGCGTATTTGGAGGATTATCGCTGTTTAGTTTAGATGAGATAGACATTGTGATTACCGGAGAAAATGCCGATAAGGCGATGATTGAACTGCTTCGCGGGAATAACATTCAAGTGTATTTGGTCTAAATATTACTGATAGTAAAAAGGGCGCTAATTGCGCCCTTTTTCATTTATGCTTGGCTAGGTTTTATTCGATAAAACAAGGCGTACAACACTGGAACAATCACTAGCGTTAACACTGTAGCAAAACCAAGTCCGAACATAATGGTTACCGCCATTGAGCCAAAGAAGGCATCAAATACTAACGGCATCATACCCAATATCGTAGTTAATGCTGCCATACTCACCGGCCTTACCCGGCTAATAGCACTATCAACTACCGCTTGGTATGGGTCTTTGCCTGAGTGAGTTTCAATGTTAATTTGGTCCATCAATACAATGCCGTTCTTTAACACCATACCACTTAAACTCAACACGCCTAATAAAGCAGTAAAACTAAAGGCCGAGTTGGTAGCAAGTAGGCCAATCGCCACACCAATCACCGCTAACGGCACCGTGAGCCAAATAACAATAGGCTGGCGAATAGAGTTAAACAAAAACACCGTAATGATGAACATAAACAGATAACCCATTGGCAATGAGCTAAATAGTGCTTCCTGTGCATCGTTTGATGACTCGTACTCACCTCCCCACTCTATCGAATAGCCAACAGGTAAAGCGATAGCTTCAACTTGAGGACGTAAACGACCAAACAAGCTAGCTGCCGTTTCATCCCCAAGGATGTCATGGTCTGCCAATACTGTAAGCGTGCGCTTGCGGTCCTGACGTTGAATAAGCGGTTCAACCCAGCCTAAGCTAATGTCATCCACTACTTGTTGAATAGGCACATAAGTTTGTAGCGCGGGGCTCCAAAGCTTTAAGTTTTGCACCGTTGAAAAATCAACCCGTTCTTCTTCTGGTAAACGAACAACAATTGGCAGCATCTCGGTGCCGTCTCTAAACAAGCCGATGGCGCTTCCACCAAAAGCCATTTGTAAGGTGTCAGCTAAATCCTGTTTAGAAATACCTAAGCGGCGCGCTTGAGACTCGTTAAACTGAGGCAGCAAGTCTTTAGTTCGTTCGCGCCAATCATGACGAATATTTCGCGCCCCCGGGTCGGCACTAAAAATGTCTTCGACTTGGGTGGCTAAATCTCTAAGTACTTGAGGATCCGACCCAATAATTCTCGCTTCGATCTTAGAGGCTGGAGATGGGCCTATTTCCATTAATCGAAATTGAAAGCTCACTTGCCTAAAAGAATCACGTAAGCTGGTATCAAGCTCGCGCATCAGATCTAGCATTTGTTCACGGTCCACCACTCGAATTTGCAGCTGGGCAAACGCTTCGTAGCTTTTCTCAGGGCTGTAAGTAAGGCTAAAGCGTTGCAAGCCTTGACCAGTTGTAGAAGTAACAAACTCTACTTGCTCTTTGTCTAACAAAAAGTCTTCTACTTTTTGAACTTGCTTATAGGTGTCACGAATATCGGTGCCTTCTGGCATCCACATATCCACGTAAAACATTGGCGTATTTGACGGCGGAAAGAATGAGTTCTTTACTAGGCTAAAGCCGTAAAATGCTCCAGCTAACATCATTATCATCACTGCTACCGTTAGCATTCTAAAGCGCAAACAAAACTTCAATAAACGGCCAAACACAACAAATAGAACACCTTTGTAGGGATCATCATCGTTTTGTTGTTTCTCGCTGCTTTTAGACGACAACAATAAGTCAGCAAGAAAAGGCGTTAAGGTAATGGCGGTAATCCAGCTTAAAAAGAGTGAGAAACAAAGTACCCAAAACAATGAGCCCATAAATTCACCCGTTGCATCAGGCGATAAACCGATTGGAGCAAAGGCAACAATGGCAATCACCGTTGCGCCTAGTAACGGCCACTTAGTTTGCTCTACGATGTCTTTAGCGGCTTGGACTTTGGTTCGACCTCGTTGCATGCCAACTAAAATACCTTCAACAACTACAATGGCATTGTCGACCAACATACCTAGTGCAATAATTAAAGCGCCAAGCGAGATCCGCTGCAACTCAATGTCGTAGATACTCATCAATATGAAAGTACCCATCACCGTTAATAGCAACACTGCGCCAATTATCACTCCACTGCGCAAGCCCATGGTAAACAACAGCACCACAATCACGATACCCACCGCTTCTGCCAAACTCAGCACAAAACCGTTAACCGACTGCTCAACTTCTTTGGCTTGATTATAAAGCGTGTGGATCTTAATCCCCGCAGGTTTAATATTTTCAAGCTCGGCTAAACGCGCATCTACAGCCTCCCCCACCTTAACCACGTTAACCCCAGAAGAAAACGAAATACCTAGATTTAGTGCAGGCTCGCCATTGTAATTAAGCAAGTTACTGGGTACTTCCTGCACGTCACGGGTAACTGTAGCTACGTCTTTTAAGCGAATAAGGTTACCGGTATCGCGGCCATGAATAATTAGGTTTTCAAAGGTTTCGATAGAATTTAGTTCACCAGTTGGGCGTAATTTAAGCGTTTGGGAGTTAACAGTAACCTCTCCGGCACTTATCACGGCATTTTGCTGGGCTAATAATCCGGCTACAGTGTTCATATCTAGGTTTAGCGCCGCCACACGTTTAAGCGACATTTCTACAAACAATTGCTCCTGTTGGTCACCCGCCAAGCTGATTTTGCCAACGCCATCAACTACTTCTAACTCACGGGTTAAGTAATCAACATAGCGCTTTAACTCAACGTAAGAATAGTTCTCGCCGGTAACCATTAACATGACGCCATAAACATCACCAAAGTCGTCCATAACCTGAACTGGGTTTACGCCTGGCGGTAACGAAGGCTCCAGATCATTTACTTTACGTCTTAGTTCGTCCCATATTTGCGGCAGTTCATCAGGACCATAGTCCATCTTCATGCTCACCATAATTTGCGACAAACCAGCCGAAGAGGTAGAGGTTACCTTATCTAAGTAAGGCAACTGGCGAATCGCCTTTTCTAGCGGGTAAGTTAGCTCTTCCTCTACTTCTGTTGATGTAGCACCAGGGTAAGAGGTAATAACCATGGCATCTTTAACCGTAAAGGCAGGATCTTCTAAACGCCCAAGGTCTGTAAAAGACACTACACCACCAACCGCTAGAATGACCAAAAACATCCAGCTAATAACTTTGTTTTTTATTGAATATTCAGCAATAGTCACGCTTATTGCTCCTGAGATTGAGTGGTTACAGAAAGTCCATTTCTAAGCTTGGCTAAGCTTGAAACAATGATTTGGTCGCCTTGGCTTAAGCCTTCGCTTACTAACACGCCTTCAGTGTGTATTTGTGCTACTTGAATCTCAACTTTCTGGGCACGCCCTTCGGTCACTTTCCATACATAAAATTGTTGATCGTTATTGCCTGGATCTAATGCTGTCATAGGTAACAAATATCCACTGCGCCCTACAAGGCCAGCCGCATCTAAATCAACAAACATAGTGACAGAGGTTCCAGGCAAAATTGCTGGCTCGACTTGCGGCATGCTCATCCACACTTCAAAAGCCTGAGTCTCGGGATTAGGCTCCGAGGTATGCTCTAAAAGGGTAACAGGATAGAGCGTATCGTTACCTGCGTATTTGGCTTTAGGTTGATAGCTATAATTACGCTCTGTTGGGTCTATTTGAGCAAGCAAGTTATCGGGTAGTTGCAGCCGAACATACACTAAATCATCTCGATAGATAGACAGCACTGTCTCGCCGGGCGTTATTGTTTCAAAAGACTGCTTTGGCACTTCAGCAATAAGGCCTTCAAATGGTGCGCGTAGCTGGCTGTATTTTAGTTGCGCTTTAGCCAACTGATAATCAACACCTGCCAACTCATAATTAGCGTTAAGCACATCGTATTCTTCTTGAGACAATAGGCTTTTACCTACCAAGCCTTGGGCGCGGTTTAACTGACGCTCAGCGAGGCTAAACGTTGCCAGAGCATCGTCGACTTGTTGTTTTAGCTTTCGATTATCAAGTTGCGCTAACAATTGGCCCTTTTTAACGTGTTGACCAGGCTTGATCGACATTTGTGTCAATTCGCCAGCAATACGAAAGGATAACGGCGTCAATTCTGCTGGCTCAACGCGGGCATTAAACTCTCGTTCCGGCTGAGCTGCAGATTCATTAATACTAACTGTTAATACCGACAAGGTATTATCGGTGACGGTTTCTACTGGCTCACTGCAAGCAGAAAGCAATGTGGTAACGGTTAACGCAGCCAATGTATGGAGTCTTAACAACATTTTAAATACCTCCTTCACGTTGCCAAGGCCGTATTATTTGGCCAGCATTTAGCGATTTAGCGCCAGCAACTACAATGCTATCTCCGGCATCTAAACCTTTAATAACCAAACCTTGTTGATTTAGTTGTACATTCACCGCTTCTATTCGCATCGTTTCAGGCACCACTCGCCACACTTGTGCTTGCTGCTCATCAACTTGGATAAAAGCACCTTTAGGTAAGGCTAAGCCATTATCGGTTTCAGACTCATTACGTACATAAACCTCACCAGACATGCCGGGTAAGATGTTTAAGTGCTCTGGTCTTATGATGGTTAAGGTAACCGTATAACTATTAGTATCAGGATCTGGTTGGGTAGAGATCTCTTTAAAACGAGCGGGTAACTCGACACCTTTAAAATTACCTAAAGTAACCCAGAGTTTTGCTTCACGCAGTTCGGCTAAATTCAGGCTCTCTGTAATGCTTACCGGTAAGTTGAACACTAAGTCTAACTGCTCATCGCCTAACAAACTCAATACCGGCTGTTTTGCACCGGCAAACTGGTATTGTTTGGCGTAAGTCAGCGATACAACGCCAGAGAAGGGTGCGTGAAGTTTGGTGTAGGCTAAATCAGTGGTGGCTTGATCCAAATTAGCCTGTGCTTCTGTGTAGGCTGTAAGAACTTGATCGTAGTTATCCTCAGAAATTAATTTCTTAGCAAATAGTTGCTCAGATCTTGTGCGACGGGCTTTTTCTAAATCAAATTGAGCTTTACGCGCATCAACAGCCAACTGAAAATCATGAGGGTCAAGAGCGGCAAGTAAATCCCCTTTATTTACAAGCTGCCCCATTTTCACGTTCATTTGCTGTATTTCACCGGACACTTGAAAGGCCAATTGAGCTCGGCTAGTTGCCTGAACCTGCGCCACAAAATTGTAGTCAACAGCGTTAAAGGTTTCAGGTACTTCCAACAACTTGACGGGTTTTACAATTTCATTAACAGGCTCTGAATGAGCAGGTTCACAGGCTTGCAATACCAGCATCATCAGGCCTACAAAACTAAGCCGCTGCCAAACAGCCTTGTTTGTTAGATATGTTCTCATTAGTTGCTCCGTTTGAACAAACAGTCCAATATACTTTCCAGTCGGAAAGTATATTGATCACCCTCTTGCTGATCAAGTTTTACTTTCCGCGTGGAAAGTAAAACTTATGATAGACTACGCTTAGTTTTAAAAGCACCGTGAATTAGAGTTAAGTAATTGTAGAAGATGACTGAAAAACGCACCGGACGACAAAGCGCCAAAGTAGCAGAAGAAACCCGTACCAAGATTTTAATCGCTGCCGCAGATCTTTTTGCCAGTAAAGGCTATGCCGTTGTATCACTGCGCGCGATTAGTGAACAAGCAGGTGTGTCTCATACCCTCATCCGTCATCATTTTGGCTCTAAGCTGCAAATTTGGCAGCATATATGTGACTGCATGCACCAGCGGTTTTTAAACTATGTAAACTTGCTAGTTTCAGAGCAAAAACAAGGCCTGTCTTGTCGTCATCAGTTGTTTGATTTACTGGTTAAGATCTTAGCTGCACTTCAAGTCGATCCTCAGCCGGTTAGGCTGCTTAATGATGCAGTAAACAATGAACAAGAATTGTTTGAGTATTTTTTAGAAGAAGATGCTCAAGTACGAAAGATTCTTGAAGACCTAGTGATTGAATGCCACAAGCAAGGGTATGTAAAACACTTCAACATTGCTGAACTAAAATGGTTATTAACCATTTTTGCTACCTCCTCTTCAACCTTAGCGCCACTGTTAGCTAAACCCTATCCGGGTGAAACCGAAGAGTTTTGCCAATTAAAAAGCTGGCAAATGTTTAGCCGCTTACTGGCTAGCCAACTCGATATTGATGAACAAGATATACCAAAACCCGAGAGACTAAGTGATTTAGTCATTGACGGTTCACCCTGCCCATTTAAAGCTCAGTAACAAGCTATAGAAATGGCTTAACATTGCCAAGGCTAATCTGGAAAGATGACCTTATTCCACTCAGGAATGGGAGTATTATAGGGGTTTAGTCGCCAAGGCCTTGCCTTGGTCTTCTGTTCGATGATCTTGCAATACAGGCTAAGGTGATGAGTTTTGTAGCCTTTGGCAAATTTAAAATTCTCTTGTTTGTCATCAATCTCCATCCACACAATATCTGGGCCCGCAGAAAGTTGACAACGGATAGGTCGATCAGTGTTTGAGCTTACGGTTGCTTTTAACTCTTCACCTTCAAAATGAGTGGTTAAATTGCCAGGGTAAGCAAACGCTATATTAGGCCATAGCAATATAACCAATACTAATAAAGATGAGTGAGGCGTTTTAACTTGCATTTATTTGTTTCGTTTTTTCAACCAAGACACCAAACGGTTATTGGCCGCCCTAATTTCACCCAAGGTTTTCTCGTGCGCCGCAAAGTTTGTAGACTTTGGCACTGCCACCCGTTGCGCAGAATAAATACCGGTGTGACCGCTAAAGTAATAGGCAACGAAACAAGCTACAGCAAAATAGAGTAAATGATCAGAGCCAAACAACTCAACACCCATAATGGTACAGGCTAACGGTGTATTGGTAGCTGCGGCAAACACTGCAATAAAGCCAATTGCTGCAAATAAATCCACTGGTGCGCCCATTATCCACGCCAAGGTGTTACCTAAGGTAGCCCCGATGAAAAACAATGGCGTTACCTCACCACCTTTAAAGCCAGCAGCAAGAGTGATTGCCGTTAGCAACAACTTAAGCATCCAGCTGTACCATTCTGCTCCTCCTTCGTTAAAGGCACTAATGATACTTACCCCACCTTCTCGGTAACTGTTAACTCCCAAACCTATGTAGTCTTGATTGCCTATTAAGCTCACAATGCCAATAACTATGAGTCCGCCAATTACTGCTATCAAATAGGGGTTCTTAAATAGGTGTTTAAAGATATCTTTAAGTACAAACACCGTTTCGCCAAACAGGTAGCCTGTTATACCAAACGCTATAGCGGCGATAAGTACCTTACCTAACATGATCAAATCAACATGAACCAGATGCTCAAACAGCATCACGTGTTCCAGAAAATCGATTTTATATTGGGTATGAGGCGTGCCCCAAGCGGAGCATACTAAGTCAGCTAAAATCGCTGCAAATAAAGCGGGAATGACTGAGTCAAAGCGGATCCTACCAACCGCCAACACCTCAATTGCAAAAATAGTAGCGGCAAGAGGCGTACTGAATAACGCGGAGAATCCAGCAGCTACCCCTGCGCTAAGCAAAATTTGATAGTCTCGGCCACTAAGTTTGAATAGCTTCCCGTAAGCGGCACTGCATGCTCCGCCGATTTGCACAGCGGTTCCTTCGCGACCAGCAGAGCCACCAAACAAATGCGTAACTACTGTAGAAATTAGCACTAAAGGCGCCATACGAGCAGGAATACCTGCACCAGGTTGATGGATCTCATCAATGATGAGATTGTTGCCTGATTCGGAGTTTTTTCCAAAACGGCGATAGATAAAAACCACCACTACGCCGGCCAAAGGCAAGAAGTACAACAAGTAAGGGTTATCGGCTCGGGTATGGCTAGCATAATCGAGCAAATACAAAAACAAGGCGTTTAACGAACCTACCACAAAGGCCAAGGGGATTAGCAATAACAGCCACCTTAGTAAAACAAGTAAAGTGCTCGGGCTATTGGGCAAAGGGTGCGGCATTCTATTTCCTATAAAACGTTAATTACTTAAGCAATTTAGAAAGCGAGGCTATCACAAAACATTGCTTTTAATCATGACCTTAGATAACAACATAGCTAAGCAGCAAGCGCTTGTATAGCTTTAAAACAACAAAAAAAGCAGCGCTTAGTGAGCGCTGCTTTAAGTTAACTTGTTTGAATTTGCTTTGAATTAACTGGCTAAAGATCTAAACAAGCGACAAAACTGCTGCATGCCTTCATCAACTATCTCATCCTCAATAGTTAGTGCTGGTAGAAAGCGAATCACATTCCCATAAAAACCACAGGCTAATAGTACAAGGCCATAATTTGCGGCATTGGCAATAAGCGCTTGAGTTAATGCGGTATTGGCTCTAGTTACATCACCATTTTCGATAAGCTCCATGGCAATCATCGCCCCTGAAATGCGAATGTCGCCAATCAGGCCGGGAAATTGCTGCTGCAACGGATGCAAGTATTCGCCAAACTGTTGGCCAATTTGATTAGCACGCGCCACCAAATCTTGCTCTTCAATCACATCAAGTACTGCTAAAGCCGCACTACACGCTACCGGTGAGCCACCGTAGGTACCGCCCAATCCACCAGGTAAAGGAGCATCCATTATTGATGATTTACCAACCACCGCCGATAATGGAAAGCCGCCGGCAATGCCTTTTGCCATGGTAATCAAATCAGGCTCAACATCGGCGTACTCGCAATTAAACATTTTACCGGTTCTTCCAAATCCAGTTTGGATTTCATCCATGATTAAAACGATACCGTGTTGGTCACAAAGCGCTCTAAGTGCCTGTAGGAATTCTTTAGGAGCAGGATAAAAACCACCCTCACCTTGAATCGGCTCAACGATTAATGCCGCTACATCTTCTGCAGCGATATCGACCTTAAAGATATTGTTGAGTGCTTGCAGGCTCTGCTCACTGCTTATACCGTGCATTTGCATAGGATAAGGGGCGTGATAAATATCTCCGGCAAAGGGCCCAAATTGATGTTTGTAAGGGGTAATTTTTCCGGTTAACGCCATAGTAAGATTTGTTCTCCCATGGAAACCGCCATTAAACGCAATAACCCCGCGACGCCCAGTAGCAGCCCGTGCGATTTTAACCGCATTTTCTACCGCTTCTGCTCCGGTAGTTACAAACATGGCTTTTTTATCACTATCACCTGGCGCAATAGCGACTAGCTTTTCTGCTAACTCCACTGCGCTCTCGTAGGGATTAATCATTACACAGGTATGGCTAAACTTATCCAGTTGCTGTTTTGCTGCAGCCACAACTTTTGGGTGGCTATGGCCGGTATTACATACAGCAATACCAGTGGCAAAATCTATATAGCGCTTACCTTCTACGTCCCACAGCTCAGCATTTAACGCTCTCTCAGCATAAACTGGATAAACATTGCCTTGGCCGCGTGCAATGACACTTTGTTTTCTTTCTTGTAGTTGCTGGTTATTCATCCCTGTCTCCTATTGTTAGCTGTTTACGCCGCCCATACACAAATACTTAATTTCTGTGTAGTCATCTAAACCATAGTGCGAGCCTTCTCGCCCATTACCCGATTGTTTAACGCCACCAAACGGTGCAGCAGCATTTGAGATAATCCCTTCGTTGATGCCAACCATGCCATATTCCAACGCTTCACCAACACGCCATACTCGACCAATATCGCGAGTGTAAAAATAAGCTGCTAAACCATATTCAGTATCATTGGCTAAGGCTATGGCCTGCTCTTCTGTATCAAACATAATTAGTGGTGCTACAGGGCCAAATATCTCATTTTTGGCAATCGGCATATCATTGCTTACCTGAGTCATAATGGTGGGTTGATAAAACTGTTTTCCTGCTTGATGAGCTTGCCCGCCATAAATAACCTTTGCGCCGGCTTTCTGTGAATCAACCACCAATTCATGCACAGCTTCTTTTGCTTGCTCACTTATCATTGGACCTATATCGACATTCGCTTGCATCCCGTCACCCACAGTGAGTTTTGCTAGTGCTTCTGCCAGCTTTTCGCTAAATTGTTGATAAACACCCTTTTGAACCAGAAAGCGGTTAGCACACACACATGTTTGACCAGCATTTCGGTATTTTGAAGCTATCGCTCCTTGCACCGCGGCATCAATATCGGCGTCATCAAATACAATAAATGGCGCGTTTCCTCCTAACTCCATAGATACTTTTTTAACCGTACTCGCACACTGAGCTATAAGTTGTTTGCCCACCGCCGTGGAGCCAGTAAAGGTAAATTTGGCCACATCTGGGCTTTCGGTTAGTAACTTGCCCATGCCCCTGGCATCTTCACCTACAACTACATTAAACACACCTGGTGGAATGCCGGCTTCTTCGGCCAATTGCGCCAACGCTAGCGCCGAGATTGGGGTAAGCTGAGCTGGGCGAACCACAAAAGTACAACCTGCCGCTAAGGCAGCTGCAGCTTTTCGTGCAATCATGGCGTTAGGAAAATTCCAAGGCGTTACTGCAGCCACTACACCCACAGCTTGCTTAACCACAACAATACGTTTGTCACTAGCTGGCGCTGGTATTACATCGCCGTAACAGCGTTTACCTTCTTCAGCAAACCAGTCTAAGAAAGCGGCACCATAAGCTATTTCTCCCTTTGCTTCAGCTAAGGGCTTACCTTGCTCTTGGGTGAGAATGCTCGCTAAATCGTCTTGATGCTGCATAATCAGTTGATACCATTTTCTCAGCAAATTACCCCGCTCATTGGCCGATTTAGCAGCCCACGCTTTTTGGGCAGCCTTAGCAGCCTGGATTGCCAATTCAACACCTTGTAAGCCGCAGTCATCAACCTCAAGCAAGCATTGCTGATTAGCCGGATTATGTACTGGAAAACGCTGCTGAGAAGCATGCCAACAGCCATTGATGTAAGACCGTGTTTTTATCAAACTTGAGTATTTAATCGCTTCCATTAGTGCTCACTTCCCTTGTAACTTGTTTTAGTCCATTGAATACCAATCTAAAACGATGTTAAATATCAAACAATAAAACTTTAGTTTGGTATCTATAAAACTATGTTAGACCCCTTATCTGGAAAACAGCTTAGTGAATATGATTTGCGCTTGTTAAGAGTATTTAAGGCAGTCGTTGAGCATGGTGGCTTCGCGGCTGCTGAACATAGTTTGGGGATCACTCGTTCAACCATTAGTGTTCATATGTCTAGCCTTGAAAGCAGAATGAACATTAAGTTATGTGTTAGAGGCAGAGCCGGTTTTGCCCTTACCGAGCGAGGCCAAACTGTTTACCAGGCTTGCCTACAGCTGTTTTCGTCTATTCAGGAATTTGCTTCGCTGGTAGATAACTTGGGAAAACCTCTTACTGGCGAGCTTGTTATCCTTTATTCCGATCTGCTTGATCACAGGAGTATTGAAAACATAGCCAAGGCAGTGACCGCAATTAAACAGCAAGCACCAAGACTTTGTATATCACTTAACATGGAATCAGTAGCAAACATTGAGTCAGCCTTGATCAACAACCAAGCTCATGTTGGGTTTTACCCTGCTTACCGAAGCATTGACGGACTCTTGAGTGAAGTAGTGTTTAGTGAATCTATCTATTTGTGTGCCAGCAAGCAATCACCGTTGTTTAGCACTCTCGACGCAGATATAGATCGCGAGCTACTAGCTAAACATGCTGCGATTCACCCTAGTATTGAGCTAAACCCAAAAGGACGCGCTCAACTTCAGCAACTTAACTTTGGCGCTAAAGGATACCAATTCGACAGCCGGTTAGCCCTAATACTATCTGGCGCCTACATTGGCTATTTACCCTTAAGTGAAGCGCAGCGCTATATAGACCAGCAAACCATTCGTTTAATAAAACCCAATGAATACAGTTATCCCTTTGAGCTTAGTTTGGTACATAAAATTAACCCCAACGAAAAGCAAAAAGTCCAACTAGCCATGGATGCTTTACAAACGCAATTTGTCACTCATTAAAAGTTAGCCATAGCGACAAACCAAAGTGCCCAACTAAGGCTATGCACCAGCCCGGCTATAATAGCGATGAACCAAAGCCATTTGGCGCTAACACTTGGCTGCTGAAGTGACCGGGTGAACCGATAAACAGGAAACAATACCACCACTATAAGCATTAACGGCGGTAAAATTTCCCCCATATTCGGACCAAAGCTGAAGACCCTCAACGCACGAGTTAATCCGAAGAGCAACAGAAAATTGGTTAACGACCTACAAAGGTTTGCCTTAGAAGCTGCCACTAAAACTAAGTAACTATAGGTAGGAAAAAGCAAATAAGGCATCAGTAATATTTGCTCTATGGCTAGGGTCTGTTGATCTTTGGTGTTGAAATTTTGTTCGAGATAAGCGGGCTTTAATCGCGGCGAGCACTTAGAAGCCTAGTGGGCTAAGCAAGAAGTGCTTAACAAAGAGTAAAGTTCGATTATCCGAACCCTTCGGGCAGCATTTCTTAGCCATTTATTCAGCGTTAGCGAGCGAATATTAAGCCCACTTAACTGCACACTCACTGCCTTGCCTAAATGGCTAATAAATTGCTTTAAAAACCATCAGCAAAGATCAACAGACCCTAATAATTGTTTTGGGCGAAAGTGTCATAAATTCATTGTTTAAGACTAGCAAATCTTATTAGCAAAGCGCAAACTCACAGCAAAGCTTGGTTTTCAATTGCTCTTAATTTACAAGCTTAGCTAGCCTGCTTGTTCTGCATAGTGGCGATAATGGCTTCATCCGTAGAAAGCATGGCAGTTTTGGACATAATTCCGAGTTGAGCGATACTATCATCGGCTGATTCAAACACAATTCCTTGCTGAGCCGATACGCTACTACCCGCAACAGCGAGAATGGCAGACTTAACTGCACTACTAGCTCCAGTTGATACCTTCATTGCACAACCGGCTTTGGCGCCATCGCAAAACACCCCTGAAACATCTCCAACCATAGAGTTAATTGCACGATGAATTGCAGCCAACTTACCTCCCATCAACCAAGTGAGTGCTGCACTAGCCCCCATAGCCGCGGTAGTGGCAGCACACAAGGCTGACAATTTGTTTTGCTTCGACTTAACGTAAATAGCAACCAAGTGGCTTAGCATTAAAGCGCGAACAAAAGCATCATCATCTAACTGTTTTATTTCTGCATAAGCCACAACCGGCATGGTTGCAGCTATGCCTTGATTTCCGCTACCCGAGTTACTCATTGCCGCTTGTTGCGCTCCGCCCATTCGAGCATCTGATGCTGCCGCGCCCAAACGCATCGCACGATTTATCAAATCATCGGCAAGTAGCCCCTGCTCTACTTGCGCTTGTAAACTAGCGCCTAGCGCTAAGCCGTAGTTCCCCGACAACCCAGTCTCAGCTAACGCTCGGTTTAAGCTAGCGGCACGTTTAATAAAAGCAATCTGTGTAAGCGGCACGTTTTCAACAAAGTCTACGATCTGCTCTATTGAAAGTTTAAGGTGGTTCGTTTCAGTGGTTTGAACACATTGCACAGCGTTGGCTTGCTGCAACACTGCTCCATTCTTTACGATGTATTCAAAGCGGGTATGTGACTTTGCTATGCAAACCTCAACCTTATCTTGATTGCGGCTGGCATTTACCACCGTATACAACACATCATCATTGCTTACCATTGATACACTAACTTGGCGTTTACTCAGCATTTGATTTGCCTTGCGAAGCGCGTCTTCCGAGATTGTCGCCAGTACCTCTAAGCCTTTACTCGCATCTCCAGCTGTCGCTCCTACAGCAGCAGCTATAGGTAAACCAGCCTTACCAGTGCCAGGTACAAATACTCCCATGCCATTCTTGTATAGATTTGGAGTTACCTTAACTTGAATAGAGTCTGGTAAACCGCCAAGTAATTCTGCAGCTTTAGCGCTAGCAAGCGCAACAGTAACGGGTTCGGTGCAACCTAATGCAGGTACCACTTCAGATTGAACTAAGTCTATGTATTGTTGCCACTGTTTCATGGATTATCTCGGCTAAGTGCGTTTGATACAGTGTACGAATATGTTTTTAGAAAAGGTTGGCACAGTTTTAATGGATAAGCCGAATATTAAATTTATTCTCTAAGAAAAAGGAAAATAGCAGAAAATACTTTCGCATACTTAAATATAGGTGAGAAAGTGGCCCTAAAGCCACTTTAGAAATTTACCAATCAATGCCCTGGCGAGCTTTAATTCCTGATTCAAAAGCATGCTTAACATTTTTTACTTCAGAAATGGTGTCTGCAATATCAAGCACTTTGCGATGACATGCACGGCCAGTTACCACTACAGTTTGCTCTGCAGGTCGTAGCTTAATTGCTTCAACAACCTCTTCAACATCTAGGTAGTCATAACTTAACATGTAAGTAATTTCGTCCAACAACACCAAGTAGATGGAAGAATCAGCTAGCCACTGCTTACAGCGTTGCCATACTTCTTGCGCAGCTTGGGTATCAAGTTCTCGGTTTTGAGTCTCCCAGGTAAACCCTGTTGCCATAGTGGCAAACTCTACTCCGTTGTTTTGCAAGAGATTGCGTTCTCCGCATTCCCAGCCGCCTTTAATAAATTGCGCCACCGTAGCTTTGTAACCATGCCCAGTAGCACGCGCAACATTACCAAAACCAGCCGTCGATTTACCCTTTCCATTACCGGTAATAACCAGTACTAAGCCCTTTTCAATTTGCGCATCTTCAACTTTAGCATCCACACTTGCTTTCAACTTTTCCTGTCGTTGCTGATGCTTTTCTTGATTTTTACTCATCCCTGCTCTTTAGTCATTACTGATTTGTTTTTAGTTTAGCTCGAGCCAAACCCAATAAACCAGTACTGTTTCGCTAGAATAGCGATAAACCTTTGGGTATAGTGCCTTCACGATAAAAAATGGAAGCCTTTATGCTTAAAGATAACCCTCTATTGGCTCAACTAAAGCAGCAAATTAGAGAGACCATTCCCACTGTTGAAGGTGTAGTAAAAGCTACTGAGAAGAACTTCGGTTTCCTTCAAACAGACAACAAAAAAAGCTATTTCATCTCACCTCCAATGATGAAAAAGTTGATTCACGGCGACCGGATTAGCGCAGCTATTCGCAATAATAATGGTAAAGAAGCAGCAGAGCCAGAAACACTAGTAGAAGCCGCTTTAGATACCTTTGTGGCCCGTGTGAAATTTGTTGATAAACGCACTAAGCTGCAGGTTGACCATCCATTGATCAACCAGTTGTTAAGTGCAAAAGTGATAAAAGATAGTGGATTCTCAATCAAACAAGGTGATTGGGTGTTGGCTAGGCTGGTTAAACACGCACTTAAAGAACAACACTTCCAAGCTGAGATCTTCGAGTTTATCGCAGAAAGTGATGATAACTTTGCCCGATGGAAAGCCACAACTAAAAAGCACCAATTAGCTTGGGATCAGCCTGAACTCACTGAAGACCTGACGATTATTGATCAAGAAGTTGAGCGTCGTGATCTAACCAACGAGTTGTTTTTCACTATCGACGGTGAAAATACCAAAGATATGGATGATGCTGTTTCGATCACGCGCGAAGCAGAAAATTGGAAGCTAAAAGTCGCTATAGCGGATCCAAGTGCTTACATTAACAGTGAAAGCGAACTTGAAAAAGCAGCCAAACAACGAGCATTCACTTTGTACTTACCTGCACGCACTGTGCCGATGATGCCAAGTAAGTTGGCCAACGAACATTGTTCGCTAGTCGCTGACCAAGTTCGTCCAGCCTTAGTATGTGAAATGCTTATTGGACTTGATGGTGAACTACACAAAGATGCTGAGTTTTACTTAGCCACTGTTCAGTCCAAACATCGCCTAAACTACAATCAGGTGTCTGACTTTATAGAACAAAATACGACTGAACTTGCAACAAACGCAGAGTTAGCTGAAGCGTTACAACAACTTAACTTGTTTAGTGAGCAACGTAATCAATGGCGCGCAGAGAACACTTCTGTGTTTGGAGACCAAGCCGACTACGAGTTTGTCTTAGACAATAAAGGTCAGGTTATCGATATTCTTCGCCAATCTCGTCGCAGTGCAAACCGCATGATTGAAGAAGCAATGGTGGCAGCCAACATTTGTGGTGGACGCTTCCTAGATGAAAAACTCGGCTTCGGTGTGTTTGCATGTCATTCTGGTTTTAAAGAAGAGAAGCTAGACGGACTAGTAGAGCTTCTGGCCAAGTTTGAGTTACCAATTGAGCGAGAAAAGCTCAATGACCTCGACTACTTCTGCCAACTAAGAAGAAACATCGCAGCGACTGGCGATAAATGTTTAGATCAGTTGGTAAAACGCCACTTTAATTTTGGTGTTTATAATGAAAAGTGTTTGCCTCACTTTGGTTTGGGCGAAGCTAAGTATGCAACTTGGACCTCTCCAATACGTAAATATAGCGACCTGCTGAATCACCGCCTTATTAAATCAGTGATTAATGGCGAAACACCTTCTTCACCATTATCTGAAGAGCTATCCGAACATCTAAGTGAAAATCGCAAGAAGCAAAAGTTTGCTGAACGAGAAATGGCTAACTACTTGTATTGCGAGTATTTTGCAGAACAAGATCCAAATACATGTTTGCTGGCAGAAATTAGCAATATAAACCGTGGGGGCCTTAATATTCGTCTAGTTGACAGTGGTGCCTCGGCTTTTGTGCCAAAAACTAAGCTTGCTGGTAAAGATGAAGAACTCACTATCGAAACTGAGTTGGGCCGTTTAGCTACTAAAGACAAACAATATAGCGTGGGTGATACCATCTCCGTAAAGATTGTAGAAGTGAAAAAACTACAACAATCGATCGTTGCAGCCCCTTGTTAGAACAGTTTCAAGTTAAAAAACAAAAAAGCCAGCGATTAGCTGGCTTTTTTATCGATAACAAAATGAGTTTAACTAGGGTTACGAAGTTCCAAGTAATCAACTGCAATTTCTGCAGCTTCTGTTAAGAAAGCATCATCTAAATCAATATCTTTAGGCGCGTCATCTAAGTCTTTAACCGGATCTAAGCCTAGACGAACTAAACGTTCATTTAAACGAGCAAGTTGTTTTTGCTCTTTTTCATCTCGCTGAGAAATTCTGGCTTTCTCATTAAGACTTACCGACTTTATATCTTTATCTTTGCGATAATCAGCTATGTCGCTAATGATATACTGAAACTCTGGATCGTTCGCAATACGTGCTTGATGCTTTTTATCTAAAACTTCAATATATGGGCTAACATCTCCAAGCAACTTGTAATTAGCCGCTTTAATTTTATCCCAAGGCAAAGCATTATCTTCAACGCTCTCACCGGTTTCTTCTGGTAACAAAGCGGAAGGATATGAAATATCCGGAATTACTCCACGATGTTGAGTACTTCCTCCGTTTATACGGTAAAACTTAGCAATAGTGTACTGAACGTGGCCGAGTTCATTTTCATATAAGTCGTAAATTCGACCTAAACCGCGGTGCTGCTGGACGGTACCTTTACCATAACTTTGCTCACCAATAACAATTGCTCTGCCATAGTCTTGCAAGGCAGCGGCAAAAATCTCAGAGGCAGAGGCACTATAACGGTCGATTAAAACAACCATTGGTCCACTATAAGTTACTGAATTACTTGTGTCGTTATTTACTGTAATTCGACCAAGCTGATCACGTACTTGTACTACTGGACCTTGTGGAATGAATAATCCGGTCAAAGCAGTAGCCTCAGTTAATGCACCACCTCCATTACCACGTAAATCAACAATCAAAGAACTGATATTTTCTTCATCTAATTTACGTAACTCTTTGCTGGCGTCTTCACTTAAATTCACATAGAAACTAGGAACATTAAGCACCCCTACTTTCTTGCCTTCAATGTCTATAACTTCGCTTTTAGCTGCGCGATCTTCAAGGCGAACTTTATCGCGAACGATATCAACGATTTTCGTTTTACCATCTACTTTGCCACCTGATGCAAGAATCTCAAGACGAACAGTAGTTCCTTTTGGACCTTTAATTAGATCTACAACGTCATCTAACCGCCAACCGATAATATCAACAATTTCATCTTCGCCTTGAGCAACACCAACAATTTTATCTTCAGGGCCTAGCTGGTTGCTCAGTGCTGCTGGCCCACCTGGAACCAAACTTCGAATGACTGTGTACTCATCTTCACCTTGAAGTACCGCACCAATACCTTCTAAGGAAAGATTCATTTCCATTTTAAAGCGTTCTGCAGTGCGTGGTGATAAGTAACTGGTGTGTGGTTCGATAGCGCGAGAATAAGCATTCATTGCAGTTTGAAAAACATCTTCGCTGCTAGTTTGCACTAAACGTTTGATAGCACTGTTGTAGCGTTTGGCCAATACTTCAACAATTTTGTCGTGTTCTCGACCAGCTAACTTTAGGTTCAGCGCATCGTATTTTACTTTTAAGCGCCACAGCTCTTTGATCTCAGCTTGGGTTTTGGGCCATTCGGCTTCACTGCGGTCAAATTGAAACTGTTCGTCTTTAGTAAAATCCATTGGCTCATCGAGCACTTGCAAAGAATACACTAATTGTTGGTAGCGACGTTTAAGCGACAGGTCGAACATTGAATAAAGCGGTTCTAATCTACCTGCTGGTATATCTTGATCGAGGCTGTAACGATAACGCTCGAAGCGTAAGAAATCTTCTTCCAAAAATAAGCTACGGTTGTAATCGAGTTGCTGAATAAACTTATCGAAGATTTCACTAGATAATTCATCGTCGAAAGGAACACTGCGGTAGTGAGAGCGGGTGTATAAAGCACTAATTCTTTTTGCCGCTGTAGCATGTTGGCTTTGCTGGCTTAAAGTGGGTAGCGCATCTTGTCCTAATGTAGGCGTTTGAGCCAACAACAGAGTTGAGTAACTAAGCGTTAAAAAGAATAGCCACAGACGGCTCAAATATTTCATAGGCACCTATCTCACTACTAAATCAATTATGCAACGATATGTTCTGCTTTAACTTTAACTAACATACCGCTTTTAAGCGTAACAGCAATGCCATCTTTTGTTACTTCTGAGATCTGACCCGGCATTGGTGTTTTTCCAACCAATACACGAACATCTTTCCCTGCAACTAAATCTTTACTGTCGATTTTTTCAATCGGCTTCTTGTCAGCTGCTGGTTTACTGTCGCTAGTTTTAGGTTTACTGGTACGCTTAAAATCAGCTTTTGGTTTACGTGCAGCAGCTTTGTTTTTGTCAGCTTTTTCGGCTTGAGCCTTTTTGTTAGCAAAAGCTTTATCTTTGCTTTCTTTTAAGGTCTTTTGCGCATGTTCTACATGCTCTTGTTCAATTTCAGCGCCTTCTACACCGTCTAAGTCAACGCGTTTAGAGCCAACTTTTACGCCATGTAGATAACGCCAGCTAGACGTATATTGACGCAATGCAGAACGTAGTACGGTATTACTTACTTTCTCGTCTTCTTTTAGACGTTCAGCTAAGTCCTGAAAAATACCAATTTTAAGCGGCTTGGCTTCACCTTCTGTAGAAAAACAGTTTGGGAATTGTGTCGCCAAATATTGAATGACTTCTTTGCTATTTTTCAGTTTGTTAGTTTGTTCCATGATGACCTTTCTTATACATCTTTACTGGTACAGCGACAGGGCTGATTTCGGCTATTATAGTGAGCGTATATTGAAAAGCCATTAAAAATGCACATCACTTAGTTTATTTTCCAACACCTTAACTAAATACTCGATGCCAATTTGGTCACTTAGCTCGAATCGTTTAAGACGAGGACTATCAATATCCACCACACCAAACAGTTCCCCATTAAGATATAGAGGCACTACGATTTCTGATTCGCTAGCACTATCACAAGCGATATGTCCTGGAAACTCATGAACATTTTCAACACGAAAGGTTTGCTGCTGCGCAAAGGCCGAACCACATACACCTTTACCAACTTGAATTGAAGTACAGGCAGGTTTACCTTGAAACGGCCCTAAGAACAGCTGTTTTTTAGCTTTATCGGCCAAATAACACCCCACCCAGTTAATCTCTTCTAACTCGAGCCATAATAAGGCAGAAAAATTAGCTAGATTAGAAATATAAGGTAAGTCTTTATCTAACAAAGCGTCTAATTGCTTACCTAGTGTTAAATAACGCGAAGATACGTCTGCCACTGCATTACTCCTCTTCTTCAATCATCGATGCATCAAACTCCTGGCCTTTAAGCACTTGTTGCAGTGCATTTCGCTGAGAAGAAAGGTAGAAGCCTAAATTCTCGGCTTGTTGCTCGTTCATCTTAGGTTCTGCGTGCTTTATCATTAATGTAAGCTGATCAGCTACGTCTAACATTTTGTCGTAATTGTCGGCTTCTTTTTTTGAACTAAAAGTCATTTTCTCTACACCGTTACGTTCGACGACATATTTAATAATTACAGCCACCGCTGCCTCCATTTACTGTTTTTATATACAGGGTAGTATGCACCATTCACTTTTAAACTACTAGTGACAAATTTTTACAGCATAGTTAGCCTGATTTAGCTAATATGTACTGTATGAAATCTTCTGAGTTATCAAAGCTATCCATCTGCCCAAGTTGCGATTTGTTGGTCGACACCCAAGCACATTGTAGGGCCGGAAATGTATTAATATGCCCACGCTGCAAACACACACTAGCACGGGGGCGTAGAGCCCGTTTCTCCAGCCAATTTGCATTGGCGTTAACGTGCTTGATTATGGTCACTCTTGCTAATACTTACCCGCTGTTAAGCTTTACATTTCTTGGGATCCCCAGTTCCGCCAATATCCTGCGCGGCACCGTACTATTACTCGAAAACGGTTATTATTTGGTGGGATTCAGTGTGGTACTGGCTAGTTTCATCGCGCCAATTCTGCTATTCAGCTTAATTTGTTATACCTCTTTGTCTTTAAGCAAAGGCTGGAAAACGCCCTTTTTGGCAACAGCGCTACATTTTCAAGACGACCTTATTCACTGGAGTATGATTGAAGTCTATATCGTGAGCTTTTTGGTAGCCTTGGTTAAATTGGTAGAATACGCTGACATCGATTTAGGCTATGGACTATGGTGTATCTGTATAACCTTATTGCTTTCTACTCACTTAATTCAGCGCATAGAGCCAGCGGAATACTGGGAGCGATATGTACACATCCGCTAAACAATTAGGCATAAAGCTTTGTAGGCACTGTAAGCTATCGATGCCCGAAGAACAAAGTCATTGTCAGCGCTGCCACATGCAAGTTCATTCAAGAATCCCACAAAGTTTACAAAAATGTTGGGCTTTTATCATTGCCGCTACTGTTGGCCTTTTCCCAGCCAATTTAATGCCAATTACAGTATTAAGTACCCGTGGTGCCCCGCAATATGAAACCATTATGTCTGGCGTGATTAGCTTAATTAAAGATGACATGGTAGGTATTGCTATTGTGGTATTTGTCGCCAGTATCGTTGTCCCTGTAATGAAACTAGTAGGCTTGGTAGTCATTTTATTAAGTCTACAATTTAATTTGAACCTTAATAATCGACAACGTATTGTTGTATATAGAATAATTGACATAATTGGCAAGTGGTCAATGCTCGACTTATTTGTGCTTTCTATCATGATTGCGGTATTTGAACGCAATAATCTGGTAGGAGTAGAGGCTGGCCCCGGAGCCACCGCTTTCGGCGCAGTAGTATTGTTAACACTGTTCGCAGCAAAATCTTTTGACACAAGACTAATATGGGATAAACAACTTGAATAACGCTAGTAAACCGGAACTTAAAAAAGAGAAGGTAATTTCCCCTATCTGGCTGCTACCCATTTTGGCTTTGCTTCTAGGTGCTTGGCTATTGTTTAAAGCTTGGTCTGAAGCTGGAGTGAAAATTAACATCGTGTTTGATAGCGCTAAAGGCATTACCGCTGGACAAACTCAGCTGTTTTACCAAGGATTGGATATTGGTGTTGTAAAAACCGTAGAGCTTGCACCAAATTTGGAAGGTGTAATTGTAGTCGCAGAAGTTAAACGAGAAGCAGAACAGTTATTAAAAGAAGATAGTCAATTCTGGCTAGTTACTCCCAAAGCATCTATAACAGAAATTAGTGGTTTAGACGCTCTGGTTTCAGGTAACTACATTGAGCTAAACCCAGGTAAAGGTAAATTCGATGACAGCTTTGTCGCGCTCAATGAACCACCTAACATCATTAGGGGCAATGGACTAAATATACGTCTCACAGCAAGCGATTTAGGTTCGTTGAACATTGGTTCACCAGTATACTTTAAAAAAATTAAGGTAGGGGAAGTTCAACGCTACCAACTAAATGACCAACACCAAGTCGAATTTGATATCCACATTAAACCTCAGTTTTCTCAACTAGTTAAAATTGATACTAGATTTTGGAATGTAAGTGGCTTTGAAGCCGATATTTCTCTTGATGGTATGCAATTTTCTAGTGAAAGTTTAGCCAGTGTAATTTCAGGGGGGGTCAGTTTTGACAGTCCAGTCCAATCTGCTCTAGCGGATAAGGGACAAAACTTTACCCTTTATAAAAACCTTAAAGACTCTCAACGCGGAAAAGCGATTCAAATCACCATGCAGCAGCAACATGGTCTTGCAGCAAACCGCAGCAAGCTAGTTTATCGCGGCGCGGTAATTGGTTTTATCAATGATATTCAAAATACCGGAAGCCAAGACCATTTTTTAGCAAAAGCCTTGGTCGAGCCTAAATATGAAGATCTGTTTAACGATACAACCCAATTAGTCCTGATAAAGCCTGAAATAGGATTAAACGGGGTTAAAAATCTTGGTGCGCTAGTCGGTGCAAAACAAATCGAAGTCATTGCAGAGCAGGGAGAACTTCAAACTGAGTTTACCCTTACTACATCACCAAAGCCTCCGGTTGGAAGCACATCCATTAGCCTTAGCACTAACAATGTTAAAGGTATAGCAGTTAACAGCCCGATCGTTTACAACGGACTAACTATTGGTAAAGTGACCGAAATCGAATTAATAGATCGCAGCTTTGAGTTAAAAGCTTTTATTCAGCCCCAATATACCAAACTACTTACGCAAGGCAGTCGATTTTATAACCAAAGCCCGCTAGCAGTGGAAGCGAACCTCAATGGAATAAGTGTTGAAAGCAGCGGCCTAAGTGGTTTTATAAATTCCCCAATCATATTGATGCCCGGACATAGCAATACTCTCAGTAAGCAAAGTCAATATGCCCTGCATCACAACAAACAAGCTGCTCAATTGTCTAAAGCGAAAATAGAGAAACCTTTATCGCTGCGCTTAAATACTGATTATTTGGGGTCATTAGCAGAAGGTGCGCCAGTGCTGTTTAGGCGAGTACCGGTAGGAGAAGTTGAGCACTACAGTTTGTTAAAAGATGGCAGCATTGACCTAAAAGTCAAAATTTTTGGCAACTATCGACACTTAGTAACCGATAACAGTCGATTTTGGCACGCATCAGGACTGGAAATTAAAGCCAGTTTAGATGGTTTGTCGGTAAACAGTGAATCACTTAAATCACTGGTTATGGGTGGTATCAGTTTTGATCACTTCGAAGAACTAGCTAAGGAAAGTATCCGAACTGTTCATAAAACTAAACAGGATGCTACTAAGCGTCATTTAGCAATTAGCCTAACAACTAACGATAGCCACGGCCTCTACAACAACATGCCGATTAAATACCAGGGGCAGCAAATTGGTAAAGTCACCAACTTGCATTTCAATGATAGCCTTTCCGAATTGCAAGCAGATGCTGAGTTGGACTTCCCCTTTTATAGAAACTTTGCCCGCAGTGGCGCTTTATACTGGCAAGAAACAGCCTCTATCAGTTTATCCGAAGTAAAAAACCTAGATACCTTGGTAAAAGGCGACTTTATCAATGCCCTCCCAGGAAAAGGAAAGCCCTCGCAACAGTTTGTTTTACAAAAACAAGCACCAAATACCGACACAAATGCTTTACATATTTGGCTTAGCAGTAGTCACTTTGGCTCGTTAAAAGTTGGTAGCCCAGTACTTTATAAGCAATATCAAGTAGGTTTTGTTGATGATGCAAAGCTTGCTATGGATGGCTCAAAAATCTTAGCTCGCCTCAACATAAATTCAGCTTATCGACACTTAGTGCGAGAAAATAGTATCTTTTGGAATGCCTCGGGCGTTGATGTAAAACTTGGTCTAGGTGGCGCCAATATTCGTCTTGATTCAATGGAAACGCTATTAACTGGTGGCATTGCATTTGCGACGCCCGAATCGGAACCGACAGCTAAACCGGCCAAGGATCAGGATAAGTACGAACTACAGCCCATTTATGATGAAAAATGGTTACAATGGAGTCCTTCCATTGAGCCATAGAAAATCTGCATTTTGACCAAACCAATAAATTTTCCAGCTAAATTCATAGAGCGCATTGAGAAAGATCTTCCAAGCGACTTGAGTTTAGCTGGCTTCAAAGCCATTTGTCACCTGCCGATGCGCAAAAGCATCAGAGTAAATACGCTTAAAATAAGCCTTGAGGCTTTTTTTAGCTTAGCCAAAACCAATCAATGGCAGCTTGAGCCCATACCTTGGTGCGAGACTGGCTTTTGGATTATCCGAGAAGATGAGAGCTTATCGCTTGGGAATACTGCGGAACATCAAGCAGGTTTGTTCTACATTCAAGAAGCCAGTTCTATGCTGCCAGTAAGCGCCCTATTTCACTGTTTTCAGGCCGAAGAAGACTGTTTGTTACTAGACGCCGCTTCTGCTCCAGGGTCTAAAACAACACAAATGGCAGCCATGCTTCAAGGTAAAGGTGCAATAGTTGCCAATGAGTTCTCTGCTAGCCGAGTTAAAGTGCTTAGTGCCAATTTGTTACGTTGTGGTGTAACTAATGCGGCTGTAACACACTTTAGTGCCGAGGTTTTTGGTACTTGGATGAGCGAGCAGTTTGATGCTATTTTGCTAGACGCTCCCTGCTCTGGTGAAGGTACCTTACGCAAAGATCCTCAAGCTCTAGATAATTGGAGTGAGCAGCATGTCGATGAAATTTCTCAGCTACAAAGCACGTTACTAGAAAGCGCGCTACAAGCCCTAAAGCCTAATGGCGTATTAATTTACTCAACCTGCACCTTAAATCAACAAGAAAACCAGCAAGTGATTAGTCGCATTGCGACCAAATACCCCAATAGTTTTTCTACTATTAATCTTGAGCAACTTTTTGAACACAGCCACAAAGCCATAACTAAAGAAGGCTATTTACACGTTTGGCCACAATACTATGATAGCGAGGGTTTCTTCGTTGCAGCACTACGCAAAACCGCTGCAACCATCGATACGCCAGCAATCAACAAACGAATAAAGCCGTTTGCTTATCAAACTGCGACTAAAAAGCAGCAAGCATCAATTGCGCAGCATTTTAAATCTCAGTTTGGAATGACGCTCCCTAGCGACTACAGCATATTTACCAAAGCTAATGATTACTGGTTACTTCCTAACAGCTTTTTGCGAGTAAAAGATGAAATGCGATTTGAACGTGTTGGCCTCAAATTAGCTGAAGAGTTTAAACATGGCTTTAGAACAAGCCACGATGCAATTACTGCTCTTGGACATTTAGTTGCAAAAAATTGTATTGAACTAGAGCCCGAACAAGCTCATCACTTTTATCAAGGCAAAGATATCGTCTATCCGAATAACAACAAAGGCGAAGTGGCTCTAAGCTACCAAGGTTATGTTATTGGTTTAGGTAAATGGGTAAGAAACAAGATTAAGAACTCCTACCCTAGAGAGTTAGTGAAAGACAAGGGGCTTGGCTAAGCTTGCAAAGCACGCAACTCGGTCTACACTTAACAGACTATTAGCGCAAGGCTCTTACACAGAGCCATTCCCCTACGCTCCGCTCAGGGACTAGAGTGGAGCCGTTTTTTTCAAGGCTTTGCCAAACTAAACAAATCAAAAAAGTTTTGGGTAGTTTGTTCTGCAACTTCCTCTAAACTAATGCCTTTTATTTTTGCTAAACACTCAGCTACCTGCCGAGTATAAGCAGGTTGGTTTTCTTCTCCCCTAAACGGGATCGGCGCTAAGTATGGGCTATCTGTTTCAACCAAGATCCTATCTAAGGGAATTTGTTTAAAGGTTTGCTGCAACTCTTTAGCCGAGTTAAAGCTAATGATCCCTGAAGCTGATATATAAAAGCCCATTTCGATGGCTGCCTCTGCCATCTCTAAACTTTCAGTAAAGCAATGAAGTACCCCTTTACATTGCTCCGCCTTATGCTCCGACAGTAAGCGCAAAGTATCTTCTCGGGCATCTCGGGTATGAATAATCAATGGTTTGTTATGTTTAACAGCTAACTTTATCTGCTCAATAAAGACTCTCTGCTGTAACTCTTTATGTTCTTTCGCATAAAAATAATCCAAACCTGTTTCACCTACAGCAACAACTTTTGGGTGAGCCAGGTAAGATTCCATATTTTCAAGGTCAAACTCTTGGTCTTGAACATAAAGTGGATGCATACCACAAGAGGCGAACACTTGATCAAAGTGTTGCACTTTCTCCATCATGCTCGGAAACTTGTCAGGTGATATAGCCACAGCAAGGCAATAATCTACACCAGCATCTTTGGCTTTAGCTAAAGCATCCGCTACGTTTACATGCTTACCTTGATAATCAAGTCTGTCCAAATGGCAATGTGAATCTACTAACACGCGCGTTAATCCTTAAATCGTGTAAACAGCGGGTAAAGCTGTTGGCCAACATTTAGGCCCGGATATTCTTCTATCTGTTTGAGCAAATCGAGCCAGTCTTGATAGGCCAGTTCAATAGTTTTGTCTTTAATTCTAACAACAGCAAACTGGGGGAAGTCATCTTTGTTAGCCAGCCCTTTAGCTAAACTAAAGGATAAGGTTAAGCAATGGCCTAGCCATTGTAAGTACAAAGGCTGCTTGTGAACTAAATCAGCCAGTTTATTAGCTTTAGCTTGCACCATTAATTGATATTGATGGATAAACTGTTCTAGCTGAGTAAACTGCTGTTCGCGATAAAACTCTTTGATTTGTAAGGGAGAACCGTTACAGAAACGATAAATTAGAGCAAAGTTTTCGTCTACCCTGAGCTTTTGTTTTACCAACCATTGCTTCACCCAGCTTTGCTCTGGTGTGGCGATATTTAAAACTTGGCATCGACTCATTATTGTTGGCATTGCTTTAAACGGCAAATGGTTAACCAAGATAAAGTGTGTATCTGCCACGGGTTCTTCTAAGGTTTTTAACAAAGCATTGTTTGATGCCGTATTTAGCGCGCCGATATCGCTTATGATCGCCACTTTTGAAGAACCAAAACTACTAGTCTGGTTTGCCCACAAACTTAAAGCACGAATATCATCTACTTTAGGCTTTTCTTGTTCTAGCAAAAACAAACTGCCATGAGCGCCAGACTCTACTAGCTGGCAACTATGGCACTGATTACAAGCTTGATGTTTTTGCTCGCTACATAAAATAGTTTTAGCAACAAACTTTGCTAGCTGCAGCTTACCTAAACCTTTTTCTCCACGAAGCAGCAGGCTTTGCGGAAAGCTATCTTCACTTAATTGATGTGATAATTGTTTCCATGCCTTGCTTAACCAAGGAGAACTCATAGTAAATACCGTTACAGTGTATTTAGGTAATTATTTAATGCAGCCTGAATATCACTAGCTACTTTGTCTATGCTTTGGCTTGCATCGATTTTCACGATATTTTCATTAGCCTCTGCTTGCGCAAGATAAACCTCTCTACTTCTTTCAAAAAAGCTTAAAGCTTGCTGCTCTATTCTGTCTAACTCGCCGCGATCACGTGCTCGGCTTAGCCCTAATCCAGGTTCAATATCCAAGTATAAGGTTAAATCAGGTTCAAAACTTCCAATAGCAATCTGTTTAATCGCTTGTAGTTTATCTACACCTAACTCTCTGCCACCACCTTGATAAGCTTGTGAGCTTAAATCGTGGCGGTCACCTACCACCCATTTGCCTTCACTTAAAGCGGGTTTAATACGTGTTTCCACCAATTGAGCGCGCGCCGCATACATGAGTAACAACTCAGTGCTATCGCAAACCTGCTCACCATCAACACCTTGTTTTACTATCGTTCGTAAAGACTCAGCAATCGGCGTACCGCCGGGCTCACGAGTATTTATGTACTCTATACCTTGTTGCTCTAACAAAGTTTGGATCGCGGCAACTGCGGTACTTTTTCCAGCACCCTCTAAGCCTTCAATAACTACAAATTTTCCACGCGTCATAATAACTATTTCTTAAGTATGTATTTTCTAACTGCGCGATTATGCTCAGCTAAGTTTTTAGAAAAATAATGTTCACCACCACCCTTAGCGACAAAATAATAATAATTAGATTGCTCAGGGTTTAGCGCAGCGATAATGGCATCTTCACTAGCCATAGCGATGGGTGTTGGCGGAAGAGCTCGAATAACATAGGTATTGTATGGCGTAGCTTCGCGTAGATCTTTACGGCGAATATTTCCATCATACCGCTCTCCCATACCGTAAATTACAGTAGGGTCAGTTTGCAGACGCATCCCCTTATTAAGGCGATTTACAAATACCGAAGCGATCCGAGGCCGTTCAAACTTAGCACCGGTTTCTTTTTCGATAATTGACGCGAGAATTAGCGCTTCATAAGGTGTTTTTAGTGGAACATCTTGATTACGTTTATCCCATTGCTCGGCAACTACTTTGTCTAATGCAAGCTTGGCGCGCTTGATGATGTTTTCTGCAGGCGTATTGTGAACAAAAAAGTAAGTTTCTGGTAGCAACAGTCCTTCTAACTTACTTTGCTCAACTTCAAGCCACTCAATTAACTCTTGCTCATTCTTAGTGCTAGGTTTAATCCCGTCAGTTTGGTTAAGCTTTTGCCAAAACTGGGCAAAGGTCTCACCTTCAATTAGGCTAACTTTAAACTGAACGACTTTTCCGCTCGCTAATATTTGGCTTAGTTGGGCATAACTAAGCTGCTCATCTAACTGATATAAGCCCTTTTTAATTTGACTGTGGTGAGGATGAAGTTTGAACCAAACTCGCAACCACCATGCATCTTGGTCTGCGTTAGCAAATACCTTGTTGGCTACACGATAAATGTTAGTTCCCGAGCCTACCGACACTTGTTGAACTTCGGTTGCACGCGGCAATTGCCATTGTTCAACTAAGTAATTATCAAACCACTTATATGAAAGGAAACCAGCAATTAAACAAAAACCAATAAAACCAAGTACTACCTTACGAAGCATTTTTCACCAAATTTTGGAACCAACGACAAACAGGAAAGCGCTCGTAATTGCGCTCATTAAAAGTATTAACTGGGGCAAACTGCAATACCGAGTTACTTACAAATATTTCATCAGCAGCGAATACATCTTCAATTTTAAACTTACCTAATTGGATTTGATAAGGAGAATGTTTCACGTTGTCTAGCAAAAACTGGCGTTGCACACCGGCAACCCCCGCCCCCTCCAGATCACTTGTATAAATCACTTTATCTTTAACCCAGAACAAGTTAGATGCAACACCCTCAACCACCTGATCAAAAATATCACAACAAACCAAGTCGCCAACCCCGCTTGAGTCAGCCTCTCTTTTTAATAGCACTTGCTCTAAACGATTTAAGGTTTTAATTGATGAAAATGCACTACCACTTGCCAAACGTTGCTTGGCAATACCAAGTGTTATTCCACTAGCTCTAAAGTTTACATAGCTTTGCGGGAACTCAGAAATAGACATAAATACGCTTGGTTTAACACAATCTGGCAAGCCATAACCTCGGCCACCTTCTCCGCGAGTAATAGTGACTTTTACTACGGCATTATTCGCTTTAGAAGCGTGCTTATCGGCATCTTTTTTAATCGTAGCAAAATCAAGAGCAGGAAAGCCAAGCTGTTGTCGAGCGCGTTGTAAACGTTTTAGATGGTAATCCCAAAGCGTCAACTTTCCAGACTGCACCAGCATGGTTGTGAAAAAACCATCGCCGTAGTTTAAGCCTCGATCAAGCGTTGATAAATTAGCGTCTAGCAAACTCAACAATCCTAGATATAAAAAAGCCTGATGATAACATCAGGCTTCAATTAGCTATAGCGCAATACGCAGATTAGGCATCAATTTTCTTGAATACCAGAGATCCGTTAGTACCACCAAAACCAAATGAATTCGACAATGCGTAATCAATTTTAGTTTCACGCGCTTTGCCCACTACATAATCTAAATCACAACCTTCACTCGGGTTTTCCAAGTTAATGGTTGGAGGAGCAATTTGGTCGCGAATAGCCAAAATAGACACAATCGCTTCAACGGCGCCAGCCGCGCCTAAAAGGTGACCTGTCATAGATTTTGTTGAGCTAACCAATACTTGTTTAGCATGTTCGCCAAATACTGACTTAACCGCTTGAGTCTCGGCAACGTCGCCTGCTGGTGTTGAAGTGCCGTGAGCATTGATGTAGTCAATTTCTGATGCATCGATACCTGCATCTTTAATAGCAGCAGCCATAGAACGAGCGGCACCATCACCGTCGGCTGGAGGCGACGTCATGTGGTAAGCATCACCACTCATACCAAATCCAACCAGCTCAGCGTAAATTTTGGCACCACGCGCCTTAGCGGATTCGTACTCTTCTAGTACAACAACACCGGCACCATCGCCTAATACAAAACCATCACGGTCTTGATCCCAAGGTCGGCTAGCTTTAGTCGGGTCATCGTTACGAGTAGATAGTGCTTTTGCTGCGCCAAAACCACCCATACCTAAATGCGTAGAGGCTTTTTCAGCACCACCAGCTAACATTACAGTAGCGTCGCCGTAGGCAATCATACGCGCAGCAAGGCCAATAGCATGAGCACCAGTAGTACAGGCAGTAGTAACAGCGATGTTAGGGCCCTTTAGACCTTTCATTATTGAAAGGTGGCCAGCGACCATGTTGATAATGGTTGATGGCACAAAAAACGGACTGATTTTACGTGGTCCATTCTTTAAATAATTTTCGTGATTCTGTTCAATTAAGCCAAGACCGCCAATGCCTGAGCCAATTGACACCCCAATGCTATCAGCATTTTCCTCGGTAACTTCAATACCAGCATCATCAAAAGCCATTAGGCCAGCTGCAATTCCGTATTGAATAAACGCATCCATTTTGCGCGCGTCTTTTTTACTCATGAACTCTTCTACATTGAAGTCTTTAACCAAACCGGCAAAACGGGTTGGGAAAGCTTCGGTATCAAAGTGTTCGATAGGGCCAATGCCACTTTGACCAGCTTTAAGGGCTTGCCAAGTTAATTCAGCGGTATTACCTACTGGTGATAGTGCACCAATACCAGTAACAACGACTCTACGCTTAGTCACTGAAATGCCTCCAAGGGGGGATTTACTTATCTTAGGGGGATGCAAAATGGGCGACTGATGCCGCCCACTTTTTTATTAATCTTGATTATTTAGAACGTAATCAATTGCAGCTTGAACAGTAGTGATTTTCTCAGCTTCTTCATCAGGGATTTCAGTATCGAATTCTTCTTCTAAAGCCATAACCAATTCAACTGTATCCAAAGAGTCAGCACCTAAGTCGTCAACGAATGAAGCTTCGTTTTTAACTTCGTCTTCGCTTACACCTAGTTGCTCGATGATGATTTTTTTAACACGTTCTTCAATTGCACTCATGACAATATTTTTCCTTAGTAAATACGCTTCTGCGTTGTTGCGATAGTGTATTCAAACCGAATTACTTTGCAAGTCTAACCGTAGTGGTCTAACCACGTTTTTCGTAGTTATTTTTGTAAAAAACTTGCGATCTATCAATTTTTTGCACATTTTTTAAGCCGCTGCTTAAACCATGTACATCCCGCCATTAACGTGAATAGTTTCACCAGTAATATAGGCAGCATCGTCGCTTGCTAAAAAAGCAACCGTTTTGGCGATTTCTTCAGCATCACCTAAACGCGCCATAGGCACCTGCGACAAGATAGCACCACGCTGATTATCGTCAAGTGCTCGCGTCATATCTGTTTCAATAAAACCAGGAGCAATCGCATTAACTGTGATCCCACGAGAAGCGACTTCGCGCGCTAATGAGCGAGTAAAACCTAATACGCCTGCTTTGGCAGCAGAATAGTTAGCTTGGCCTGCGTTGCCCATGGTGCCAACAACCGAACCTATACTAATAATACGACCATTGCGCTTTTTCATCATTGCACGCAATACCGCTTTGCTTAAACGGAAAATAGACGTAAGGTTAGTATTGATAATATCTTCCCACTCGTCGTCTTTCATACGCATTAATAAGTTGTCACGGGTAATACCGGCATTGTTCACAAGAATATCGATATCGCCATATTTAGCTTTGATATCAGCAAACAGCTGAGCAATTGAATCGCTAGACGTTACGTCTAAAGCTAAACCAGTACCATTTTCGCCTAAATAGGCAGCAATGGCTTCGGCGCCCTTCTCTGAAGTAGCAGTTCCAATAACGGTGGCGCCGCGAGCAACTAAAGTTTCAGCCGTTGCACGACCAATACCACGGCTTGCGCCAGTTACTAAGGCAACCTTACCTTGTAGAGACATTGAAAATTCCTCGTTACTTATTATCTAAAGCAGTTTTTATAGAAGTTGTATCATTAATTGCTGCTGCAACTAATGGCTTGTGGATCCGCTTAACTAAGCCACTAAGTACTTTACCTGGGCCGCACTCATAAACGGTTTCAATACCGCGAGTGGCCATTGCTTCAACGGTTTCAGTCCAACGTACTGGGCTATAAAGCTGCTTAATTAGTGCAAGCTTAATTGCTTTAGCATCTCGTTCGATTGCTACGTCTACGTTATTAATAACATCGAATTTTGGCTCAGAAAAAGAGATACCCTCAATGTAACCCGCTAATTCGTCGGCTGCTGGTTGCATCAAAGCACAGTGGGAAGGCACACTTACTGGCAATGGTAAGGCTCGCTTAGCACCTGCTTCTTTACACAATACGTTAGCTCGGTCTACCGCTTCTTTATGGCCCGCGATAACCACTTGACCAGGTGAGTTAAAGTTAACCGCTGTTACAACTTGGTCTTGAGCAGCTTTTTCACAAGCGTCAATGATTTCTTGATTACCTAAACCAATGATTGCAGACATTGCCCCAACACCGGCTGGTACGGCTTTTTGCATTAACTGACCGCGATATTCTACTAGCTTAAGAGCATCAGCAAACTCTAACACTCCGGCACAAGTTAATGCTGAGTACTCGCCTAAACTGTGTCCCGCTAATACTGCTGGCGCGCTGCCACCTAGCTCATTCCATAAACGCCACAAAGCCACAGAGGCGGTTAGTAGCGCTGGTTGAGTACGACTGGTTTCATTCAACTCTTCAGCTGGGCCGTTGGCAACTAAACCGGCTAAATCATAACCTAGCACCTCAGAGGCTTGTTTAAAGGTATCAGCAACTACCGGATACTCACTAATAAGCTCGGCTAACATGCCAACGCTTTGTGAGCCTTGTCCTGGAAAAACAAATGCTAATTTACTCATCATCTATCCTAATAATTAAAATCTAACTAGGGCACTGCCCCACGCAAAACCACCACCAAATGCTTCTAGTAATACTAGCTGGCCTCGTTGAATACGCCCATCTGTTACAGCTTCGTCTAAAGCAATGGGTACGGAGGCAGCCGAAGTATTGCCATGTCTGTCTAAAGTAAGCACTACTTTATCGAGTGGCATAGCGAGCTTTTTGGCTGTAGCTTTAATGATTCTGAAATTAGCTTGGTGTGGCACTAACCAATCTAATTCTGTTTTTTCAATACTGTTTGCGGCTAAGGTTTCTGTAACAATTTCACTTAAACGAGTTACCGCAACTTTAAATACCTCATTTCCACTCATCGTCATGTAAGACTCCATTTCGGTGCCCGACATTCCACGTTGTGGATGAGGTAGTTTTAACAAATCGCCATAACGGCCATCTGCATGGATATGGGTAGACAAAATGCCTGGTTCTTCGCTAGCCCCTAATAGAACAGCTCCAGCACCATCACCAAATAAAATAATGGTTGAGCGGTCGTCCGGATCGCACATATGTGAAAGCTTATCAGCACCAATGACTAGTGCTTTTTGAACCAAGCCACTCTTTATGTACTGGTCGGCAACACTTAATGCATAAGTAAAGCCGGCGCAGGCCGCTGCAATATCAAAAGCAGGCACCCCCGGAAGCGCTAACTTTGCTTGAACCTCACAAGCAGCGGCAGGAAATGCATTCTCGCTTGAGGTTGTTGCTAGAATAATTAAGCCAATATCATTTTTGTCGATATCTGCTCTTTTAATCGCTAACTCAGCCGCAAATGCGCCCATATCAGCAACAGACTCGTTATTACCTGCAATACGGCGTTCTTTAATACCGGTACGATCAGTAATCCATTGATCACTGGTTTCTACCATTTTCTCAAGATCTGAGTTAGTTCTTACATTTGTTGGCAGATAACTACCTGTAGATAATATTTTTGAGTACATAAAAGACTTAATGCTTATCAATTAATAAAGATTCAAGTTTGTCGGTAATGCGACCTGGCACTTGCTGTTGTATCTCTGCGACGGCTTGGTGAATAGCTTGCAAAAATGCCTTTTCATCGGCATGCCCATGACTCTTAATTACAATGCCGCGCAATCCTAACAGACTCGCGCCATTATACTGGTCGGGGTTCAGTTGTTTTAGTTGAGATTTAAGACTCGGCAAAAACAGTTTGAGGATAAATCTAGCAAACCAGTTTACATCAAACTGTTTCTTTAGTTTTGCGAGTATAAGCTGGGAAACCCCTTCAGCAGTTTTAAGTGCAATATTGCCTACAAACCCATCACATACTATTACATCTGCTTTACCACTAAATAGTTGATTCCCCTCAACAAAGCCAATGTAATTAATCGCGCTTGAGTTTTCAAGAAGCTGCGCCGTTTGTTTTACTACATCATTGCCCTTTATTTGCTCTTCACCAATATTCAACAATGCAACACGAGGCTTAGATAAGCCCCACACACTTTCGGCTAAAGACGCTCCCATTACCGCAAACTGCATTAATACCTCTGAATCACAACTAGAGTTAGCGCCTAAATCCAGCAGCAAACTACCTTGGCCGTTTTCTTCAGGTAAATGAGTGACTAATGCAGGGCGTTCTATACCTGGCAATAGTTTAAGTACCACTTTAGCCATGGCCATAAGTGCACCAGTATTCCCTGCGCTCACACAGGCATCAGCTTGCTGTTGGTGAACTAAATCAAGGGCTAAGCGCATTGAAGATTGGCGTCTAGAACGCAATGCAGTAATAGGTTTATCGTTAGCGGAAACAACTTGGCTGGAATGAACAAACTCTAAGCGCGGATGCTGACAAATCTTATATTCTATTAACAGGGAGTTAATAAAGTTCTTGTCACCGATTAAGGTAACATGTAAATGAGGGTAATAGTTAAGTGCCTGCGCAACGGCAGGCACTGTAACATGGGGGCCAACGTCGCCCCCCATTGCATCAACTGCAATAGTAAGTTTTTGCAAAATGCAAAAATTTACTTGTTGATTACCTTGTTACCGCGGTAGTAACCGTCAGCAGTAACATGGTGACGACGGTGAAGCTCACCTGAAGTAGCGTCAGTTGTTAATGCAACATTGTTTTCGATAGCATCGTGTGAACGACGCATGCCACGTCTTGAACGTGTAACTTTACTTTTCTGAACAGCCATTGACCCAGTCTCCTAGTCTTTCTTTTTTAAACTTTGTAACACTGCAAACGGATTTGGTTTAGATTCTTCCTCTACAACGTCGATTTCACCAAATACTTGTTCGTTTTGCTGAACCTTACAATCCTCTAAAGAATGTTTAGGTATGATTGGCAACGCTAATAACAATTCGTCTTCAATCAATTCAGCTACTAAAAAGTAGTTGTCTTCATTTAGTTGCAGTGGTTCGTAATCTTCTGGTAACTCTTCCACTTGCGATTCATCGCAGACTGGCGAGTAAGTAAACTCAACATTAATAGCGTAACTAAAAGTTTCACTACAACGTTGGCACTCTAACTCCACCTCAGTTAACGCTTTGCCTTGAACGACAACTAAACCTTGCGGATCAGTTCCAAAGCGCAACCAGACGTCTACATCACTATTCACTTTCAAGGTTGCATCGCTAAAACGAGGCAATCGTTTGATCTCGAGGAAGCCCTCATAATCCAACTTTCGCTTAGCCGTCTTAAACGGGTCAATCTCTACTGGTAATTTCACTTTTTGCATAAGGCGCGCATAATATAGTTACACTCAGTGATAGTCAAAACAATTTGTGCTTTTTTCCTGCCTTTAAAGCATCGCTATCACTAAAGATTGCGTTTAAAATCAGCAGACTGTTAATTTTGGTTAAAAAACGATGAAAAATCGACTAATTCTTGCCTCAAGCTCTGCTTACAGAAAACAACTATTAGAAAAAGTTTGCTCTACATTTGATTGCTTTAATCCAGATATCGATGAATCACCAAAACCTAAAGAAACACCAGAGTTGTTGGTATTACGTTTAGCCGAGCAAAAAGCACTTGCAGGAAAAACACAGTTTCCCAAAAACCTGATTATAGGTTCTGATCAGGTGTGCTGCATAAACGGAGACATTGTTGGGAAACCCGGCAACCATCAAAATGCTGTGAAACAACTTAAAGCAGCAAGCGGACAAGCCATCACCTTTTATACAGGGCTAGCGCTATATAATAGTGAAACGCAACAAATGCAGAGTTTGGTAGACACCTTTGAAGTTGGCTTTAGAGATCTCTCCGACAGCCTCATTGAACGTTACCTGCAGATAGAACAACCTTATAACTGTGCTGGAAGCTTTAAAAGTGAAGGCTCTGGCATTGTGCTATTCAAGCACTTAAAAGGTGACGACCCGAACAGTTTGATTGGCCTTCCGTTAATAAAACTATGCCGGTTGTTAGAAAGCCAAGATTTTGAGTTGTTAAGCTAGCATACGTAAAAGGAGCTAAGCTCCTTTTATCTCAAACCCCACTATAAAGGATCAAGTTGATCACAAAAGTGCTGAAGACTTGGCTCCAACGGTGCGGTTAAATGCATTTCTTTTTGTGTGGCCGGGTGCTCAAAGCGAATTTGCCATGCGTGTAAAAACAAACGATTCAAACCTTTCGCTTCGGTAGCAGCCAATAGTTCTTTATCAGTATATTTATCATCACCCGCAATGCTATGACCTTCATAAAGGCTGTGCACACGAATTTGATGGGTTCTGCCAGTCACCGGACTTGCTTTCATCAGGGTCATGTCTGCATATCTGCGCTCTATTCGATAACGAGTAAGCGAGGGTTTACCTTCTGCTTGATCGACAACCACCATTCTTTCGCCTGACGACACAGCGTTTTTACGTAATGGAGCATCGACCGACCTCACCGATTTTGGCCATTGGCCATGTACCAAAGTTAGATAGTCTTTTTGAACAACCTTTTCTCTTAGCTGTCGGTGCATTTCACGCAAGGCGCTACGTTTTTTAGCGACAAGCAGTAGACCAGAAGTATCTCGGTCTATTCGGTGAACCAATTCCAGATAACGACAATCTTGACGCAACGAGCGCAGAGCTTCAATCACCCCAAAACTTAACCCACTACCACCATGCACGGCCATGCCAGAAGGTTTATTCAGAACTAACAAGCAGTCGTCTTCATAAACGATTTGCTGTTCTAGCTGAACAACCTGATTGAGCTTGTTCGACGGCAAACCGGTTTCTTCCGAAACTCTAATTGGCGGAATTCTCACAGCATCACCAGCTTGAACTTTATATTCTGGTTTAACTCGCTTTTTGTTAACCCTAACCTCCCCTTTGCGTAAAATGCGATAAATACGACTTTTAGGTACCCCTTTTAGCCGTTTTAGTAGGAAGTTATCTATTCTTTGTCCAGCCTCGTCGTCACTCACCGTGACCATCTGAACTGCTTTATTTTCGGTATTCATAGCAAAAATTGTAACATGCTCATAAATAATTTGATGGAAAAATATAGCTTTGCTATATTTGTAAGGCTTAAAGTGCCCGTTTTTAAAGGTTTTCCTTATTTGGCACCGTATTCGAAGCCCATTAATTTGTAAATTTTGGTGCTATCGAAACTAAGAATTTTCATAGCAACCTGATAGGCAATCACAATTATTTGCCTTAAATCAAAGCTATATAGAATAGATTGTAAAGTTCGGCAAGCTCAGTTTGCGGGACTCATATTTATACAAGCGCCAAAATGCGCCCTAAGGACTAGAGAAGCTAACCGAGAGGTTACCTAGACGCTCTTACATTAAACACAGGGTCTGGCCATTTAAGGCAGGTTAATTGCTGCCCATGAGGTTGTTTAAATCAAACAAACCCCAAGGCAACATAAATGAAAAGAATGTTAATTAATGCAATGCAGCTAGAAGAAATGCGCGTTGCATTGGTCGATGGCCAGAGGCTATACGATCTAGACATAGAAAGTCCTGGTCACGAACAGAAAAAAGCAAATATTTACAAAGGCAAAATTACTCGTGTAGAGCCTAGTTTAGAAGCTGCATTTGTTGACTACGGCGCAGAGCGTCACGGCTTCCTTCCAATGAAGGAAATCGCTCGCGAATACTTCCCAGAAGGCTACGTCTATCAAGGACGTCCAAGCATCAAAGAAGTGGTTAAAGAAGGTCAAGAAGTCATCGTTCAGATTGATAAAGAAGAACGTGGCAACAAAGGCGCCGCATTAACGACTTTCATCAGCTTAGCCGGTAGTTATTTAGTATTAATGCCAAACAACCCTCGTGCAGGCGGCATTTCTCGTCGTATCGAAGGCGATGAGCGCACACAGCTTAAAGAAGCGATGAATGGTCTAGAATTGCCTAGCGGCATGGGGCTAATCGTTCGTACAGCTGGCGTGGGTAAATCGGCTGAGGAGCTTCAGTGGGATTTAAAAGTACTACTTAATCACTGGGGTGCAATTACCGATGCAGCTGAGTCTAAGCCAGCACCTTTCCTTATCCACCAAGAAAGCAATGTAATTGTTCGTGCAATTCGTGATTATTTACGTCGCGATGTTGGCGAGATCCTCATCGATAATAAAACTATCTATGAGCAAGCTAAAAAGCACATCGAGCTGGTTCGTCCTGACTTCGTAAACCGTGTAAAACGTTACGAAGGCGAAGTACCGATGTTCAACCACTACCAAATCGAATCGCAAATTGAATCTGCTTTCCAACGCGAAGTTCGACTTCCATCGGGCGGTTCAATTGTTATCGATCCCACCGAGGCCTTAACCTCAATTGATATTAACTCTGCTCGCGCAACTAAGGGTGGAGACATTGAAGAAACAGCACTTCAAACCAACCTAGAAGCATCAGATGAGATAGCTCGTCAACTTCGCTTGCGAGACTTAGGTGGCCTAGTAGTTATCGACTTCATCGATATGACGCCGGTCAAAAACCAGCGCGAAGTAGAAAACCGTTTCCGAGAAGCGGTTCGCCAAGATCGCGCTCGCGTTCAGGTAGGGCGTATTTCTCGCTTTGGCTTACTAGAAATGTCTCGTCAACGCTTACGTCCATCACTTGGTGAGTCAAGCACCCATATTTGTCCGCGCTGTAGTGGCCAAGGAACCATTCGCGATAACGAGTCTTTAGCACTGTCGATCCTTCGCTTATTTGAAGAAGAAGCACTTAAAGAGAATACCTCTGAAGTTCATGCACAAGTTCCTGTGCCAGTAGCTGCTTACTTGCTTAACGAAAAGCGCGTAGCAATCAACAAACTTGAGAAACGTCATAACGTTCGATTAGTGATTATCCCTAATCAACACATGGAAACGCCGCACTATGATGTTACACGAGTGCGTAATGGTGAAGAAACCCAAGAGACTAGCTACCAATTAACTACAGAGAACCCATCTCCTGTTTATCAACCTAATCAAGTTGCGAAAGAAAAAATTGAAGCTGAACAGCCAGTACTGCAAGGCTTTAGTGCTCCTGCTGCGCCCAATGTTCCAGCCAAAGCCAACAAACCGGTTAAGAGTGCTGCAGAGCCTTCTTTAATCGCACGTATCGTTGCATTCTTTAGTGCAATGTTTGCAAGCGAAGAAAAACCGACACCAAAGAAACAAACACGCAGCAATAACAATCAGCGTGATAAACGTAATAATCGCCGCAATAATCAACGTAATGACAAGCGCAACGACAAGCGCCAAGATCGACCAGAGCGAAAAGAACGCGGAGATCGCAGCGAAGGTTCTAATAGCAACCGTCGCCGCAAAGATCAGCGTAACAAACCTGCTAGAGATAAAGTTGAAAATGAGACTACTCAAGAAACTAAGTCTCAAACCAAGCAACATGCTCCAAAAGAACAGCAAGTTAAAGAGCGTAGAGAACGTCGTAACTTGCGTAAAAAAGTAAGAGTAAAAGCTGAAAAAACCAACGAAGCGATAGCTGAACAAGCTGCAGAACAACCAGTTACTGAAAAGCCTGTAGCTAAAAAAGCAGAAGTAGCTTCGCCAAAAACTGAAGCTCCAGTAGCTAAAGCGAGCGATAGCTCAGAAGCTCCAAAGCCTAAGCGTCGTCGTCGCTCATCGAGCAGTGCGGGTCGTAAACGCTTTAATGATCTGCCAAAAGCAGAGACAAGTACTCAAGAAGCAGTTATCGACTCTCGCTATCCTGAAGCAGAAGTGAAAGCCGACGCTCCTGTAGTTGAAACTAAAGCTGAAGCACCTGTAGCTGAAACTAAAGCAGAAGCGCCTATAGTTGAAACTGTAGCTGAAACTAAAGCAGAAGCACCTGTAGCTGAAACTAAAGCAGAAGCACCCGTAGCTGAAACTAAACCAGAAGCGCCTGTAGCTGAAACTAAAGCAGAAGCACCTGTAGCTGAAACTAAAGCTGAAGCACCTGTAGCTGAAACTAAAGCAGAAGCGCCTATAGTTGAAACTGTAGCTGAAACTAAAGCAGAAGCACCTGTAGCTGAAACTAAAGCAGAAGCACCTGTCGCTGAAACTAAAGCAGAAGCACCCGTAGCTGAAACTAAATCAGAAGCACCTGTAGCTGAAACTAAATCAGAAGCACCTGTAGCTGAAACTAAAGCAGAAGCACCTGTAGCTGAAAACATTACGCTTGATCCGGTTAAAGCCGAAGTAAAACCTAAACGCAGTAATCGCGGTAAGCTAAAACCTAGCAAAGTTGTAGGTAAAGGTAATGCTTCAGCTGCTATGGCAAAACCAGCTCCTGTTGTTGCAGCACCTAGCCAACCAGAAGAAGTAGTAAAAAAACCTTATGTACGTAAACCTATTACTGTTGGTTCGCGCCGCGTTCAGTCAAGCAGTTCTAGTACTTCTGCACAAAGCCCTATGAGTAAACCAAACTAGAGCTTTAGCTTAAGATCAATAAAGGCCAGCGACATGCTGGCCTTTTCAATTTTCAACCCTAAACCACCTACTTCACTGCGGTTTTTATATTTGTTTAGATAGACCTCAATACCATACATTATTGGTGTTTACGCAAGACAGTTCCCAAACCTATGAGCGACTATTTATAGTGATTAACTCTTTATCCGCTCGACTATGCCATCGCTGGCTTGCTCTATCATTGCTAATACTTGCTTAAAGCCCTCTACACTGCCGTAATAGGGATCGGGCACTTCTTCCTGCTCCAGCCCACCAAAAGGTAAAATCAATGCCAACTTATGCGCATATTGTTCTGGACAGTGCTTATGTAAATAGCTTAGGTTTTTCTTATCGGATGCCAAAATCAAATCAAACTTAGTAAAGTCTTTAGCTAATACTTTGCGTGAGCGAATGCCTTTAAAGCTGTAGCCCTTTTCTTCAGCAATTCTTACTGCACGTGGATCGGGTTTATCACCTTTGTGATAATCCGTTGTGCCAGCTGAATCAACTTTGATCTTCAATTTTTGTTGTTTAAATTTAGCTCGCAGTACGGCTTCTGCAGTGGTTGAACGACAAATATTCCCCATACAAATAACCAGCACCGATTTAACACCGACAAGTTTTTTCACATATATCCCTTATAAAAAAGGCACCTAAAGTGCCTTTTACCATCTAGTTGAGGAAACCGCCTAGGCTATCTAGTAGCTTCTTGCTATCTTCATTGTCGCCCAAGGCTTTTTTAAGTTCCTTGTTAACCGCTTCTTTAGCTTGACCTTCAAACAATTTTTTCATGTCTAAGTTAACTTTAGGCTCAGTCCAGCTGCCCTTTACATTAATTGGAATATTCAATCCGGCAAGTTCATTTTTAGAACCTTGCCCCTCTAGGCTAGCAACAACTTTGGTAATAAAAGTGAAATCCAAGCTTTCATTAATCAAATGAGTTTGACCACTACCGTCGATGCGTAACAAAGGTGAGGACATTTGCATCTTATTTACCTTAGCTAAGGATTTACCTAAGGTTGAATTTATCACCAACTCACTAAAATCTGTTTTTTGCTCTTGCTGCGCTTGCTGCTTATCACCGCCCTTAATAGTAGCCTTAGCGGAGCGGATCATTTGCGGAATATTAACCCCATAGATAGCGCCGTCGGTAAACGTAGCGTTTATGGGACCAGATATCTTCTTTTTAATGGCAGTAGGCGTTAAACCAGTACCTTTAAGATCAAGCTCTACATTTAGCCCGCCTGCAACAAAATCAAAGTCTGCAGCGTCACTTAACAAGGGCCTCGCTTGAACACCATTTAATTTTGCAGTCATTGAGTAACTAGCCACTGGCTTTTGCCCGTTAATGACCGCGTTACTCTCTAACCGTCCATCGTACAAGTTAGCACTTAACTCTTTTAAACGTAGGATTCCGTCTTTAATCTGAACTTGTTGTTTGATGTCCTCTATGTGGAGTTTCTGATGTTGTAATTTATCTATTGTTAGAGTGCCGTCTAAATTGAGCGTTTTCAAAACGGTTAAATCAGGCTCTTGTTCTTGGCCAGGCGCTTCACTTGACGAATTTGCATCATCAGTTGTATTGCTACTTGCAGACGACTCACTAATAAAGTTGGAGGTATCGAGTAATGGAATATTTAAATCAAATTTGATACTAGGTATGTTATTTAGTACTACGCTGCTGGTACCTACTAATTGCGTTTTGCCATCAATATCTACTGCCAGTTTAGAAAGCTCTGCTGTTTTGCTTGCTACTGTGTAAGACAGCGCTAAATCAGTTTGAACATTCATTGCACCATTTGGAATAGCGCTGCCTTGTAAGTTCAAGCCATTACTAACATCGCTTAAGGCAATTCGACTAAAGTCTTCGGCTATGAATAGCAAACCTGTTGCCTGTTGCTCTACCAACATTTCGCCATCATCAAACTTTAATGAAAGGCTAAAACCGTTATCTTGACCTAGTTCTAAACCGTCTAAAGTAAAGTTAACAGGACCTAACTTTTGAGTTTTATTTAGCGCTAAATCGATGAGTTCAACATTAGCATCAACAATTTCGATACCAGCTAATCGAACGTTCCACCCAGCAGCGGATGTACCAGACGACTCTTCTGTACTTTTAGGTTCGCTTGAAGCTGATTCGGTTTCTTTAGACTGGCTTAAGTCGTCAAAACTGGTTGTTCCATCCGCTTTAGTTTGGTGGCGTAAGGTCAAACCTCGAACTGAGATATCCCCCACTTCAATGCTTTTACTAAACAAAGGCATCAAGGCCACTGACATTTCAGCTCCTGCGATACTAACAGTATCCCCGTCACCAAAGTCAGGGTTGTCACGCAGGCGCAAGCTACCAAGTTCAAAGCCAATACTAGGGAAAAAGCGCCAAGCTAAATCCCCATCAATCACTAATTCTCTTCCGGTTGATTCTTTGGTTTTCTCTACCAAAAGCGCTTTAATATCATCGGTATTTACCATTGATACCGCAACGACAACACCGACAACCAATAAAACAATCAGGGCTGCGACAACATAGAGCAACTTTTTCATAATCTTCCCTATTTACAAAGCTGTTGAGTAAGTATGTGCTTAATTATTAATGATAATTTAAAACTTATATTTCTATTACTTATCTAGTCTGTTTTGGCTGTGTTTAGTTAACCCGCTAATTAGAGGCCAACAAGTCACGAATTTTAGCGTTAATAATGTCGATAGCGATTCGATTTTTACCACCTCTTGGAACAATCACATCAGCGTATTGCTTAGAGGGTTCTACAAATTGAAGAAACATAGGCCGAACAGTATTGTGATATTGAGACAATACCGAATCCAAAGTTCTGCCTCGTTCTTTTACGTCCCGTTGGATTCTTCTTGCTAAACAAATATCTAAAGGTGTATCTACAAAAATGCTGATATCTAACTGCTCACGAATAGCAGGATCGGTGAATAACAAAATACCCTCTAATACGATAATTTTTGTAGGTGCTACCGTCTTGGTTTCTGCCATACGGTTATTAACTTTATAACTGTATTGGGGCTGTTCAATGGACTCACCGCTTTTAAGCTGTTTTAAATGTGCTACCAATAAATCATGATCCATAGACTTAGGATGGTCATAGTTAGTTTGCTTGCGCTGCTCAGGCGTTATATGGCTTTGGTCCTTATAGTAACTATCTTCATTAATTACTGCGATGCAGCTATCACCCAGTTCGGTGCGAATATCGTTAACAATGGTTTGAGAAAATAAACTTTTACCAGAAGCTGACGCCCCAGAGATCCCAATTACTACGATATTATGATCTTGATTTTGCATAGAAATAACCTAGTTCTTTTGCCGCAATTATAGGTGCAATATACCCATTAGTCATTATGCGAATGGCGCCTAACATTATTTTTCAACTTAATTACCTATAAGTTATTCAGGCAAGCGTTAGGATACTAGGCATCACCTGCCGCTTAAGGTAATATTGGCACCCTTGAATTACCCGTTAATTGACTGAGCTAACAGTAGATCACATGACAAACGAACAACGTAAAATTCTGGTTACCAGTGCCTTACCTTATGCAAATGGCCCTATTCATTTAGGCCACTTACTCGAATACATACAAACAGATATTTGGGTTCGTTTCCAAAAGCTACGTGGTAACACGTGTACCTATGTATGTGCAGACGACGCACACGGTACACCGATCATGCTGAAAGCTCAGCAGATGGGCATGACCCCTGAAGAAATGATTAACCAGGTTCACGTTGAACATAGTGCTGACTTTAACGAGTTCCACATCGAGTTTGATAACTATCATTCTACCCATAGCCCAGAAAACCAAGCGCTATCGGAAGAGATTTACAACAAGCTTAATCAAGCGGGTCACATAAAAACTCGAACAATTTCTCAATTGTTTGACCCTGAGAAAAACATGTTTTTGCCAGATCGCTTCGTAAAAGGCACTTGCCCTAAATGTAAAAGCGAAGACCAAAACGGTGATAACTGTGACAACTGTGGCGCTACTTATAGCCCAACAGATTTACTGTCACCTAAGTCTGTAATCTCTGGTGCCGAGCCAGTTCTTAAAGACTCAGAGCATTACTTCTTTGATCTACCTGCATTTCAAAACATGCTAAAAGACTGGACAATCTCTGGTTCGCTACAAGAAGAAATGTCTAACAAGCTTAACGAGTGGTTTGAGCAAGGCCTACAGCAGTGGGACATTAGCCGTGACGCGCCCTACTTTGGTTTTAAAATTCCAAATACAGAAGACAAATACTTTTACGTATGGCTAGATGCTCCAATTGGTTACATGGGCAGCTTTAAAAACCTATGTGACAAGCGCGACGATTTAAACTTTGACGATTATTGGAACAAAGACTCTGACGCAGAGGTTTATCACTTTATCGGCAAAGACATTATCTATTTCCACAGCCTATTTTGGCCAGCCATGCTAGAAGGTGCCGGATTCCGCAAACCTAGCAGTGTGTATGCCCACGGTTATGTAACGGTAAATGGCGCCAAAATGTCTAAGTCACGCGGCACATTTATTAAGGCGCGTACTTATCTTGACCATTTAGACCCTGAGTATTTACGTTACTACTATGCTGCTAAGTTAAACAACAGAATTGACGACTTAGATCTAAATCTAGAAGATTTTGCGCAACGTGTTAACTCTGACTTAGTAGGCAAAGTGATTAACATTGCTAGCCGTACCGCTGGATTTATTAGTAAGCGCTTTAACGCCACACTGTCTCCAGTGGTAAGCAACCAAGCTTTATTAGACGAATTTGTAGCTGCTGAAGCAAACATCGCTGCCTTATATGAAGGCCGAGAGTTTGGTAAAGCGATGCGAGAAATTATGGCGTTAGCCGATAAAGCAAACCAATACATCGCAGAAGAAGCACCATGGCAGTTAGCCAAAAATGAAGAAACCTTAGAACGTGCTCACCAAGTATGTTCAATGGGAATTCATTTATTCCGTGTGTTAATCACTTACTTGAAGCCAGTACTACCAAAGCTAGCAGACAAAGTTGAGCAATTCTTAAATGTAGAACTCAAGTGGGCTGACATAAATAACACCTTGGTTAATCATGAAATACAAAGCTTCAAAGCACTAATGCAGCGCATTGATATGAAGCACGTAGAGGCAATGGTTGATGCTTCTAAAGATAACTTGGTTAGCGCTAACGCAGCCCCAAAAGAAGAGAAGCCAGCAAGCAAAACTAACAGCGAGATTGAACCGATAGCTGATACCATCAGTTTCGAAGAGTTCGCAAAAATAGATCTACGTATCGCTCGCATTGTTAAAGCAGAGCATGTAGAAAAAGCGGAAAAGCTACTTCGTCTTGAACTGGATATTGGTAGCGAAACTCGCCAAGTATTTGCAGGCATTAAGTCAGCTTACGCACCAGAAGATCTCGAAGGTAAGCTAACCGTTATGGTAGCTAACCTAGCACCTCGTAAGATGCGCTTTGGAGAATCTCAGGGAATGGTTCTTGCTGCAGGCCCTGGTGGTAAAGACCTCTGGATTTTGAGCCCTGGAGAAGGTGCTCAACCGGGCATGCGAGTAATGTAAAACATAAAAAGGCGCTAATCAGCGCCTTTTTTAATTTTAGTAAGTATTAAAACCTGAGTAGCTTAGTTGCTCTATTGGTAACATCTTTAGCGTTTTAACTTCTTGCACCGCCGCATACGGAGATGCTTGATGAAGATGAGACAACAGCTCAAGAAGCTTGTCTTCTTCTCCCTCCGCGACGACTTCAACATCTCCAGAGTCTAGATTTTTTGCATAACCTACAAGATCTAATTTAAGGGCTTTAAGCTGGGTGTGATAACGATAACCAACGCCCTGCACCTTACCCTTAACTAAAGCCTTTAAACAAAACACCAGCTGTTATCCCAGCACTGGTTTTACTTCGTTTAGACCTGTAAATTCGAAGCCGATGCTCTCAACCGGCATATTCTCTAAGGGAACGCTACAGCGATCAAGGTCTAAACAAAAATAGCGTTGCAATTGATATTGCGCGTTCAGCTGCTCTACTTCATCAAAACCAAACTGACTAAGCGTCCAGCGTAGCCGTTCATCTCTACAATTACATATAAGGCTAAGTAACGTGAACCCTTGGTTTAAAGCATAACAGCGGGCCCAATCAACCATTAGTTTAGCCAGCCCTTTTCCGGCGAAATGCCGGTTAACCGTAAGTTTGTGCATAAACAAGCTTTCACGTCTTACTTCGGCTCCTACTTCAATTGCTCCACTACGATTATTTAGAATCATGGCTGCTACAGGTTTGCCTGCAATATACCCCATGTACATTTCATCTAAACGATGATTAGCAAGCAAAGAATGTGGGGTAATTTGATGAAATTTCCAAAGCGGTTCGCCTCTGGATTCGAACCAACTTGCAGCTTCCATCAGTAATTCGCAAAACTGATAAAGCTCAATACTTGAAATAGAACGAACCACCAAATTAGGTGTCGCTTCGCTTGACATATCAACTCCCTTGATAAGCGTCTAAACTGTGACCGATGATCAGTTGTGAACAACATGTTACACAGATTACCTTTAAGTTAAAAGCATTGTTGGTGAAAATAAGCTCCTCATTTTAGCCTTACAAAGCTAGTCTTGCAGCACAAAAACTAAAATTTAACCTGTGATGCAAACTTAATCACCAACATTGTGCTAACTTGCTGACAAAACTATACAAACTTCAACGGGATTGAAGAAATTTTCGCTGCTTTATAAATTGCCAAGAATCACTGATAAACACCCATATAAATGCGATAATCTTCAGCTATATTCAAACTCATTACCCTATAGGAAGATACATGGATTGCTGTAGCCAACCAGGTCTAATGCCCATTGAACAAGCAAAGTCTTTATTACGCGATAGCGCTAGCCTAAAAACCCAAATACAGACCGTGAGTTTAGAAGATGCGCTAGGTAGAGTATTAGCAGAAGACATCGTGTCGCCTATTAATATTCCTCCCTTCGATAATAGCGCGATGGATGGTTACGCTATTTGTGCAGAACAACTACCTAACAATAAAACTCTTCCACTTAGTCACAAAGTATTTGCTGGAGATACGCAGCAACTAGCTTTAGAAGCTGGTCATTGTGTAAGAATTATGACCGGCGCACCACTGCCTCCCGGCTGTGATGCTGTAGAAATGCAAGAAAACACTGAAATTAACGCAGACAATGAACAACAGATCATATTTAAGCAGCCAATCAACAAAGGCAAAAATGTTCGCTTAAAAGGTGAAGATGTTAAACAAGGGCAAATTGTAATCCCAGCGAAGACCCGTTTAAATTCAAGCCACATAGGTTTACTTGCCACGCTGGGCATTAACGAAATATCAGTTCAAAGCCTACTAAAAGTGGCATTATTTTCTAGCGGTGACGAACTAATTCAACCTGGCAACCCACTAAAGCATGGTCAAATATACGATAGCAATCGTTTTGCCATTCGTGCCCTACTCGCAAAGTTACCTGTTGAAATAATAGATTTAGGCGTTATTGCCGATGATAAGCAGCTGGTTACTGAAGCCTTTATAAAAGCAGACCAAGTTGCTGACATAGTCATTTGCAGCGGCGGTGTATCGGTAGGCGAAGCCGATTACACTAAAATGGTTTTAGATGAAATTGGCGACATAAATTTTTGGAAACTAGCAATTAAGCCCGGTAAACCTTTTGCTTACGGCAATCTGCCAAATTCATACTTTATAGGCCTGCCTGGCAACCCGGTTTCAGCTTATGTAACGTTCTACAAACTGGCAATGCTAGTAATAGCAAAAGCGTGTGGGTGGGACTACAAAGAGCCACTCGCAATACCGGCGAAGTCTTTACAAGACTTCAAAAAATCACCGGGTAGAACAGACTATCAGCGTGGTTTTGCAAGTATCAGTGCCAATGGCCAACTAGAAGTAAAATCGACCGGTGCTCAAGGTAGTGCCATTTTCACCAGCTTAACTGAAGCTAACTGTTTCGTAGTACTTGAACAAGATAGAGGGCGTGTAAGCGCCGGTGAAATGGTGACTATAGAAATGTTTGCCGAGCCAATTCTTTAGTTAGAATTGATTATGTAACTTAACTGCTTTGTGCATTAAAAATATCTGCTCTCCCATTTTTAATGCCAAAGCCTGTTGCGCTTGCGGAGAGATAGGCACTTTAAAAGCCACACCTTCTAAACTCACTTCTACATAATAGGTACCTTCCAAAGAATTAACCGATAATACTTCGGCTTGCCACTGATTTTGAGCGCTGCAACCTTCTACAAATTGTTTCGACAACACTATGTTACTTGGTGAAATACTCACTAAATGAACACCTTCGTCCAGTACCTCTGGGCTCTCGGCTAAGATGTATTGCTGGCCCAACTTAAACCAACGCCATCCCTCATCTGCCAAACGCTCACAACGCTCTACACTTAACACTATGGCTTGTTTAGCCTTACCGTTGTATTGATTAATCAACTCAAGACTATTTCCAAGCGTAAGCGTTTGGCTGTCTTCCATTAACAGCACCTTACCGCTAAAAAACACTAAATCTTCTGGATTATGAGAAATAAGCAGGCTAGAGATGCGATGTTGCTTTAGCCACTTCTTTAATATTTTCAGTAAATTGGTAGCAGCTTTTCGATCTAAAGCTGAGAACGCTTCATCTAACAGTAATACTTTGGGTTTAGTTGCTAGCGCCCTTACCAGCGCGACTCGCTGGGCTTGTCCACCAGAAAGCTGTAGGGCATTTTTATTAAGAAGGTCTTTAACACCAAAGCTCTCAACTAAATATGCTAAATCACTGGCACTCACCCTTTGAGACAGTCTGATGTTTTTTGCCACCGTTAAGTGAGGAAATAGAAAACTTCCTTGGGTGACAAAGGCTAAGGGGCGTTGATATGAGGCTAAACAGCTATTGCTATCAAACCATACTTGCTCTAGGTATTTAATCTCTCCAATTTGAGGGTGCTCTAATCCAGCGAGTAAGCGCATTAAGCTGGTTTTACCAATTCCGGACGGCCCAAACACACCGGTAAGCAAAGGTAAAGAGAGGGCTTTTACACTTAACTCAAAATCTTCTCTTTGATAATGTAGATTAAAACTTAACACCCACACTCCCTACCCGCTTCTTAGCTCCGGTCACACCATAAGTGAGCAATAAAGCGAAAAATGAAATACCCAATAACACTAAGGCTAAACGGTGGGCAGCGGCAAAATTAAGACTCTCTACGTGATCGAATAACGCAATCGCAATCACTTGGGTTTCTCCAGGGATATTGCCCCCGATCATTAATACCACCCCAAACTCTCCTAAGGTGTGCGCAAACCCCAATACCATCGCAACAATAAAGCCACTTTTTGCCAGTGGTAACTCCACAGACAACAACTGTTTCCACCTAGGCATTCTGAGCACTTTTGCAGCATCTAATACACCAGGTTCAATTTGCTTAAAAGCACTTTGGATGGGTTGAACGACAAAAGGTAAGGAATACAAACATGAGGCAAATACCAGCCCCGAAAAGCTAAAGGCCAGTTGGCTACCGGTTATAGCCTGCCACCATTGCCCCAAAAAACTATTAGGCGCAAAACCAATCAGCAAATAGAAGCCTAAAACGGTGGGTGGAAGCACTATAGGTAAAGCAACAACCGCTTCTACAATATGTTTAAGTTTTGACTGACTGCGCGCTAACCACCAAGCTAAAGGAGTGCCTAGTAGCAATAAGATTAAGCAACTAATCGTTGCAAGTTTTACAGAAAGGATAATGGCTTGGTATTCAGCATCGCTCATATTTTGGGTAACAAATATCCATTTTCAGTGATAATAGTTTGTGCGTTCTCGCTTAACAAGTAGTTATAAAATTCAATAGCTTGAGATTCATCACTAAGCAACGCAACATGCTGAGCAACACCCTTATGTAAATCTTGCGGAACCAACCAATAAGACCCATTAAAATCAGTTTGAATTGAGCGAGCTACAAAGCCTGCAGCGACATTACCCGTAGAGATAAACTGAAATACTTGAGATACATTATTCGCTAACACTATTTTGGCATCATTGTTTTTCTGTTTAGCTAACTGCTCGGCTGCCAAACCGTATGGTGCTAGTTTTGGGTTAGCGTAGGCGTACATCTGTTCCCAGTTATCCCATAAACTGCTATCTGTTACCTTATCGCCATTTTTGTCTAAAAAGTTTGGAGCCCAAAATACCAGCTGGCCATACGCATAGGCCATTTGCTGGCGTGCTTTTCCTTCTTCTACCAGCTGTTTTGGCCGAATGTCATCAGCCGAGAAGAATAAATCGAAGGGGGCACCATGACTTATTTGGTTATACAAAATCCCGGTAGAAGCGCTAGATATTCTGTAGTTGAATTCAGTATGTTGGGATTTAAAGTCTTCCGCCAATAGTTCTAAGGTTTGTTTAAAATTGGCAGCCACGGCAATGGTAACGGGCTTGGCGAGAGCAATTGAGCTAACAAAAACAGCAACTATACAAGCTAAACGGGCTACCATTTATCTTTCGCTTTAAGATCTGACTCACGAGCATCAAGCCATACATCACCGCCTAAAGTGCGCTCTTTTTTCCAAAAGGTAGCCTTAGTTTTAAGGTAATCCATTATGAAATGGCAGGCTTCAAAGGATGCTTCCCTATGAGCACTATTTACCCCAACAAAAACGATTTGATCACTGACATCTAAATCCCCAACCCTATGAACAATACTTGCGTCTTGGATTGGCCAGCGCGTTTTTGCTTCAACGACAATTTTCTCCAGCTGCACCTCGGTCATACCCGGGTAATGCTCCAGTTGAAGCCCCTTAACCTGTTGATCTAAGTTCATATCTCTAACTAGACCAACAAAAAATACGATAGCGCCAGCACTGGTTCGTTCTCTTAAACGTTGGTATTCCTCTCCAACATCAAAATCTTCTAGCTGTACTTTAATCATCTAACCACCTGTAACAGGCGGGAAAAATGCAACTTCGTCACCGTTGTTTAGGGTTACAACTTGGCTTAGATGGTTTTGGTTAACGGCCATCAAAATCGCCTCATCATTTAAGGCCAACCATTGCTCGCCTCTAGCAAGCAGCGTCTCCTTCAAGGCATTAGTATCACTACCATCTACTAGCTCGACACTTATCGAGCTTTCACCTAACTGCTCTTTTAAACGAGCGAAAAATAGTACTTTAATTATCATCTAAACATCCTGATTATTCGGCACTAAACGAACCCGATTTTCCGCCATGCTTTTCTAGTAGCTTTACATCTTTAATAATGATGTCTTTTTGAATCGCTTTACACATATCATAAATGGTTAGCGCAGCTACGCTAGCCGCCGTTAGCGCTTCCATCTCTACGCCGGTTTGGCCTTTTAGTTTAGCGGTGCTTACTACCGTAATAATGCCTGTTTTTTCATCTAAGCTTAAATCAACAGTGACCTTACTTAACATCAAGGGATGGCATAGAGGAATCAACTCGGATGTTTTTTTAGCCGCTTGAATTCCAGCTATACGAGCACATGCAAACACATCGCCCTTATGCTGTTCTCCATTCAACAAGCTATCTACGGTTTGCTGATTGACTTGTACCAAAGCCTGCGCTTTAGCAATACGACTTGTCTCGGTCTTTTCTGAGACGTCCACCATAATTGCTTCACCAGAAGCATTAATATGAGTAAATTCACTCATTATTTTTGACCTATATGAGGCACAAAATTACAGGGTTTGTGGGTGCTATTTAATTGCTCCAACAAGATTTTCTGCCATGCAGTTTTACAAGCGTTGGTTGACCCAGGAACACAAAAGATCACTGTTTTATTGGCGAACCCACCTAATGCGCGACTTTGTACCGTAGACGTTCCAATCTCGGTATAAGAAATGTGGCGGAACAATTCTCCAAAACCTTCAATGTCTTTATCAAATAATACCCTTACTGCTTCTGGAGTATTATCTCGTGCGGTAAAACCGGTGCCTCCGGTAGAAATAACACAGTCTATTGACGGGTCAGCAATCCAGTTACTTAATATGGCTCTAATTTGATAAACATCGTCAATAACAATTTGTTTATCAGCCAGTTTGTGGCCGGCTTCTGTAAGTGCTTCGGCCAAATAACGCCCTGAAGTATCAGTATCTTCATTGCGTGTGTCGGAAACGGTTAATACCGCGATGTTTAAGAAGGTTTGCGTATCGTTGGCCAGATGGCTCATTATGATTCTCCAACTTTATCTTGTATATGTTGCCACTGCTCAGGAGTATTGGTATTTACCATTGCAGATGCTAATTCTTTTGGTATTTCAATTTCAGTGGCTTGAATAAGGTTTAAAAAAGCTTTTATTGACCTTTGCTTTGCCACTGGCAAAGACAAAACATCAGTTAAACAGGACAAGTTCTTGGCATTAGCTTCAACAATTATAGGGAAAACACTATTTGAGAAATAGTAATTGCCAGGTTCAGTTTGGTGTTGATTTATAATCACATCAAGAACTTGCTTGTTGAGTAAGGGCATATCAACAGGGATGAACAGGCAAAACCGTTGGTTAAGGGTTTGAAGGCATGAAAGTATGCCGGACAATGGTCCTTTCGATTCACTAGTATCTTCAATATGACGAAATTCTGGGTAATTGCCACTCACATAACATTCGTTATTTAATGTCTCTTCAAGCAAGCTAAGCCTAGATTTAAGTAAACTGCTCCCCTGCCACTGAAGCGCAGCTTTATCGCTTCCCATTCTCTGAGACTTGCCGCCAGCGAGAACAACTCCTGTTAACTTTACGGGGGAATTTGATTGCATTTGATTAAAAGCTTGAACGACTTAGTAGGCTAATAATGCCTACTAAGCGTTTAGATGAAAAGATTTATCGTGCTAACTTATTGGTCTTTATCCCATTTGGACAAAACCGCTAAAGAAACCACTGCTACACCAATGAAACCCATTACAAAAATGGTTGGCATAGCTGCATAACCTAAAATATGCCAAAAAACCGATTCCAAAGTACTCATGTGTTTTCCTTATTTTACTGCCAACCTTCAACACCACTCATGTCCGGTAAACGGTGAGCAATGCCTTTGTGACAATCAACACAGGTTTTCTCCCCATTAGCTAACGCTTCTGAGTGTTGGGCAACACTACGAGGACGCTGCTCGGAAAAATCCATAAATTCAAACTCGTGACAATTTCTACATTCTTGAGAATCATTTTGACTCATACGATGCCATTCGCGCTCTGCTAAGTGCTTACGTCGCGCCTCAAACTTCTCTTGGGTACTAATGGTTCCCATGGCAAAGGCAACCAACTCTTTACTTGCCTGAACCTTACGTACAATCTTGTCAGTCCAATTATGTGGAACGTGGCAATCTGAACAAATAGCACGCACACCTGAACGGTTTGAATAGTGAATAGTTTCTTGTATCTCAGCTACGATCGGCGCGTGACAACCAGAACAGAACGCTTCGGTATTAGTTGCTTCCATACCAGTGTTAAACGCACCCCAGAATAAAATACCGCCTGTAAAACCAAGCGCTAGCACAACACCCACAGCCGCCTTGCTGGGAGTACTGAGTTTGCGCCAAAATGCCTTCAATAACTTCATAATTTAGCCTCTGGTTAAACTAATGCTTAGCGTAAAGACTCTACGCGTTCGTATTCGTTTTCAATCAACGGGGCCGCTTCATTTTGAGGCACGTGGCATTGCAAACAGAAGTAACGGCGAGGAGACACATCCGCCAATACTTGCCCGTCGCGCGCTTCATAGTGAGTTACACTAATTTTAGTTGCACCACTTTCTCGGGCATTTTTCCAGCTATGACAAGATAAACACTTATTAGCGTTAAGGCTCATCTCGTAATGACGGATCTGGTGTGGGATCAACGGTGGTTGAAACACATAATCGGCATCATAGGGTTTGTCTTGTTCAACCACTGACTTTAAGCCAGCTGCTGAGTTTTGGGTATTTAGCTCGGTGTCGCCCCGCAGTGAAGCTACACCACCATTACTTACGTAGTCATTTGCGACTACGACTCCGCAAAGCAGTAAACTGCTTAATAGACCAGATAATAAAACTCGCATTTTCATAATACTCTCTCCGCCACCTTGGCAAATATTTTTAGCGAAGCATTGAAAGCGAGGGGCTTTCAATGCTTTTAATAGCGTTAAACCTTAGCTAACTTAACAGCACACTTTTTAAAGTCGGTTTCTTTAGAAAGCGGGTCTGTTGCATCTAGGGTCAATTTGTTGGTGAGCTGCTTGGCATCAAACCAAGGCATGTACACTAAACCCTTAGGTGGACGGTTACGGCCACGAGTTTCAATTCGTGATTTAACTTCACCGCGGCGTGATTGAATCATCACTTCATCACCACGTTTAAAACCACGTTGTTTTGCATCTTCTGGGTGGATAAACAATACCGCATCAGGGAAAGCGCGATATAACTCTGGTACGCGACGCGTCATGGAACCTGAGTGCCAATGTTCTAATACGCGACCAGTGCTTAACCACAGATCGTATTCTTCATCTGGAGACTCAGCCGCAGGCTCGTAAGGCGTAGCAATAATTAGTGCCTTGCCATCGGGTTTACCGTAAAAGTTAACCTCTTCACCTGCTTTTACATAAGGGTCAGAGCCTTCGCGGAAACGCCAACGTGTTTCTTCACCATTAACCACAGGCCAGCGTAATCCACGTACTTCATGGTAAGTATCAAAAGGCGCTAGATCGTGGCCGTGATCACGACCAAACTGCGCATATTCTTCAAACAAACCTTTTTGAACGTAGAAACCAAAATCTTTTGCTTCGTCATTAAGCTCTGCGTCTACTTGTTCAACAGGGAATTTATCAACTACGCCGTTGCGGAACAAAATGTCATATAAGGTTTTATCTTTATATTCAGGTTTTTTAGCTAGCAACTCTGCTGGCCATACTTCTTCAACCTTAAAGCGCTTAGAAAATTCCACCAATTGCCATAAGTCTGATCTCGCTTCGCCCGGTGCAGACACTTGCTGATGCCAGAACTGAGTGCGGCGTTCCGCATTACCGTACGCACCCTCTTTTTCTACCCACATTGCTGTTGGCAAAATTAGATCGGCTGCTTGGGCAGTAACTGTTGGGTAAGGGTCAGATACAACGATAAAGTTTTCAGGATTGCGGTAACCAGGCAAACCCTCTTCATTGATATTTGGCGCGGCTTGCATGTTGTTATTACACATAACCCAGTAAGCGTTCAGCTTGCCGTCTTTAAGCATACGGTTCTGCAACACCGCGTGGTAACCAGGCTTAGGCGGAATGGTTCCTTCTGGTAGCTTCCAAATATCTTCAGCAATTTTACGGTGTTTAGGATTGGCTACAACCATATCTGCTGGCAAGCGATGTGAGAAAGTTCCCACTTCACGGGCTGTACCACACGCTGATGGCTGACCCGTTAGCGAGAATGGGCTGTTGCCAGGCTCTGAGATTTTGCCGGTTAACAAGTGAATGTTGTACACCGAGTTATTTGCCCATACCCCACGAGTATGTTGGTTAAAGCCCATAGTCCAGTACGAAGTGACTTTAACATTTGGGTCGGCATAATCTTTCGCTAGCGCTTCCAATTTATCAGCAGGTACGCCAGAAAGCTTCGCCACCGCTTCTACATTGTAGTCTTTCAAAAATTCGCGATATTCGTCGAAACTCATATCGGTCATTTTGCCTGAATCAGGGTTAGCCGCTGCTTTTTGTAATGGATGCTCTGGACGCAGTCCGTAGCCAATATCTGTTTCACCGCGCTTAAAGTGAGTATGTTTGTTTACAAAGTCCCAATTAACTTTGTCATTCTCGATTATGTAATGCGCAATGTAGTTAAGAATTGCCAAATCGGTTTGTGGCGTAAACACCATGCCGTTATCGGCTAATTCAAAACTGCGATGTTCAAAGGTAGACAGTACGTGAACTTTAACGTGTGGTGCAGACAAGCGGCGATCGGTTAAGCGAGACCACAAAATTGGGTGCATTTCTGCCATGTTTGAGCCCCAAAGCACAAACGAATCAGCAGCTTCAAGGTCATCGTAACAGCCCATAGGCTCATCAATACCGAAGGTGCGCATAAAACCACCAACAGCCGAAGCCATACAGTGACGCGCATTAGGGTCGATGTTGTTGGTTAAAAAGCCGGCTTTATGTAGTTTAGCAGCAGCGTAACCTTCCCAAACGGTCCATTGGCCAGAGCCAAACATGCCCACTGAGGTTGGGCCCTTGTCGGCAAGTGCTTTTTTCCACTTCTCAGCCATAATGTCGAAGGCTTGATCCCAAGAAACCGGAGCAAACTCGCCATTTTTATCAAACTTGCCATCTTTCATACGCAATAAAGGCGTGGTTAAACGATCTTTACCGTACATAATTTTTGAAAGGAAGTAGCCTTTAATACAGTTAAGGCCTTTGTTTACTGGAGACTCGGGGTCACCTTGAGTGGCAACAACTTTGCCGTTCTGAGAGCCAACTAAAACACTACAGCCAGTACCACAAAAACGACAAGGAGCTTTATCCCATTTCACTTTTGTTTCTTCTGACGAAGTAATTAAGTTGGTGGCACTTGCGGGTAAACTAATACCAGCAACGGTGGCTGCGGCACTTACCGCATTCGCTTTAACAAACTGTCGGCGAGTCCATTTCATGATACTTCCTCATTAGCTGATTCAAATTGGTGAAATACTAGATTGCTGCTTAGTACTGCTTCCAACTTTCCGATGTCTTCTAGGGTGCTTACTATGTTATTGCGCGTCTGGCTTTCTATAGAAACAACGATTTTCCCCTCAGGGTTAAAACCGTGTACTTCTAGTCCTTCCAGATCGCTAATTTGATCAATGACTTCTTTAATACGGTCTGGTTGGCACAACACCACCGCACTACTAATATGGTACTCTTCGTTCATCCAACTTCCTTTATTTCAATGGCTTTGCTTGGACATACTGAAATACAAGCGCCGCAACTGTTGCAGTGCTCAGAATTAATGTGTACCTCTGCTTTTCCCGCTAGTAATGGCTTAATGCTAATGGCCCTTTGCTCGCAGGTGTCGCTACACGTTCGGCAATAAACACCGTTTTGTGCCAGACACTTAGAAGCATTAACGTCAACAGAATTAGACCAAGCAGGTTGCTGCTTCGGGTGAAACAAAGACTCGGGGCAAGACGTTGCACAGTCGTAACAAAATGTGCACTCACCTTTGGTGAAATCAACTGCTGGAAAACCGCCATTACCTTTAACAATAATCTGTTCAGGGCATGCTTTGACGCATTCTCCACATTGAGTACAGCCAGCTTCAATAGACTGTTGTAACCAAGGTAGAGAGTGATGTTGTTTACTGCGAAGCGCTTTGTTAGTACTAAACATACGACGTTTAGACAGGTCTACAGACATCAATTTTCCTTACGAAATCAGTCTTTAACATTACTGGTAAAACCACCCTAAATTTCTTGGGGTTAAGCGTAAATTTTATTAACAATCAAAAACATACCCCTTAAGAGGTGTTTTCTCAAATGATTGATTTAGATCAAGTATAGTGCGTGATTTCTATCACGCACTAAAACTTATCCGCCTATTGATGCGAGATGTGGAGTAGCGCCGGTATTACCGTCGTGGAGGAAATGACTAACTTTTTTGGTTTGTAACGCGTCTTCAATTCGCTTGCTTAATACGTCTATTTGAGCAGGGTTTTGCAGCAAATCGCGCAGCTCTACCCCCTCTTCACCAAACAAGCATAAATGTAGTTTGCCTTGTGAAGAAACGCGTAAGCGATTACAGCTAGCACAAAAATCTTTGGAATACGGCATGATAAGGCCAATTTTGCCGGCGTAATCAGGGTGCTGAAAGACTTGAGCAGGCCCAGCGTTATGAGCTCGAATTTGCTGCTCCCAACCTTCGTTGAGTAGCAGTTGTTTAAACCCCGAGCCAGCAACGTGATGTTTGTGGAAATAATCGGGCTGATCACCCATTTGCATTAACTCAATGAAACGGACTTCAACCGAGCGGTCTTTAATCCACTCTAGATATTTACGAAAATTTTGCTGGGCCACCTGCTTTATCAGCACAGCATTGAGTTTTACTGCAGTAAAGTCTTGCTCTAGTGCCGCATCAATTCCGGCCATCACTTTAGTGAAAGTTTTGGTACCGGTGATTAACTCAAACTGACGTGGATCTAAACTATCAACACTTACATTTACATGAGTAAGCCCTGCATCACGCCAGCGCTTAGCGTTATTAGCCAGCTTAAAACCGTTGGTGGTCATCGCAAGTTGCTGAATGCCTTTGGTATTTGCACACACTTCCATAATTTCGACTAAATCTTTTCTTAGGCTCGGCTCCCCACCGGTAAGTCGGATTTTATTCGTGCCTAATTTGGCAAAACATTTAGCAAGCTGGGCTATCTCAGACAAGTTGAGATTACTATGGGGCGTTTCGCAATGATAACCATCAGGTAAGCAATAGTTACATTTGAAGTTACATTCGTCGGTAAGCGACAAACGCAAATAGAAAAATTTTCGGGAAAATGAATCCGATAACATAAATCAACCTTTCCAAATGCGGGAGGCAAAGCCATTTCTGCACTCTACCCTGCTTAGTCGATGCTAAGGGTCTAAACGCCGTATCATTGTGACTTAGGTCGATTTAGACTTCGGTGATAGTTTAATGCTATGCAATAAATCTTAATTTGTTAAGTGCTTTCTTAAACGGTTACACTGACTTTGTGATATTTGTTGGATAAGCTTGTTGAATTGAAAGGACTTATTTTTGAAACGTTTTTTTGGTAAACGCTCCATAGGCACAGCGGTAATTCGCTTGTTAAGTGTGATGATGTTCCTTTTTGCCCTAGTGGCAATTGGCTCATTAACCACCTTAGTAAACAGCCTCAATGATGCAGAAGCAATCAATATAGCCGGCTCTTTGCGTATGCAAAGTTACCGAATGGCGCATGCTTTAAATGTATACGACAAAGAAGTAGAACGAAAAATTCAACAGTTTGAAACATCGTTAAACAGTAATGCGCTAACTAAAGCCGCCTTGCAAGATGATGCGATCAACCAGCGCTACCAACAAGTTAAACAACGCTGGACGCAGCTTAAACCCTTTGTTATCGAAAAGAACATTGATGCATTTGACCGTGAGATCGTTGGATTTGTCGATCTAATCGACCAATTTGTGGCAGAAACCCAATACAACTCTGAATCCAAAGTCTTCTCCCTCACCCTGCTTCAATTAATTGCCTTTGCCATCATCACATTTATCGCTGTTTATACGCTTTGGTATATTCAACGAAATATTTCCAAACCTATTTATCAATTGGTAGAAGCTGCCAAACAAGTGCAACAGGGTGATTTTAAGATATCTGTACCAACTAGCTATGCCAGTATTGAAATGGAAACCTTGGCCAAGGGAATTATGTCTATGTCGCAAGACTTAGAGCATTCTTACCAAACCCTTGAAAACCAAGTTAAAGCAAAAACCAAAGAACTACGCCGTGCCAACCGTGATTTAAATTTCTTATATAACCTAGAGCAAACTCTGTTTAACAGTACCCTAAATGAGGAGCATCTAGAACAGTCGCTAAAACTACTTTGTGAAACCTTAGGAATAGAGGCCGCTAAACTATACATCGACAAATTAGACATAGAAGTAGAGTTAGAGCACCAAAAGATGCAATTTGAAGAACCAATATCTTTGCAACTTAACCAAGAGCAATACGGCTCTTTACAGTTGCCAGCTGTTCCTAAAGATAGAGCAGCGATTGTTACCAGTTACTGCCGTACCGTGACAAAAGTTCTCCGTTTTGAACAAAGTTTGTTGCAAAAACAAAAGCTGTTATTAATGGAAGAACGCGCCACTATAGCCCGCGAGTTACACGACTCTCTAGCACAGTCTTTATCTTATTTAAAAATTCAAACTAGCCTGCTTCAGCGGCAACTTAAACAAAGCCCTTGCGATTGCCAACAAAGCTTTGAAATTAGTGAAGAAATACAATCAGTATTAAGCGCCGCCTACATCCAGTTACGAGAATTGCTATCCACCTTCAGATTAACCATTAAAAACGCCCTACTGGTTGAATCACTACAAGTGTTGGTAGACGAATTAAATACCCAGCACTCTCAAGTCATAGAGCTTGAGACCAATATATCTAACGATATGGTGGAAGCTGATAAACAAATTCATATAATACAAATTGTTCGAGAAGCGATCATAAACGCTTTAAAACATGCTGACTGTGATAAAATTTGGGTTAAGTGTGTTGGCGACTCTGAGCGAATTTCTGTTGAAGTAGCAGACAATGGCTTACAGGGCGGTAAACTAAAACAAGTTAACGACCATTACGGACTACAAATAATGCAAGAACGCGCTCAGCGGCTAGATGGAGATATTCGCTTTGAGCAATCGTTATCCGGTGGTGTTTCGGTAAAACTAACCTTTCCTAGAAAGAGTAATTAAGGATCCTGCAAGCTATGAGCGACCCAATCAACATTCTTGTTGTAGACGACCACCCGTTAATGCGCAAAGGCATTGTTCAGTTTTTAAGCATTGAACCTGAGTTTAACGTTGTTGCTGAAGCTGGCAGTGGTGCGCAAGCTGTAGAGCTTTGCAGTGAATTAGAACCCGATGTAGTGCTATTGGATTTAAACATGAAGGGGCTGTCTGGACTAGATACTCTAAAGCTGCTCCGTGAAAATAAAGTTAGCTCTACCATCATCATCCTCACCGTGTCAGATTCAAAGCAAGACGTTATTAATCTGATTAATGCAGGGGCTGATGGCTATCTGCTTAAAGATATGGAACCAGAACAACTACACGAGCAACTTAAACAAGCGGCCGCAGGCAAACAAGTTTTGAGTGAAGAGCTAGCCCCTTTTCTTAACTGTTTACACGAAACCGACGAGTTTGCTGAAAAACTGGAAACGCTCACTAAACGTGAATTACAAACTCTGAACGAAATAGCCAAAGGAGCCAGTAACCGAGAAGTAGCCTCTACGCTTAGAATTACCGAAGGTACAGTAAAGGTTCACGTGAAGAGCTTATTGCGAAAACTTAACGCCAAATCACGGGTAGAACTAACCGTGATGTATCTTGAGCATATCGCTTAATTACTATGACTAATGCTCTGCTTATAAGCGAAGCTGTTTGCCTGGTTGTGGCACTAGGCTTCGCATTAAGAGCAATGTACTTACATGCTAAGCGCCATCAAGACTGGTTAAATCCTTTAAGAATTTTTTTTAAACCCGTCAATAACCTAAACACCGACGAGTACACTCTGATTAGGCGATCAGTCTACGCGCTAGTGTTTTGCGTAGCCTTCGATGTATTCAGACACATGATATAAAAAAGCGGCTTTACGCCGCTTTTTTGATTAACGCTTTTGCTTAAATTGCTTGTTAGTGAAACGAGTGGCTGCGAAATTACTGTTTTTTGCCCCTTTATAAGCTCGGTTCCCTGCTCCACGACTTCCCCGCTTACTGTCTGCCGGCACCAAATGGTGTAAGCCACTACCAATTAACTTGGTTAGTCCCATATTGGTTAAACCTTCTCGAATAATTGGCCAATTCTTCTCATCATGGTAACGAAGCAAGGCCTTATGTAAGCGGCGTTGACGGCCTTTCTTGGCTACCGATACACGTTCACTAGTATGGCTAACCTTATGCAGCGGATTTCGCTCGGTGTGATACATAGTCGTTGCGTTAGCTAAAGGCGATGGATAGAAGTTCTGCACTTGGTCTAGTCGGAACTTGTTCTTCTTCAGCCACAATGCCAGTGTCACCATGTCTTCATCTTTAGTACCTGGATGCGCCGAGATAAAATAAGGGATCAAATACTGCTTTTTACCAGCCTCTTTCGAGTATTTATCAAACAGCTCTTTAAACTTATGGTAAGTGCCCATACCCGGCTTCATCATCTTAGATAATGGGCCTTCCTCAGTATGCTCTGGCGCAATTTTTAGATAGCCACCAACGTGGTGTAACGCCAGTTCCTTAACGTAACGAGGGTCTTCAATAGCAAGGTCGTAACGCACACCAGAAGCAATAAGAATCTTTTTGATCCCCTCCACCTTACGTGCTCTGCGATACAGGTCAATGGTTGGAGTATGGTCAGTATCCATGTGATGACAGATAGTCGGATAAACACAAGACAGGCGGCGACAAGTTTCTTCGGCCTTTGGGCTCTTACAATTTAGTCGATACATGTTGGCCGTTGGGCCACCTAAATCAGAAATAACGCCTGTAAATCCAGGCACTTGATCTCTGATCTGCTCGATCTCGTTGATGATGGAATCTTCTGAGCGGCTTTGAATAATTCGCCCTTCGTGCTCGGTAATTGAACAGAAAGTACAACCACCATAACAACCACGCATGATGTTTATTGAAAACTTAATCATGTCGTAGGCAGGTATTTTAGCCTTACCATAACTAGGGTGCGGCACACGCTGATAAGGCAAACCAAACACGCCATCCATATCTTCAGTGCTTAAGGGCAAGGCAGGAGGGTTAAGCCAAACAATTCTATCACCATGGCGCTGAGCTAATGCTCGGGCACAGCCGGGGTTAGTTTCTAAGTGAAAAATCCGAGAAGCATGAGCGTAAAGCACTTGGTTAACTTTTACTTGCTCATAAGCGGGCAAATTAATATATACATTTTCCCAAGGGCGTTTCTTTTCTAATTGCACAACAATCGGTTTAGCTTGCTCGGCTTCTTTCGGGTCAACTGTCTCAGCTTCTTTACTCGAACAGCTTTCTTCTATTTCGGCATAAGGGCTAGGAATAGGGTCAATTTTTCCAGGCTTATCTAGATGGCTTGAATCTAAGCCGCTCCAGCCTGGTAATGCTTCTTTACGAATAATCGCCGTTCCACGAACATCATTGAGCTCGCTAATTGCCTCACCTTGGCTAAGGCGATGTGCTACTTCTACCAAAGGACGCTCAGCATTCCCGTAGATAAGCAGCTCAGCTTTTGCATCAAACAGTACCGAGCGACGCACTTTATCAGACCAGTAATCATAGTGGGCAATGCGGCGTAAGCTTGCTTCTATTCCGCCAAGTACCACTGGTACATCCTTGTAGGCTTCTTTACAGCGTTGCGAGTACACAATCACCGCTCGATCGGGCCGTTTCCCCCCTTCATTATTTGGCGTATAAGCATCGTCATGGCGTAGCTTTCTGTCTGCCGTGTAACGGTTGATCATCGAATCCATGTTGCCAGCAGTTACCCCAAAAAATAAATTAGGCTTGCCAAGCTTCATAAAGGCGTCTTTGCTGGTCCACTCTGGCTGAGCAATAATCCCAACTCTAAAGCCCTTGGCTTCCAACATACGGCCAATAACTGCCATACCAAAGCTAGGATGATCAACGTAAGCGTCACCGGTCACCAAAATAATGTCACAGCTATCCCAACCTAAGGTTTTCATTTCCTTACGTGACATAGGCAAGAAAGGCGCAGCAGCACGCTGGCGATTCACGCAAGTTTCTGGTTTAAATAAAGTTGGTGCAGTTTGCATATAAATTGGTCTCGTACAATCAAGCGCGACATTATATACGTTATTTAAGTTGCTAGGAAACGGATTAACAGCGAGTTAACAATTACATGCTCTAGCTCTGTAAACTCGCTAGCTAAATGACCACAAATAACCTAAAATTTCTTTTATAATTTAGCGAGTTACTCATTGAAGATGCATACGGAATTGCAGCGGCCTAGCGCTCACCTACTTTTAATATTTTTTGTCAGCCAACTGCTTTTTGCCTGTGCCCAGCGCCCATCTGACGCTCTAATTCAACAATATAAGCAGCCAAGTTACACCATTAAGCCCAGTGTCGAGTCCGAAAACCAATTCAAAGTAAACCAAATTACCCAGCATCAACCAGGTAAAAATGGTATTGCAGTTCTGTCTGATGGGATAAGTGCTTTTGCCGCTAGAATCGCGTTAATTGAAGAAGCGCAACTAAGCATTGATGCTCAGTATTACATGATTAAAGAAGACATGACCGGGGCTATTTTTCTCGGCAACTTAATAGGGGCTGCAGATCGCGGTGTGCGTGTTCGCCTATTAATTGACGACATCAATACTTCCAATTATGACGACGTTCTAAAAGCCATGGCCTTACATGACAATATCGAGGTAAGGGTCTTCAACCCATTTTACGACCGCACCTTTAGATCAACCCATATGATAGGCGATTTTAATCGCTTAAACAGTCGCATGCACAACAAGTCACTAACTATTGATGGTTTAATTACTGTAGTGGGTGGTCGTAATATCGGAGATGAGTATTTTAGCGCTAAAGATGATCTAGAGTTCTCTGACTTGGATGCAGTCGCTTTAGGACCAATAGTAGAGGAAGTTAATCAAGCCTTTGATCTTTATTGGAATAACCTTCGAAGTTACCCCATTGAATCCTTAAATACCAAGCAAATAGACATACAAGCTCAATATCGTCGCTTGGAACAACAAATTTTTAAAAACAGTGTTAAGTCCTATGTTATCGCACACCAGCGTTACGCTAAATTAGTAAAAGATAAAACAATTCGTGACTATTTATATTGGTGCGACGGCAGCTTACTGGTTGACCACCCCAATAAAGACAGCGACTTTGCTAGTGACGTATCTACAAATTTAGCCAGTGTACTTGAGCAGTCAGAGCAAAGCATTTTACTTAGCTCACCATATTTTGTGCCCGGAGAAGAGGGAACGCAGGGCTTATTAGATTTAGCCCATAAAGGTATCGACGTGAGTGTTATAACTAACTCACTTGCAGCAACTGATGTGGCAGCCGTTCACTCTGGCTACAAAAAGTATCGCAAACGCTTGGTAGAAGGGAACGTATTTCTTTACGAAGTAAAACCAGATGCAAAACAAAAACAACGCTTAGCGTTTTTTGGTAAAGGTGCATCTAGGGCAAGTTTACATAGCAAAGTCTTTGTAATTGATGAAGAAAAACTCTTTATTGGTTCTTTTAATTGGGATCCACGCTCTATCAATCTAAATACCGAGATGGGCTTACTGCTCACTTGCCCTAACCTAGCCAAACTGGTTTTTAGCAGCGTACACGCCAACTTACCTTATAAAAGCTATTTACTTACGCTAAATGAAAACCAACAATTAGAATGGATAGAAACATTTAGGGAGCGAGCTGAAATACGCTACGATAGTGAGCCTAAAGCCAGCGCATGGCGAAAGTTTCAAGCTTGGATAGTTGGTCTTCTGCCTGTAGAAGACCAACTCTAATAGGCTTAGCTTAGTGGTGGTGACCACAGCCACCAGCAGCGTGAACATGGCCGTGAGCTAACTCTTCTTCAGTTGCTTTACGAACTTCGGTCACTTCAATTGAGAAAGCCAAATCAATTCCGGCTAATGGGTGGTTGCCATCAACAATCACTTCGTCTTCTTCCATGCCGATAATAATTACTGATTGCTCTCCTTCGTCGGTGGTTGCGCGAAACTGCATGCCTACTTCCACCTCAACATCACCAAACATACTCTTTGGCACAGCTTGAACAAGGTTATCGTTACGCTCGCCATAAGCATCTTCGGCAGCAATATCTGCATCAAACTTGTCGCCAACCTGCTTGCCAACTAGCGCTTGCTCTAAGCCAGGTACTAACTGACCGTGACCAACAATAATTGCCAAAGGCTCTTTGCCTTCGGAAGTATCAAGTTGTTCGCCATTAGCGGTTACAGTGTATTCAAAAACGGCAACGTCGTCTTTTGCAATGATCATTCAAGATTCCTTGGTTAAAAATAATGCAGAACTCTGCTAACAGGCCAATTCTAAAGCTTCAGAAACAAAATTACTATCTAGGATTCATTTAACAAAATAGTGCTAGCTGGCAATTTGTGGCTCTTTGAAACCTTGTAAATGTGTTCAATTTACTAAGAAACAAGCTATGAGAAATCCCCACTAAAGAGATGAATGTAGACGGCTTACCAAATACAGCCATGAAGTTATAGACTCAAGATCACCCAATCAGAATACGCTCTTTTGTCTAATGGCGACCACACTCTTTAGTGACTAAAAAAGGGGCTCACAGCCCCCTTTTTATAGTTACCGCAACATTTGCTTATGCGTGAGCCGTGTGCGCTGCCACATCCATTTCAGCACGAGCGCGCGTCATGTAAGACTTCATCATCAAAGACGCGATTAAGGCGATAACAAATACACCAGCAAAAATGTAGAGCGTCATCTCGTAGCTGCCAGTTGTTGTTTTAACGTAAGCTGCGATCTGTGGACCAGCCAAACCCGCCAGCGCCCAAGCGGTAAGCACGTAGCCGTGAATCGCACTCAGCTCCTTAGTACCGAATAGATCTCCAATAAAGGCAGGCAGGGTTGCAAAGCCACCACCGTAGCAGGTTAAAATGGTATATAGAACAACCTGGAACAAAATGATGCTGGTAATGTTTGGCAGCAAACAAAAAGCAACAATTTGAATTAAGAAGAAAATCATGTAGGTATTTGGGCGACCAAGTACATCGGATAATGAAGCCCAAGCAATTCGGCCCAGTCCGTTAAACAACGACATTAGACCAACCACACCAGCAGCTTCCGCCGGGCTTAATCCAATGCTCTCTTGAGCCAGAGGAGAGGCTGCGTAAATAACCGCAATGCCGCAGGAAATGTTAATAAACATCATCACCCACAAGCCATAAAAGGGACCAGTTTTAACCGCTTCGTTAGCAGTTAGTTGGGTTAAATCCTCTACAACTTTCTTTTCACCTGACTCAACCGCAGCCTTCATTGCATCTGGCATCCAACCCTGTGGTGGCCGCTCTAAATAAGACGCAGAAGCAAACATTATAACTAGATATACAACTCCGGTGATCCACCAAGTGTAAGCAATACCATTGCCCTCAACAGTAAAGGTTTCAATAATAAAGTTAAACACCGGGCCTGCTACCATAGCGCCAAAGCCAAAGCCCATAATCGCTAAGCCAGTGGCAAGACCACGACGATCTGGGAACCACTTAACGAGGGTAGATACGGGAGTAATATATCCAATCCCTAAACCTATACCACCTAGCACACCATAGCCGAGCCAGATCAAATAAAGGTTTTGAATATAGGCGCCAAAACCCGCAATTAATAAGCCACCGCCGAAAAATGTAGCTGCGAGCATACCGGCTTTGCGCGGACCATTCTTCTCAACGAAGTGACCCATAATCGCTGCAGATAAGCCGAGAAAGAAAATCGCAAAACTGAAGGTCCAAGCAATTTCATTGTTGGTCGCTGACTCCAACAGCTGACCTAGGGGTTTCTTAAATACGCTGAATGCGTATACCGAACCGATAGAGGCATGTAGCCCAACGGCAGATGCTGCGATAAGCCAACGGTTTTTCATTACCTACTCCTTGTAAGAACATTAAATCCATTTATTGTCCTTATACTGTAGAACGCTAGATCTGAAGCATTTTTGACCTAAATCAGTTCAATTTACAGTCAAGTGCTTATTCAAGTCAGCTTAGTGACACAGTTCAAAAAACAGCCCTCTACAAATGATAATACTACCAGTAAGATAAACCAAACCTCACATTAAGAATAAAAACCTTTGTTTATCCAAAACCACGAAATTAACACGCTCCTCACTTAGTGATTAATCATGCGCGTAAATGGCGTAGTTTTCTCTCCTTAATCTTGGCTACTATTTGTTCTTCTTAACTCTAACTAGGCTGCCACTGGAGAGAGAAAGCAAAATTGCAACTATTTTTATGGTCTAACCAAAGCAAACTGCATTTAACTGGCATTTATCAGCACCGCCAAATTTTGTAGCCATACAACTAACCAAAGACAACGAATAGTTCTGGTAACTTTTATCTAAAAATAAAAAGAGTACACTGTAGCCTTTGAAAAATGCTGTTGGTTACTCCATGGATCTGTCTACCCTACTCATCTTTATCCCTACCTTCTTCTTCGTTTCTATTACACCTGGCATGTGTATGACGCTAGCGATGACCTTAGGCATGACCATCGGGCTACGCCGCACCTTTTGGATGATGCTCGGTGAAATGATAGGAGTAGGCATAGTTGCAGTGCTTGCAGTACTTGGTGTGGCTGCAATTATGCTGCGTTACCCAGAGGTGTTTACCTTGTTAAAATGGCTTGGCGGCAGCTACCTTGGTTACTTAGGGATCCAAATGTGGCGCTCTCGCGGAAAGATGGCCATACCCGAAAAAATTGAACAGCAAGCACAAGTTAGCCCTTGGCAATTAGCCACACAGGGGCTGGTAACAGCAATAGCAAATCCTAAAGGTTGGGCCTTTATGATTTCACTGTTACCGCCTTTCATCCAAGCAGACAAAGCCCTTCCCCTACAATTAAGCGTGTTGGTGGGCATAATTCTAATTTCTGAGTTTGTCTGTATGACACTTTACGCAACCGGTGGCAAAACCTTAAGGTTATTCTTGAACAAAAGCGGCAACGTACGCTTATTAAACCGGATTTCGGGAACACTAATGATCGGAGTCGGTATTTGGCTAATCTGTACCTAATTAGCCCACTAATGCTCAGGAGTTCTAGCTAATGCATCTATGCAATAGCCGAAATGCTTACGGGCGATGAAAGCTTGGCTAGCGACCGAAATAAAAAGACAGATGAGCAGTGATTGTAAAGTCTATCTCTCGCTCCTTTGTAATGGGCGCCCCTTGATTCAAACCTGATTTCAGATTAACACCAACAAGACCGTACCCACCGCTATTATTTAGCATCGAATGGTTAAGTTTCGCTCCGTATTTAATAGCACAAAGACAGCTATTCATGCAGATAAGACAAGCTAATCACTCTATCTTAACCTCTCCACTGACGACAAAAAAAGTATCAACAAAATAAACGACAAAGCGAATAATAATTAAAACAACACTCAAGAACAGCAACATCTGCAAAGAGGAATGAATATCAAACACCGGCCTTAAGTGTTGAGCGTTCATCGTTAGCAATACCAAAAATTGGCCGCCAAGTATTCGCATTGGCAGTTGATTGTCTTTTGGGAACAGTCGCCAAACGGCAAATGTATTCACAAAATAAAATGTCCCAAGCTGCCACCCATTATCTAAAAGCGGTAACACAAACACATACTGAGTAAGAACAATGCAAGCCCAAATATAGACTAACCCCAGTACTTTATTGAGGTAGTGATGAGGGAACTCGATAATGCTTAGACCCAAAGTCGCAGCAATAAGGGGAAACATGAATCCACCAGGCATAGGTAGATAGATCCATATCATCCAACTTACCAACGTAACCACAATAAACTTAAGTACGCGCAGACCGGCCTCAGCTTGGCTAAGAATTACTTGCCGAGGTACAACATTAGGGTCTTTTTTCTCAGGCCAAAAAAGACTAAATACCAGTGAATAACAAATCACACCCAACAGTGTTTCTTGCACCCTAAGCACAGCTAGATGAAAACTAAAGGTCTCGCTTAACCCACTAGCCAACGCAATGATTAGTGCCACAATGAAAGCCATTCTGTAGGCATAAGCATGACGAGATCGAGCAGACATATACGCAGCAAAACCACCAAGTATAAGCTCACTCAATAAAAAAAGTTCTCGTTGTTGTCCGAATAGGGCTAATAAAACAAAACCTAGCACTACCCCACTTGCAGTTCCTATAATTCGCTGCCTTGCTTTATGTAAAGCATGACTATAGTTTTCGGTAGTTGCCATTACTATCACAGCAATAGCAGCCCAATAAGGTTTCTCCCAGCCAAAACTTAGTGCAAGTAAAATAGCTAAACTTAAACTAGCGGATACTTTAATAGCTTTAATGCTAGCCGTGGTCATTTTCGGATGCTTGCTTATTAATAATGACTGAAGCAGTCGTCCCAACTCTTAATTGAACATTAGCGGGTAGTTTGGTCACAGTAATTTTAACTGGGAGTCGCTGTGCTAAGCGTATCCATTCAAAATTAGGGTTTACACTAGGCAACATGTGTGTGCTTGTGCTGCCATCAGCCTGTGCTATGCCATAACCAATACTGCTTACCTGCCCTGTTAGCGGCGTATCGGGGTAACTCATGAGAGTGATTTTTGCCAAATTACCCTGCTGCATCGCTTCAATATCTGTTTCTTTAAAAAAACCTTCAATCCAAAAACTAGACTCGTCGATTAAGGCTACCACTGGTTGGTTTGCAACAACATGTGCACCTTCTGCCAAATTAAAATTAGTAATGTAACCATCTTTACTGGCATAAACTTTAGTAAAACTTAAATTTAGCTCGGCCCCTTCTAGCGCTGCTGAGGCAGATTTAACATTCGCTTGAGCGGATAAAACATCATTTTGCAGATTGTTTAGGGTTAATACAGGTACGGAGCCTGGAGTACGTTTTTCCAAGGCACTCATTCGGTATTGTTCATTTTTCGCTCGAGCTAACGCAGCCTCTGACTGCGCCAACTTAGCTCGCGCTTGTTGACTGGCGGCCTGATAAACACTGTCGTCAATTTCAAACAACAGATCTCCACTTTTTACTCGTTGGTTATCCGATATATAAATTGCAACCACCGGTCCAGTAACACGAGGAGTGATTTCTACAATATTGGCCCTTACCAATGCATCACGAGTCCAAGGATTAGCTAAATAATGTTTATATTTTAATCCAGCCAAGGTAATAGCAATAGCAACTAGTAATACCGTTAATATTTTGGTTTTCATTTAAAATCTCTAGTTTATTACCCTGGAAAAACGTAACGACTTAAGCCTATTGCATAAATTACCAGCAGCGACAATTCAACCAGCACGGGCGCATATAAATGTTTTAATACGCCCATACGGCCGATTAATACCATGGTTAAGTTTGCAGCCATATAAGCTACACCAAACGCGATAAGTAACGGCGGGAAGTAAATCTCTCCCACGACAATTTCTTTAGGTAAAAACTCTTGAAACATTGATAAACCTTGCAGTTAATAGATAAGCACAAAGCTTAAAAGCTTGTAACCAAAAGAGTTAATCGTAAATGAAGGATCACATCCTCAGTACTAATAGAACTGTTGCGCAACCTCACGCAAATATCCCATCATGCAGGAAGGACCATTTAGAGATTCATAGGCCTGAGACGAAAAATATACCGCGACATAATCACGCTTACTGTCGATATACATACCTTGACCGAAATTACCCTGAATACTGCATGCCCCATCGCTATATACCTTGTCGAATTTAAATGCGTGTGCAGCACTGTTGCGTGTTGTATCGGATAATTTGTTGTTCATCTCACGTATTGTCTTAGTATTTAACACAGGGGTATCCGTAATTGTTTGCCAACTTGGACAAAACAACATTCCCAACCGCGCAGCGTCTTCTATAGTAGACAAAATAAAATCGTGACTTAGAGCTGTTCCGTCTGGCGCCAACGTCACCATCATCGGTGCTTTCGTTTTAAGCTCTCCCCATACTCTTTGTTCAAAAATTTGTGCCCAAGGAAGCTGCTCTATTTGTTCTGCTAGGTAAGCTAAAACAGCACGGGTTATTGGGCTTACCCCTACTTCACTATCCGCAGTATTACCTGGCGCTCTTTTAATTTGCTTTACAATATCTAACCAGTTTTCTTGGTAGCCGTTAGCACGACCAAATTGAGCGGCCAAAAAACGAGAAATGTTAGACTTTGGATCAAACAGCGCTTGTTGAGTAGAAGTTATATCTAATCCACTTGTGCCATTAATAGCCTGACGAATACTCACTCTATCCCACTCTGTAGAACGAAGCTCTGGCAGATACACGCTTACTGATCGGTCAACATCAATTTTTCCTTCGTCAATCAACTGGGCAAACACTAAGCTTATCGCCAAACTCGAAAGTCCCAGCCACACATGGTTTTGCTCAGCGCTCATGCCAGGATAACGCTCGAAGACAACCTTCCCATCTTGAACAATGATTACCCCTTGCACTCGGCTTTCATCCATAGAAACATATTCATCTAAACTACGAGTTTGATTATCACCAGCCAATACTTCTCCAATAGAGGGATTAATCGCTCTCTCAAGCTGGTGATTTGACTCAGCAGGATTGATTGGCGAAGAAGGTAAAAATTGATTTAAATATGAGTTATAAATTAGCGCGTCATTTCCCCCAATAAGAAATTGTTTTGGGCTAAACTTTTTATGCGCGTGACGGATCTGCGTTAGAGAAAAACCCTTCAAAGCCTCAGATACCGGTAACAAAGCTTCTGCTTCTTGGTTAAATATTTGTGCATACTTCTCTTCGATGTTTTGAACATCTTCTTGTTTAGCTATACGGATCGACGTAGCAACCGCGCCAATATTTGCCATTAGCGCGCCGCGGGCAAAGTTATATTTACAGGTCATAAGCTAACTCTCATAGTAGTAATACTGTTTATATTGCTGCTTAGAATAGTGTTATCCTTTGAACAGTGATAATCGGAATTGAAGGATCAAATCCACATGCATTTTAGTTTGGAACAACTTGCAGCGTTTGTAGCCGTATACGAACACGGTTCATTTAGTGAAGCAGCAATTAAACTAAACAAACATAGAACCACCATTGGACAAGTGATAACCAATCTAGAAGACCAGCTGGCCGTAGATTTGTTTGAACGGATCGGCAGAAGCGCAAAACCAACCAGTGAAGGTCAACTGTTATATAGCTATGCTAAGGTAACAATTGAGCAAGCAAAATCTTTTAATAAAATGGCACTTAGCCTATCTTACGGACACCTCGAGTGCCTCAATATTGCCTATACCAATCTAATTCCTAGTGAGGTTTTAGTTAGCATTCGCCAACTCTTGTTAGAGAAATATCCATTCATGAAAGTTAACTTCCTCATTAAAACCAAAGAAGAAGTTAGAGCGGGGATCGAAGATGATTCCATTCAATTGGGCTTTGTAAATATAGATCAACGCAACGCCATCACGAGTTTCGATACAACTTTTCTTTGCTACCTAACTTTTGGCCTGTACTCGGCCAAAAACAGCCCTTTGGCAGAATTACCTAGCAATCAGGTTTTTAGTGCTTTAAAAACAAGTAAGCAGTTGATATTAAAAGCTTATCTAGATGATGACATTTCAAAGAAAGTTTTGTTATCTTCCAATTACGAAGTTATTGAAGATTTCTCACTATTACTTAGCTTAGTTCAGCAAGGTGTAGGCTGGTCAATTCTGCCTAAGGTGACAATACAAGACCTCGGCGAGTTATTGCAATTACAAAAACTAGAGTTAAACGAAGTTAGAGATGATTTCCAGTTCCCCATTGCACTCTGGGCTCCGCGCTCTAAAGCGATAATGGAGATAAAGAAAGACATCGAATCACTAGTTGTTGCTTATATTAACGAACGAAGAATTCAATCGCAGAAATAAGCGAGAAAATAGTAAAAGCGAAGCATGTATATTGATGCTTCGCCTTATACTGTTCGAATTAACCTTATTAAGGATCTAGATATTCAAATCTACTATTGTAGCTAGCTCATGCGACTTTATAAGCAGGAAAGCTGTGGTGTGGTTCGCTTAGTTGGTCTTGTGCAAATACAGTTTGCAGCTCCCACTCACCGCCAGGGCGGGATCGCACTTTGTTAACTAATATGATCTAATTGTGCCAAACCCTCAGCAGCACAGTCATTTTGAACCTTATTGAACACTTATCTGTTGTAGAAGATACTCGATCGGACATCAACCAGAAACACAACCTTATTGATGTTATGTTCCTTGTGATCAGCGCTATCGCATCGGGATGCGAAGGTTGGCAAGACATTGAATTTTTTGGAGAAGAAAAACTCGACTGGTTAAGAAAATATCGACCATTCGAGCATGGCATCCCTCGAAGACACACGATAGCTCGCATCTTGCGTTCCGTTGTTGCGGAATCTTTGCTTGAAGCTTTGGCTCTTTGGATTAACGAACAACGAACTACTCAGAACAAACCCATTATCGCTTTTGACGGAAAGGTTCTACGGGGCTCCTATCGTAACGACAGGAAAACAGCATTGCAGTTGGTCACGGCTTACGACACCGAGCGTGGCCTCGTTCTAAGCCAAAAGCCGACTGAGACTAAAAATGGTGAAATAAGCATTGTTCGTCAAATGCTTGATGTCATTAATGTAAAGGGTAGTGTTGTCACGGTTGATGCACTGCATTGCCAGCGTGAAACACTAGAAAAAATCAAAGAAAAACAAGCGCATGTTGTTGTCCAGGTTAAGAATAATCAGCCCAAGCTTAGAGCGGCTGTTGTGGAGCAGTTCCAAGCGATTTTTGATGCAGGTAAAGAGAAAATAGTCACCGAGGTCAAAGAGAAAAAACATGGTCGCAGCGAAGAGCGATACGTATTTCAGATAAAGGCCAAATTGCCCGACGAATTGGCGAAGAAATGGCCGACGATAAGAAGCATCATAGCAGTGGAACGCCATCGTGTGATCAATGGTAAAGGTACTGTAGATACCTCTTACTACATTAGTTCTTTGTCGCCAAACCACAAACTACTGGGCCATTATATTCGCCAGCATTGGCGGATTGAGAACAGCCAACATTATGTTTTAGATGTTGTTTTTAAAGAAGATAGCTCTCGTATTACTTTAGATGGTGCCGTTGAAAACATTGCGTTATCTAGACGTTTTGTGATGAATATGCTCAAGCAATGCGAATGTGGTGCGCCGAGCCAAAAAGTGAAGCTGAAGAAAGCGGGTTGGAACGATGATTATAGGGCAAGAGTCTTCTTTGGGTTATAAATCCATCAAAGTATGCTCCCGCCCTGCACTCACCGCACTGCTGAGTGGCCTCTATCACTCCAAAGCTAGCGTTATTTGCATGCTCTAAAGCCATTATCGGCGGCCAACCTTTCAATAAGCCCCCAGTAAATAGAGCTGAAATAAGATCTCCTACGCCCACCGGTGCTTTATCGAATTCTAAATTAGGGCGCTTAACCAAATAGCATCCACTTGAGTCAGCCATCATCATGCAAAATTGCTGCTTAGATAAACTGTGTAGATGTTTAACTAATACTACTTTAGGTCCTTTTTCTAAAGCCACTTTGCATGCTCCAACGGCGTCATCTAAGTTAGCGATTTCCATCCCTACAAAACGGCTCAATTCAAATTGATTAGGCACTATCACATCTGCTTTAGGCATAACGTGTTCAACCAAATATTCGCTAATACCTTCTGCCAAAATACAGCCTTTATCAGGGTCACCCATAACAGGGTCGCAAACGTATATCGCCTTTGGATTAACCTGTTTAACCATGTCTACGGCGGCAATTAATGACTTTGCCTGTTCGGCATCGCCCAAATAACCAGATACTACAGCTTGGCATTGCTGTAACTGCCCTATTGCATCAATCCCCTTGACCAAATCAGAGATGGCATCTGCCGGAAAGGATTGGCCAGTCCAACCTTGAGCATATTGTGTATGATTAGAAAACTGTACTGTATGAACTGGCCAAACTTCAAAGCCCATGCGTTGAAGCGGAAACACTGCAGAGCTGTTTCCAGCATGGCCATAAACAACATGTGATTGAACTGAAATAATACCTTTCATGAATCGAATACTCTGACTAATTAGAAATTTGAGCGCAGCTTTGCGCTCTGTTAGTGAGGCTTATCGCATTATGAATTAAGCGCACGCTTTTCAAGATCTGACAGCTTACGCAGTAATTCAATACCCACCGATAATGATTTAGGGTTACCAATAACAACAACCTCCCATTACCATTGCCTTGCTATGCTGTATGGTAATTAGGCGCACTTAATGACGTTAATCAGTATTGAAGGACCAAACCCTACATCTCACTCAAATGTCTTAACCATGCAAAAATTAATACCACTTAGCCAAGGCTTAGCCCATTAAGGACTTAGCAAGTAATTAGAAACTTAAAGCAGAAGGATTCGCGAGTCTTATAGAGATATTTGTTAGAAAAGACGTTTTCAAACTTAAAGATGGAGCTATTCGCCCCCAAAAGTAATACTTTCAGTTCACTACGTTTTGCGAAAATAACAGGTATTACTTTTGCACCAAAAAATCACTTTAATTCAAAAGCTTATATTCATCAATATAGCGTTAAATAACACGTCAAAGTAATACGCTTTTCACGTACAAAAGTAATACTAGCATCAATTGATGTAGACAAGTATTACTTCCGGTATTACTTAAAGCAGTGGATTTCAGTGGACGTTACTGGACAGTAATGGACGCTAAGACATTGAATTTATTGAAAACAAGAAAAGAAAAAAGACGCCCTTGGACGTCTTTAAACTTGAAGATGGCGGTGACGGAGAGATTCGAACTCTCGAAGGGTTGCCCCTTACACACTTTCCAGGCGTGCTCCTTCAGCCACTCGGACACGTCACCTTATTTGATTTATTGCGCTTAGCAATAATGAGGCGCTAGATTACGGATCACTTATGTTTGGGTCAATAACTTTTTAGCCAAATACTGGCAACTGACGAGTTCTTAAACAATTTTTGCTGACTCAAACAAAAAAAGAAGCCGAAGCTTCTTTTTCATTAAACAGCTGTTAGACCTAGATACGGTAGCCGTTACTTTGACGTAAGTAAGCAGCTGCTCCCTGCAAGCCAGGTTGTTCTTCGGTAATGATATAAACAGGCACTTTTGCCACAAAATCTACAAAACGCCCTTTATCTTCAAAACGCTTGCGGAACTCACTGTTATTAAAGAAATCCATAAAGCGTGTAATGATACCACCAGCAATGTATACGCCGCCAAAGGTAGACATGTTAAGCGCTAAGTTACCGCCAAACGAGCCTAAAGCACGACAGAACACTTCCATTGCTTCTACACACACTGGGCAGCTGCCATCTAAACCGCGAGTAGTGACGTCAGAAGGCTGGAAATCTTCTGCGGTTTTACCGTGCATGTCCATTAGACCTTGATAAATGTTTACTAGACCGGGGCCAGAAAGTAGACGCTCTGCCGAAACATGGCCCAGACGTTTTTGCAAAAAGGCTAAAACGTGTGCTTCTTTTTCATCATTTGCGGCAAACTCTACGTGGCCACCCTCACCCGGAATACATACATATTCGCTGTCGTGGTGAATTAAGTGAGCTACTCCTAAACCAGTACCAGGACCATATACTGCGATCGGCGCGCCTGTTTTAGCTTCGCCACCACCCACTTGGATTTTTTGCTCATCAGTCAATGTTGGGATCGACATAGCAATGCCAGTGTAATCATTAATTACGTGGAAACCTTCAAAGCCTAATTGTTCTTGTACTTCTTTCTTCGAGAAGGCCCAGCTGTGATTAGTCATCGCGATCCAATCTTTGTCGGTAGGACAAGCAATGGCAACACAAGCTTGAGTTACTGTTTCTTGCTGCTCTTTAAGGTACAGGGAAATCACATCAGCGATGCTTGGGTAGTCAGCACATAAATACTTTTTTAAACGCCCTATTTCACCTGTTTTAAGTTCAACAAGAGCTAAACGAATATTTGTACCACCTACGTCGGCAATTAAACCAAAACCGGCCATTTTGTTTTCCTTCATACCAAGTTCAAAAAATAGAAAAATATTATTACCTATCCTAACAAACTGTCATTAAGATGGCTGTAGTATATTTATGTCGTCAAATTTTACCGCTTTTGTTCTAGAATTTCGTTAGTAAATTACTAATTGCATACTCATTTTCAAAGATATTAGACCTAGCTCAAACTATAAAACCCGCCTCTAGTCTATGATTGCTCATAATTAAGCTTGTTTTACTAAAGTGTCTGTGTAATTGTATGACATATAACTTTGTTGAAAAATTATTACATTTGACAACGTCGACATAACAAATGCGCTAAAAATAACGGATATTATGAATACGCTTGAAAAAATCACTAAAAATTTAGAAAACTTCAGCAAATCAGAACGTAAGGTTGCTGAGGTAATTATCGCCTCCCCTCAAACGGCGATTCATTCAAGTATTGCTGCATTAGCAAAACTGGCTGACGTAAGTGAACCGACAGTAAACCGCTTTTGCCGGCGCTTAGACACTAAAGGCTTCCCCGACTTTAAATTGCACTTAGCTCAAAGCTTAGCGAACGGCACACCTTACGTTAACCGCCATGTTGACGAAGAAGATGGCCCAGAAGCTTATACCTCTAAGATTTTCGAATCGTCTATGGCGAGCCTCGAAGCAGCAAAAAACAGTTTAGACCCTAATGCGGTAAATCGCGCTGTAGATTTATTGACCCAAGCCAAGAAAATCTCTTTCTTTGGCCTGGGTGCTTCTGCATCGGTTGCTCAAGACGCATTAAATAAGTTCTTCCGTTTTAATGTGCCTGTTAGCTACTTTGATGATGTAGTAATGATGCGCATGAGCTGCATTGTGGCTACCGAAGAAGATGTGATTATTTTGATTTCGCATACTGGCCGCACTAAAGCGATGATTGATATCGCGGTACTGGCTCAACAGAACGACTCAACGGTTATTGGCATTACCAGTAAGGACTCTCCATTGGCCAAAGAATGTAACCTTGTATTGTCTATGGATGTACCAGAAGACACTGACGTTTACATGCCTATGGCATCGCGCATTGCGCAAATGGCATTGATAGACGTATTAGCTACCGGCTTTACCCTACGCCGAGGCGAGAAATTCCGTGAAAATTTGCGTAAAGTAAAACAAAGTCTTAAAGACTCGCGCACTGATAAATCGTTGTAGACTGTCTAGTTAGAGCCAGCGAAAGCTGGCTCTTTTGTGCCTGTTTATCAGCGTTTTAACTTAACGCTCTCCAGCACCATTAGCTTTAAACAGCTCCGCACTAAGTATTCCATTTCCCGCGCGATATGCTAACTGCAGCATCGCTTATTAGTTGTGTTCAAACCCCTAAACCTAGCGTGTAAAAAACACAAGATAACTCTGATAACCACCTAAGTCTTACATCTAGGCTATTGGGCTTCTTTGAAGATTAACTGTTAGATATCAGGCAATAAAAAAGGATGCTCAAAGCATCCTTTTTCTACAAACTGCTGTAACGCTAAGCTACGTTCACTTCAGATTCTATTGGAGCATTTTTTGCTTCTAATACCCCAGGTTCAAAGTGGTCAACTTGAATAGCTTGGTAACGCAACTTATCTGCTTCTAGCAAGTTACTTGCTTCTTCTTTAGAAAGAATGTCTTGCGCTAGAGCTTTTTCAACAATCTCAGCTAGGGCAACTTTACGCGGTAACTGGCCAGCTTTTTGAGCCTTAGCAATCTTGCGCTCTAAAGGGCGAACCTTATACATAGCTAAGAATGCTTGCTCAATAATCGCTACTGCGTCACCTTCACCGCCAGTGGTTACACACAAGTGACTTAAGCGTTCGCGTGCTGCTCCTGGCGTCATCATGGTTTCACAAATTTGATGACTTATTTGATCATCGGCCAACTTAAAGCGATTGCCATAAGGGAAGACAACAGTTTTAAGCACACGAGCCACAATACGGTTTGAGAAGTTTTGGAAGAAACCTTCAAAAGCAACGCCAATCTCATGCAAGTTACGCTCAACTGCCCACTTAACAAAAGGTAGATCTTCTGCTGGACGGCCTTGATCTTCATAATGCTTTAAGGTGGCAGAAGCTAGATAAAGATTACTTAACACATCGCCTAAACGGGCAGAGATACGCTCTTTACGTTTAAGATCGCCACCTAAAATTAGCATAGACATATCAGCACATAGCGCTAATCCGCGGCTCATTCTGGTTAACTGGCGATAATAAACCGCAGTGTCGCCCGATACTGGGCTTGAGTTAAACGCAGCACCTGTTAAACCTTGGAATAAACTACCCGCAAAGTTACCAACGCCAAAACCAATGTGTTTTAGAAGCAAACTATCAAACTCTGCCAAACCTGCTTCTTCATCAGGATTTGCCGCAGCCTGTAGCTCCTTAAGTACATAAGGATGACAACGGGTTGCACCCTGACCAAAGATCATAAGGTTACGAGTTAGAATATTTGCGCCTTCAACGGTAATTGCCACTGGTACACCGTTATAAGCGTGGCCAAGATAGTTCATGGCGCCTAGCTGAATCGCGCGGCCAGAGTGAATATCCATGGCGTCGTTTAATACTGTACGCGCCATTTCGGTCATGTGATATTTAGCAATAGCAGTAACAATGGCTGGGCTTTGATCTAAATCTAAAGCGCCAGCAGTTAAACGACGAGCCGCCTCTAGCTGGTAGGTCATGCCCCCTATACGTGCAAGCGCTTCTTCTACCCCTTCAAAACGACCAATTGATAAGCCAAATTGCTTACGTACGTAAGCGTATGCACTGGTTGTACGCGAGCTCATGTGGCCTACAGCTGTGCCAAGGGCTGGCAAAGAAATACCGCGACCAGCCGATAAACATTCCACCAACATACGCCAGCCTTTACCCGCATAATCAGCACCGCCGATAATCCAATCTAGTGGGATAAATACATCTTCACCAAAAGTTGGACCGTTCATAAATGCTAAACCCAGAGGAAAGTGGCGATCACCAGTGCGAACACCAGGGTGGTCGGCAGGAATAAGCGCACAAGTAATACCTAATTCTTCTTGCTCGCCCAGCAAACCTTCTGGATCGTAAAGCTTAAACGCCAAACCCACTACTGTAGCCACCGGGGCTAAGGTAATGTAACGCTTGTTCCAGTTTAAACGAATACCAACCACTTCTTCGCCGTTAAACTCACCTTTACAAATTATGCCTTTATCGGGAATTGCGCCTGCGTCAGAGCCAGCTTCAGGACCGGTTAACGCAAAGCATGGAACATGAGTACCATCTGCTAATCCTGGTAACCAGTGATCTTTTTGCTCTTGCGTACCATAGTGAAGCAACAACTCACCAGGGCCCAAGGAGTTAGGAACCATTACAGTTACTGCTGCAGACAAACTGCGAGTAGCGATGGTGCTTACGATGGTTGAGTTGGCAATGGCCGAGAACTCTCTACCACCGTAAGATTTAGGAATAATAAGTGCAAAGAAACCTTCCGCTTTTAAGTAGTCCCATACTTGCTGTGGTAGATCACGTTGATTTTGCACAATATCAAAGTCATCCAGCATGTCTAAAAGCGTTGCAACTTGAACATCCATAAAGGCTTGTTCGTCTTCACTTAAAGTAGCTTTTGGGTAATTGTGCAGTTTGTTCCAATCTGGCTTACCGCCAAACAATTCGCCATCCCACCATACAGAACCAGCTTCCATCGCTTCTTTCTCGGTTTGAGATAAGGGAGGAAGGATTTTCTTAAACACTTTAAAAGCAGGTCGAGTTACCAGCTTTTTACGCGTATCGGGTATGCACAACAGCACCACCGCTGCGGTTATTAACATTAACAAAATAGTCATGGTCAAATCCTTATTTCACGTACTTTATAGTTTTTATTGTTTAGGTTGGCGCACCCACACCGGCTGCCAAATAGGGGATTACTTTTCTGATCAATCCTTCGGTATTTAAATCTTCATTAAAGTCGGCGCTGGCAATATCTTTTAAGGCTGTGCTCGATGCCATGGTGAACACCACTGTTCCTAAAGTGAAATGCAAACGCCAAAATATGTCGCTGTCAGATAACTCTGGATAAGCCAATCTCACCGCTTCCTGAAAACGACTGAGCACTTCTCCAAAGTGATGAGTAATAAATTTACGTAGGTGCCCTTGGCTGTCGGTATAGCCTCGTCCCAATAATAGTAGGAACATTGCAGTTCCGTGTTTCTTCACTTGGTTCATTTCAAGCAAGGGGTCAATAAACGAAGAGAACACTTGGTCCAGATTAGGCGGTGTATCACCTTCTATATGTTCTAACATCGCTTTGTCTACCAAGGGCATAAATTGCTCTAGGTAGCGCATAAGAACGGCTTGGATAAGTTCTTTTTTTGAACCAAAATGGTAATTTACCGAGGCAAGATTAACCTCAGCATGAGAAGTAATTAACCTCAACGAGGTATCGGCAAATCCTCGTTCAGCGAATAAACGTTCAGCTGCATCGAGGATCTTACTTTTAGTTCCTTGTCTCACTATGACACCTTAAAAATAAAACACCTGTTTAAAATCTACGTTTAAGGCCTTCAGATGTCAATCATTCGCTAGGCATAATTTGCGGGTGAAACTAAAAACGAGAACTGAGCTCGGATTTTTTTAAGAAAAAAATGAAGATTTTTGAAACTTTCTCGAAAACGCTGGGTCTTAATCTATGCCACTGCAATTAAATACTTAAATTGAACGCCCAGCGCCCCCTGTAGCTGGGCTTTTTTTTGCCTGTTATTTACAGCGCGTCCTTAACACTTAAATAAGCAAATACACGATTTACCGCGTAATCCACACCTTCTGGTTTAATCGCTATTTGGCGACGTCCCATATCGTCGGTCTCGACTTGAGCGAAGGCTTGCAGACTTACTTGCCACATTTTGTAATTAGACTGGGCGGTATACAAACTCATCATTAAGGTAGCACGTTGAAAGTCTTGGTTGCCGTCATCCGCCAATCCTGGCGATACCCCAAACAAAGTCATCAATTGTTCATCGCTCAATTTTTGACTAGTAGGCAATGCAAAAGCCATCCAGTAATCACAGCTATCATCAGCTTGAGATAAATAGTGAATACCTAAGTCTTCAAATTTTTGAGCAAAGGCTTCATGAAAAGCATCATAAGCATGCACATCAGAGCGTTGGGGGTTTCGCAAGGCTTCTTCTAGCAATGGATGACCGCATACTGTTTGTTGCTTAAACACAGTAAAACCGGGCTCTGCACTCACAATAATGGTATCGCGATATTGTTGTTCTTTACGCTGAGTTTGATCTTCTTCAACTACCGTTGTGCAGGCGCTAGCCAATAGTGTCAAGGCGCTAGCCAAGATAAGCTGTTTCATAAATTCAACCTGTTTAAACAATGTATTGATATAATTAACTAATTTGTAGGAAAAAGCACGTAACTGTTACAAGCGCTGTTGTAGACAAGCCACGTACCGAAGTTTCCTTAAGCTGATAACAATATGCTACCTAGAGTTCGTTTAAAACGTAGCAGCGTAATTTTCGACAATAACTTAAGGGCAAATCTTAGTGAGTTTTGGTAAGTGACTAGCGAGCTAATTTTACATAGCTGCAACCTAATCTTTCACTAAAAAAATCAAAAAAATAAATAACTTTTTTAAAGCTAACAAAATCAGGGCTTAAGCCGCGCCATACCTAGCACTAACAAAAAGCCGCTTAATACAAAATTGTAAAAGCCTTTACCCTATTGTTGATATTTTTTCACAACTCACGAAATTTTTTCTTTAGTCATGCGGTTTCCTTAGCTACAACTAAGTGAACAAGTTGTACTTAACACGACACAATTTGATAAAGGAAATATTATGAAAGGTTCAAACATTGCAATCGCTACAGCAGTAACTGGTTTAATCGCATTGGGTACTCTTACCGCCACTCCAGCTGTTGCTGCAGGTAAAGAGAAATGTTACGGCGTGGCTAAAGCAGGTAAAAACGACTGTGCTACCAAAAATAGCTCATGTGCCGGCACAGCGACAGCTGACAACCAATCAGACGCTTTTGTTGTATTGCCAAAAGGCTTATGTGACAAACTAGCTGGTGGTAGCAAACAATCTAGCTAATTTGTAACTGCCGAACCAGCTAAACTTGGTTCGGCAGCCTCTCTACTCCCTCGCTTAAACGAACACCACTATGACAAAAAAACAATACGGGCTTGGTTTGCGCTCAGCTTATGCAGAACAGTTGCTAAACAAACACCAGCAATTAGATTGGCTAGAGATACACGCTGAGAACTACTTCAACCCTCACTCATACGATTATCATCTACTTAAGCAAATCGCCGAGCACAGTCCTATTAGCGTGCACGGGGTTGGTTTGTCGCTAGGATCGTTTGATGCATTAAGCAAAACACATTTAGAGAAACTAAAGGCATTAATTGATGATGTTAATCCTTTTATCGTCTCTGAGCATTTAAGCTGGAGCAGCATTAACGGGCGCTTTTATAACGACCTATTGCCCTTACCATATACAGAAGAGTGCTTACAAATATTTATAGGCCACCTTAACCAAGCACAAGATTTTTTGGGGCGACAACTGCTTATCGAAAATCCTTCGGCGTATTTGGCATATCATGAAAGCCACATTCATGAGCCAGAGTTTTTGAACCGGTTAGTTGAGGCCACTGGCTGTGGCTTGTTGTTAGACATTAACAACGTTTATGTCAGTGGGCATAACCTAGGGTGGGATAACCAAGAGTATATAGAGACACTAAACCTAGCCGCGGTTAAAGAGATCCACTTAGCGGGGTATACCGAAAAACAACTCGACAACAAAACAGTACTTATTGACAGCCACAACCAAAAAGTTAGCGAGCCGGTATGGCAACTGTATCGCCAATTTCAGCAATACTATGCCAATAGCATCCCCACTCTTATTGAATGGGACAGCGATTTTCCATCCTTAGAGGTGCTCATTGAAGAAGTGGCGCAAGCTAAACATATTGATCTTGCAATAAGCGAGGTGAGCTGTGCTTAAGCAATTACAACAAGAGTTTTCTGGCTCACTAAATCAAACAGATACCAGCCTTGAATCTCGCTTGGCAAATATCGCATTAAGCGCTGAAGAGTCGATACAAATCTACCAAAATAACTATGTGCTAAGCCTTAGTGAAGCTTTGAGTGCCAGTTACCCAACAGTGCAAAAGCTAGTGGGTGAAGAATTCTTTAAGTTTGTCGCTAAAAACTTCATTTTGCAGCATGGTCATAATCAAGGTGACCTCAACCTCTTTGGCTTAGGTTTTAATGAGTTCTTAAAACAACAAGACGCACTATCTACGCTACCCTATTTAGCAGATATCGCACTGCTAGATTGGCAAATTGAACAGACGGCTGGACAACCATTAACAAACCAGTTTTTTACTGTAGAAGTTCTCCAATCGATACCAGCAGAGCAATTAGGTGATGCAGTGCTGCATTTAGCGCCGCATCAGTCTTTACTTGCTAGCCAATACCCTGTTTTTTCTATCTACCAAATGGTTCAAGCAAACCAAGTTGAAGCCATCGAGTTAGATGAACAAGATTTTGTACTATTTACTAAGCAAGCCGATTTTGAAGTTCAGCTAGAGCAAATATCCCCGCTTAGTTATGCGTTTCTTAGCCATTGCCAGCAACTACGTCCATTAGGTGAACTACCTCAACCCTGTTTGGCAGAATTAGAAACCCTCCTTGGCGAATCTATTCAATTACAACGTTTATCCCATTTTAGTTTTGCATCAGAGATAGGAGAGTCAAATGATGCCACTTTATAATATCTACCTAAAAGCCGTAGAGATGATGCAGTTTCTGCTTATCCCTCTATTACTCACGTTTACTCGAATATGGGTAGCCATTGTATTTTTCCGCTCAGGTTATTTAAAACTTACCAGCTGGGATTCAACGCTTTATCTATTTGAACTTGAGTACCAAGTTCCAATTTTACCTTGGGAGCTAGCAGCCTATCTAGGAACTGCAGCCGAGCTAATTTTGCCGGTATTTCTAATACTTGGCTTGTTTACCCGTATTTTTGCTTTGAAGCTATTCTTCTTTAATATCATCGCTGTAGTGTCTTACCCAGTGCTTTGGCCCGGTGGTTTTTACGACCACCAGCTTTGGGGTTTAATGATACTAATTAATGTTATTTGGGGAGCAGGTCCATTTTCTGCCGATTACCTGTTAAACAAAAAAATGGCACAAAAAAAAGCGGCGTAAGCCGCTTCTTATTCTCATTGCAAAACTAGGTCGATTACTTACTTAGTTTTGCATCTAGTTCTTCAATTTTAGCCTTCCAAATTGCCGGTCCCTGCTGGTGAACAGAGTTACCGTCAGCATCAACTGCTACAGTAACCGGCATATCTTCTACTTCAAACTCATAGATAGCTTCCATGCCTAAATCTTCGAAAGCCACTACCTTGGCATTCTTAATCGCTTTAGATACTAAGTAAGCAGCACCGCCTACCGCCATTAAATAAACCGACTGATGTTTAGCAATCGAATCCACCGTTGCTGGGCCACGTTCCGCCTTACCAATCATGCCCATTAAACCCGTTTCTTCGAGCATCATGTCTGTGAATTTGTCCATACGAGTAGACGTTGTAGGACCCGCTGGACCAACTGCTTCATCTCGTACTGCGTCTACCGGACCTACGTAGTAAATAAATCGGCCATTAAAATCTACGCCATTAGGGAATGGTTTACCCTGCTCTAGATACTCTTTAATACGCTTATGGGCTGCATCGCGACCAGTAAGAATTTTGCCGTTAAGCAATACCGTTTCACCCATTTTCCAGGTGGCTACTTCTTCTTTAGTTACTTTGTTTACATCTACCCGGCGAACGTTATCACCAACATCCCAAGTGATCTCTGGCCAGTCTTCAAGCTTAGGTGGCGTTAATACCGCTGGGCCGCTGCCGTCTAAATGAAAATGTGCGTGACGTGTTGCTGCACAATTGGGGATCATTACAACCGGTTTAGAAGCCGCGTGCGTTGGGCAAGATTTAACTTTTACATCAAGCACCGTGGTTAAGCCGCCAAGGCCCTGAGCACCTATGCCCAGTTTGTTAATGCCGTCCATCAACTCTAAGCGTAGTTCTTCGTCGGCATTTTCTGCGCCTTTAGCGATGAGGTCCTGAATATCAACCGGATCCATTAGCGATTCTTTAGCCATTACTGCAGCTTTTTCTGCAGTGCCGCCAATACCAATGCCTATCATACCCGGTGGACACCAACCAGCGCCCATTGTGGGTAAGGTTTTTAGAACCCACTCAGCAACAGAATCAGATGGATTTAGCATTACCATCTTAGATTTGTTTTCACTACCGCCACCTTTGGCTGCAACCATAATCTCGACTTTGTCGCCTGCAACTAAGTCTATGTGAACTACCGCTGGAGTATTGTCTTTGGTGTTTTTACGTGCGCCGTTAGGGTCAGCAACAATAGAAGCACGTAAAGGGTTATCTGGGTTGGTATAAGCTCGACGAACCCCTTCATCAACCATTTCTTGAACAGTGAGATCACTGTCCCATTGAACATTCATCCCTACTTTTACAAACGCAGTGATAATGCCGGTATCCTGACAGATAGGACGCAAACCTTGAGCACACATACGTGAGTTAATTAAGATTTGGGCGATGGCATCTTTGGCAGCAATACTCTGTTCTTTTTCGTAGGCTTCCGCCATTGCGGTGACAAAATCAAGGGGATGGTAGTAAGAAATGAATTGCAGCGATTCTGCGACACTGTCAATAAAGTCCTGTTTACGGATGATGGTCATAAAGTCTCCACGTTTCCTTATTATGGCCTTTTGTTATCAACAGCTTTTATCGGGGCTGTTGCTACGGCTGTTAGGGTTGTTGTCGTTATCCTTCAGCGCCTATGATACCCTTGCGTCACAAAGCCTGCTATAACCTAAAGCTAAGTTTTTACAATTTATCTACATCTTCAATTCTGAATAGTGAATGGTCACGCAAAACTACCTATATGATTGTTAGTAAAACTTTTTCTATTTCTCCAGTACAACTCTTCGCGCAACTAGCCCAGCAAGACTGGTGTTGTTTTTTACAATCGGCTGCCGACTCCCACGAGAATAACCAGTTTGATATTTTGGTTGCCGATCCTATCGCCACTATCTCCTATAGCGATGGCACATCCAAAGTTAGGGTTGGCGAGCAACACTATCAAAGCCAACAAGCCCCCTTTGAGTTACTTGAGTCTTTGCGCAAGCAACTGTTCCCCGAAGAGCACGCTAGTACTTCAGTATTTCCCTTTGAAGGCGGTGCCTTAGGCTTGTGGTCTTACGATTTAGGAAGAAGTTTAGAAGTTTTACCGGAGCGCTTAGCCAAAGATTTAAGCACTCCAGATATGGCAGTAGGCTTTTATGATTGGGCATTGATTTTTGATCATCACATAAACAGCACAACACTAATTCAATGGCATGAGATTGGCGACGAAAAAGCGGCTCTTGAACGTTTAAAGCAGCGTGAACTTTGGCTAAACATTCAAACAAGCCAAGAGTTACCTAAGTTTGAACTAACCAGCGCCTGGCAAAGTAACATGAACCAAGCGGCCTACCATGAAAAGTTTGAACAAGTACAAGAGTATTTGTTAAGTGGTGATTGCTACCAAATCAACCTGGCGCAGCGTTTTAGTGCAAGCTACCAAGGAACAGAAGCCGAAGCTTACCAGCGCCTTATTGCAGCCAACCAAGCGCCTTTCTCCGCATTTATGCGTTTACCCAGCAGTTGTATTCTTAGCGTTTCTCCAGAGCGCTTTATTAGCTTAAAGAAAGGTGAAATAGAAACGAAACCAATAAAAGGTACTCGCCCAAGAAGTACGAATAAGCAGCGTGATCAACAGCTGGCCGACGAGTTACTCAGTGCCGAGAAAGACCAAGCCGAAAACCTCATGATTGTTGATTTGCTGCGTAACGATATTGGCCGGGTCGCGAGCCCTGGCTCAGTAAAAGTCCCCAAACTCTTTGCCATTGAATCTTTCCCCGCGGTGCACCACTTGGTAAGCACAATCCGCGCAACACTTGCCCCAGATTACTCTGCAGAACAGTTACTAGCGGCTTGTTTTCCGGGAGGTTCGATCACCGGAGCCCCAAAAATTCGGGCGATGCAAATTATTGAGGAGCTTGAAGAGAGCCGCCGCAGCGCTTATTGTGGTGCTATTGGTTATATTTCTAGTAGTGGTGATATGGATACTAATATCACCATTAGAACCTTAGTATGCGAAAATCAAAAAATATACAGTTGGGCCGGTGGCGGTGTTGTCACTGATTCCAAAGTTGACGCCGAATATCAAGAAACCTTCGATAAATTAAGTCGAATTCTTCCGGTACTCGAATAACCCTAAATTGGAGAAAGTCGTTGTCCCAAAAAGAAACCACACATTTTTTACAACGCTTTCTCCTGCAACTGGCTAAACAAGATTCGCCTCGTAGCGCTAAACATGCTGCTGCGGTATTGTTACCGATTATTGCCCAACCAGGGCAAGCAGAACAAATAGTGCTCACTCAACGTAGCGCCCATCTGCGCCACCACCCATCACAAATTAGTTTACCCGGCGGCAAACACGATCCCGAAGACATTGACCTTAGCCACACAGCGCTTAGGGAAACCTATGAAGAAATCGGCGTTCATCCCACCGCTTTTACTATTCATGGTCAATTACCAAAACAAACCACAGTGAGTGATTTTTCGGTACGCCCTTTTATAGCCACCACCAACCAGGCGTTGTCGTTTAAACTTAACTACGATGAAGTGGCTCAGGTAATGGTATTGCCACTACAGCCCTTTTTGCGACTAGATAATTACCACGGCTATTCCTTCAAACGCAGAGGAAAGCTCGAGAAAGTGTACTTTATAGAAGTAGAAAAACATGTGATATGGGGAGCTACCGCTAAAATATTGCGTGATTTTGCTTCTCATTGTTGCAGATAACTAAATATACTTATAATCTCAGAATTAACAACTTAGTGGCTTAAGCAGCTTTTGCTAGGATTAAACATGGTAAGTATATTTGACCTATTCTCAATAGGTATTGGGCCTTCCAGCTCTCACACCGTCGGACCAATGAAAGCAGCTAAGCTGTTTGCAGAGCGTTTAGACAGCAACGCTGAGCTAAATCGAGTTGATCATATTAAAGTAGAACTGTTTGGTTCATTAGGTGCGACAGGCAAAGGCCATGGCACAGGCAAGGCCGTTATCTTGGGCTTGTTGGGAGAGTCGCCCGAGTTAGTGGATGTTGATACCGTTGATCAGATGCTGCTAAAGGTTGAGCAAACCGAAGAGTTGTCGCTGTTAGCTAAGAAGACCATTAACTTCGCTAAAACCGGTGCCATTGTATTTCATCGTCGTAAGCAACTGCCGACCCACAGTAATGCCTTAAGTTTTCATGCCTACCTAGACAATGGCAAAAGCATCTCGGCCACCTATTACTCTATAGGCGGCGGTTACATTGTCGAAGAAGGTCAAGAAAACGATACATCGAGTCACAATTACCCCTACCCCTTCGAAAACGCCGAGAGCTTATTACAACGTTGCAAGGAGAGTGGAAAAAGCATTGCAGCCGTGGTCTCGGCCAACGAGCAGGTTCACTGTTCTACCCGAACGATTAGCCAATATACCCAACAAATTTGGCTTACAATGCAAGCATGTGTAAAACGCGGCATTAGTGAAGAAGGCATATTACCGGGCGGCTTAAAACTGGCTAGACGGGCACCAACTTTAAATCGACAGTTGGCTTCGCAGCGAAACTTAAGCTCAGATCCTTTAAATGTGATGGATTGGGTAAACCTGTATGCATTAGCGGTTAGTGAAGAAAATGCTGACGGCGGCCGAGTAGTTACTGCACCAACCAACGGCGCCGCAGGTATTATCCCTGCGGTATTGCACTACTACCACAATCACGTTCAAGAGCTTGATCAAGATTCAATCAATCAATTTTTTCTAACCGCTACAGCCATTGGTTCTTTATACAAAACCAACGCATCTATATCAGGTGCTGAGGTTGGCTGCCAAGGCGAAGTCGGCGTAGCCTGCTCGATGGCTGCAGCAGGCTTGGTGGCGATATTTGGTGGTAACCCAGAACAAATCGAAAACGCCGCCGAAATTGGCATAGAGCACAACCTTGGCTTGACCTGCGATCCCATCGGCGGTTTGGTGCAAGTTCCTTGCATTGAACGTAATGCCATGGGCGCGCTTAAAGCCATAAATGCCGCACGATTGGCATTAAGAGGCAGTGGTGAGCACAAAGTTTCTTTAGATAAAGCCATCAAAACCATGTGGGAAACTGGCTGTGATATGAAGAGCAAATATAAAGAAACTGCTCGTGGTGGCTTAGCGGTAAACATTATCGAATGTTAATTCACAGCTAAGTGTAAATATGCTCTTACTAAAGCTATTAGGTACCGGGATATCGACAAACTAAAACAGTATCCCGGCTTTCCGGATTAAGCTACATTAGCCACAACAGCTTTATTACGTCCACTGTCTTTGGCTTGGTATAATGCTTGATCGGCTAAACTCATCAACTGCTCTATATTTTCTTCTGTCTGCATTAAGGCAATACCAATGCTGGTGGTAAAACGTATTTGTATTACGCCAGTATTTACGAATATCCGTTCTACTGCCGAACGTAAACGCTCTGCAGTATCTAAATCGGAATATAAGGCTAAGCCGAATTCTTCGCCGCCCAAACGCCCTAATACATCACCATCACGAATTTCACTTTCTAAGGTACTGGCAAACGTCTTCAAAGCCTTATCACCAGCAGCATGGCCATGGTTATCGTTAATTTTCTTAAAGTGTCAATATCGAACATCAACATGGTCATGGGGTGAGAACGGTTACGGCAACTAACAAACATCGCCTCGGCCTTGGCCATAAAGCTACGTCGATTGTTTATGCCTGTTAGTGGATCGGTGCGAGCTTCAGGCTCTGCTTCAGACTTAGCAACTTCAAGTGCATGAGTACGCTCAGACACCAATATTTCTAACTCTTGTTTAGCGCGTTCAAGTTGGCTGCGATAGCGCAGTTCAGCCAGCTCTTTTAGACGGCGCAATCTTAACAGGTGAATCCCCATAGCAACCATGATCACCATCATTTCACTGTATGAAGCTACAACCGGCCAGTAGTAAGTTACAAAGGTATGTTCAACAAGGCCTAAATCACGTAAGGCTTGGCTAAATAGCCCCACTATTAATACTGTCCAACCTAAGGTGTAAACAGCGGATTCTTTTGAGCCTTGGAACCAACGAATTAAACTGGCTATCGCTAACATCGGGTATAGCAATAAAGCAATGGTGATAAGCACCACCGAGAATACGGTTTCTCTGGTTAGTGCCGCTACGGCAAGTAAAGCCGCATTTAAGATCATAAAGCGTAAAACATAATCTAAACGAGGCGTATTCACTTTTGTTTGCAGAAATATGCGGGCAAAGATTACCCCGGTCATTATCGACATTAAGGCCAGACCGCCCACCCAAAAGGCAATACTGCCTAGCCCTATACTCTGCACATTGCGCATTTTGTCTGGCTGCCAAATCCTTAAATCTGGGAATACAAAACCCTTTTCGTCAGAACCAAAGCGAAAGTAAAACTGATGGGTTTCACCTGCTGCTAACTCTACTGGCACTACAAATCGTTGGTGACTGACTAAGCGCTCTGAAAAAGAATTATTAAAGCAAGATCGGCAATTTCTAAAAAACTAGGATCGTTGGTATTGCGTTGATAGGCATTTAAATAGATGAGTTGGTGGTCAACGTATTCTAAATTTAGAGTAATCGGTTTATCGCTATCATTGTGCAGATAGAAAACACTCCAAAAAGCTCCTGGCTGTAAACCCGTGGAACCTTTACTCGGTAATCTGGAGAACTTATCTAAACGATAAGCAGCGATGGCATCAGCCAGATCAGCCTTGCCTTCTAAATCGTGCCATACCTGAAAATGCTCACCCAGCCCTACACCATCTTCTAAACCATTTACGTGCAACGCACTTAAGCTCTCAGCTTGAGCAACAGAAAGAGTACAAACAGAAAACAAAACCAAGGCCAAAGCGAGTTGAGTTTTACCTAAACAGCACAATAAATAATTAGGGTCTGTTGACCTTTGGTGTTGAAATTTTGTTCGAGATAAGCGGGCTTTAATCGCGGCGAGCACTTTGAAGCCTAGTGGGCTAAGCAAGAAGTGCTTAACAAAGAGTAAAGTTCGCTTATCCGAACCCTTCGGGCAGCATTTCTTAGCCATTTATTCAGCGTTAGCGAGTGATTATTAAGCCCACTTAACTGCACACTCACTGCCTTGCCTAAATGGCTAATAAATTGCTGCCAAAACCATCAGCAAAGATCAACAGACCTTAGTCATGATGGTTTTACGTAGGCCGCCTTTCCTTGCGATATCGGAGTAGTTGTTAAATCTAATGTTCGTACAGCCCTGTAACAAAACATTAACCACTTATTAGAAGCTTAAAGATAAACACTAAGGAAGTCTACGAATCTACCTCTAATTAGTGAATTATCATCAAGTTGGGTACCAATTGTTACAATTTATCTGGCATTGCTAACCAAGAGCACTACTAACTGCACTCGTGCCATAAGGGCCTATAAATCACAATTATAGTTAATTTTATTAACAATGGCTGGGGATACGGCAAACAAAAAAGCAGCCATCTGGCTGCTTTAGGTGGAACAACTACATAACGGGTAAATCAATATTTTTGAACAGCTCTTCCACTTCATCGAGAGACTTGGCTTGCACAGCTCTATCGACAATGTCTCGGGTTAAGTGTGGCGCAAATCGTTCAATAAAATCGTACATGTAAGTACGTAAGAAAGTGCCTTTTCTAAAGCAAATTTTAGTGGTGCTTGCTCTAAATAAATGGCTAGCATCAATCGCTACCAAATCCTGATCTTGTTGCTTGTCGATAGCCATACTCGCCAATACACCTACGCCAATTCCCATTCGCACATAGGTTTTAATCACATCGGCATCGGTTGCAGTGAAGACAATCTTTGGCACTTTGCCAGCACGACCAAAGGCATCATCTAAATCGGAGCGACCAGTAAAACCAAAAATGTAAGTAACAATGGAGTGCTTAGCTAAATCGTTAATGGTAACAACTTCACCGTTTAAGTGTTTTTTCGCCAACTCATGTTCTTTGGGCACCAATATGCTGCGATTCCAATGATAACAAGGCAACATCACTAAATCGGAGAAAATATGCAGTGCCTCCGTGGCAATAGCAAAGTCTGCACTGCCCTTAGCCACTGCTTCATTTATCTGGTTAGGTGTACCCTGATGCATGTTTAGAGAAACATTTGGGTAACGATGGATAAAACCTTGAATAACTTCGGGCAACGCATAACGCGCTTGAGTATGAGTAGTTGAGATATTAAGCGAGCCTTGGTCTGGGTGAGTATGCTGATTAGCGACCGCTTTAATACTTTCAACCTTGGCCATAATCTCATTGCTGATGCGAATGATTTCTTTGCCAGCAGGAGTTACTTGGCTAAGGTGCTTGCCGCTACGCTTGAATATCTGAACCCCTAGCTCATCCTCCAATAAACGAATTTGTTTACTAATACCGGGCTGCGAAGTATATAAACTCTCCGCAGTAGCCGACACATTGAGGTTGTTGTTTACTACTTCGACGATATAACGTAACTGCTGCAATTTCATGTAGTTGAATTCTCTGGCGCGAAAAAACTATAGCGCTAACTATCCGGTTAGCGAGTTCTTATTACATTTTTTCATAAGTATATAATCAATTACAGAGATATTGAAACGTCTTTATAACAGATATTTACTAAGCGCTAATCAGTTCAAATTTCTCACCAATTGTGCAGAGTTTTGTTTCAACAAACGCAAGGTTGCTCCAGCGCCCATTAAGGCAACTAACAAGGTGCCTAACAACGGCCCAAGTACCCACAACCCTAGGTTAATGGAAGCGCCGATATCAAACACAAACACTTGCAATAGCACCAAAATAGTTTGGGCAGCACTGGCTGCAATAAATCCGGCTAAAAAGCCGAGTATGACAAATTCATAGATTACCGCATTACGCAGTAGCTTTGCGCTCGCGCCTAAGGTTCTCAGTATCACCGTTTGCCGTCTACGTTCTTCCAAAGAGCTTTGCACTTGAGCATACAACACTAAGCTGCTGGCAAGTAGCACGACTACTAACACAAGTCTGAGTGCTAACGCGACCTGATCAACCACCTGAGACAGTTGTTCAATCAAGGCTTTAACATTAATTAATACCAAGGTAGGAAATCGCGCCATGGTTTGGGCCATCCAAGCTGCTTTATCTTCGGGTAAATTAAACGACGTTAAATAACCCGTTGGAAAATCTTGCAAAATGTCGGGACTCAGTAGCACATAAAAATTGGGCTGCATGGTATTCCAATCGATACTGCGCAAACTTGTTACAGTAACGGTGAAACGACTGGCACCAATCATAAATTCAAGGGTGTCGTTAAGCTTAATATCTAAGCGCTCGGCAAACTCCTCATCTACCGAAGCCTCACCCTTGCTATTTGCATTAAGCCACTCTCCCGCCACTAACTCATTACGATAAGGCAGCTCCAATACACTGCTTAAATTTAGCTCGCGGCCAGCTCCTCGGCGTCGTGAAGATGTTTTTTCGGAGTACTCCCCTTCTCGTTCTTGACTAACTGCTTCTTGGTTGATGGCAACCAGCCGACCTCGTAACATTGGGAACATGGTGGTGAGTTCAACGCTTTCATCGGCAAAACGAGAAGCTAGCTCGGGCTTCTGCTGCTCGGAAATGTTGTACATGAAGTGATTAGGCGCGCCTTCTGGAAGCTGTTGCTGCCACTCACTAATCAAATCTTGTTGGATAACCCACACTACCAGAGCTAACTTGATGGCCACAGTAAAGCCAATAAGCTGAACCCTATTTTGCTTAGCTCTTTTATAAAGAGACGAAATCGCAATCTTCAAACTAAGGCTTTTCAGTTTCTCTGCCTGCTTCTTACTGCCCCAGAGCAGTAATTGGCTCACAACCAACAACAGTGCCACCGCAATCAAGCCTACACCGAGCAAAATTGCACTCAAGGTAAATGAACCGCTATAAAGTAACAGTAAGGCAAATACACTCACTAGCATCCACAAGGCAATCCATATTGGTTTCACCACTGCATCATCACTGTTGCGGCGAATTACTCGCATAGGTGCAATGTTAAATAGCTGAGATAGCGTTGGCAGCGTAAACGCTACGCCACAAATCAAGCCACTGCCTGCAGCCATTAAGTAAGGCGCAGCGCCAGCACTCGGTAGATCAATATTAAGTAACTTTTCAACATAATGGGTCACCGGCCATTGCACCAACGTCGCCAAAGCAATACCTAATACGATAGACACCAATACAACGGTAAACAGGTGTCCCAAATAAATGGTTCTGATCTGTGGCTTACTGGCACCAAGCACTTTAAACATTGCTACAGTGTCGTAGTGACGCTGGCAATATAAGCGACTGGCTACCGCAATGGCTGCACTGGCAAGCAAAATTCCGATAAGACCAGCTAATAGCAAAAATTGCTGCGCCCTTTGCAAGGCTCCCGCTAAAGGAGAGTTGCCACTACGTACCGTTACCATGCGTTGATTTTCGGCAAGCTGCGGTGTTACCCAATTTTCGAATGCATCTAGCTGGCTTTTATCTCCAGCAAACATATAGCGATAACCTAAACGACTGCCAGGCTGTACAACTTCTGTTTGTGCAACATCGTTAATATTAATGATCACTCGAGGTGCGGTCATAAATACACTGAAGGGGGCATCAGGTTCGGTAACGATACGGCCAGTCACTCGAAATTCTGCTTCGCCAATTTCGATTAAGTCGCCGATGTCTATATCAAGTTGATAAAACAAACGTTCTGCAATCCAAGCCTCACCTTGAGGAATGCCTTTGGCGGACTCATTTGTTAAGCCATTTTTTTCTCGGCTTATTCTTAAACGCCCTTTAAGGGGATAGTCTTGGGATACAGATTTAACACTAGCGAGTACTAAGTTTTCGTTGCCATAAACCATGGAGGGAAACAACAACTGTTCAGCATAATCAAGCTGTAAAGACTCTGCTTGAACAGCCAAAGGTAAGTCAACGGGATGAGCACTGCGAACCACTCGGTCAGCCGCAATAAAGTCACCACTTTTGTTAAAAATGGCCTGCTCCATTCGGTCTGTTATGCTGGTAAACAACCACACCGAACTTACTGCCAATACAATTGCGGCAGAAATAATGGTTAACTCACCGCGCTTTAGCTCAGCCTTAAATAAACGCCAAATTAAACTCTTCATCCTTGGCTCCTTAAGACTGAATAATACGACCAGCTTGTAATGTGATTTGTCTTAAGCAACGTGCCGCCAGTTTTTGCTCGTGAGTTACCAATACTAAAGTGGTGCCTGCCTGTTGGTTTAGCTCAAACAGCAGATCTTCAATGATTTGGCCGTTGTTATTGTCTAAGTTTGCCGAAGGCTCATCGGCAAACAACACTTTAGGCTGACAAATAAACGCCCTTGCAATAGCTACTCTTTGCTGTTCGCCACCGGATAGCTGATTTGGATAATGATCGTGACGTTCAGCCAAACCCACTTTAGCCAGCCACTGTTCTGCGAGTTCTTTAGCATTAGGTAAACCCTTAAGCTCCGCAGGTAACATCACGTTTTCTAGCGCAGTTAGTGCCGGCACCAACAAAAACTGCTGAAAAATAAAGCCTACATTGTCGCGACGTAAACTGGCGCGTTGTTCTTCATCAAGCGCAGCTAAGTTCTTTGAACAAAGCTCTACACTGCCCTCACTGGCACTGTCTAAGCCGGCTAGAATACTCAACAAAGTGGTTTTACCTGAGCCAGAGGCTCCAACAATTGCTAGGGATTCGCCCTGTTGCACAGTTAACTCAATATCATTCAGCAGATTTAAATTTCCACCCGGAGTTGCAACATGATGATTGAGTCCGCTGGCGTTTATGATTATGTTAGACGCTGAATCTGAATTAGCTGTTGGCATATAGTAGGTGCTCAAAAATGATGGTTAGACACAAAAATAAAGTTTTAACGCTAGTTACACTATCTGTTTTACTCTTTTTTACATTGAGTTCAAAGGCTTTTGCCAATACCAAGTCAATTCTTATTCTAGGTGACAGTTTAAGTGCTGGATATGGCATGCCAATAGAACAGGCTTGGGTTTCATTAACCCAGCAATACTACAACGAAACAGACCAAGCTATCGATCTCATTAATGCCAGTATAAGTGGCGAAACTACAGCAGGTGGTTTAAGACGATTACCTTCGTTGATTCAACAGCATAAGATCGACTGGTTATTGATTGAACTAGGCGGTAACGATGGTTTACAAGGCCACCCTACTTCCAACATTGAAAACAATCTAAACGCGATTATTACTTTGGCTAAACAAAACGATATCAAGATTGCGTTGATGCAAATTCGTATCCCGCCTAATTACGGCAAACGCTATCGCCGAGCTTTTGAGGGTTTGTACCCCAAAATTGCAGAGCAACAACAGATTAACTATCTACCGTTTTTTATTGAAGAAATAGCCACTAACTCGTCACTGATGCAAAACGATGGAATACATCCTAACCAACAAGCTCAACCGCTTATCAGTCAGAAAATGAGGGAACAACTAAAGGAGTTAGTGAACGCCGGCTAGCCGGTTTGGGCAAAGCCGTTAGCGTTTTGTAATAGCTGAGAAAGTGGAACAACCCGATCTTGCATCACTTTAATGGCTTCGAATTGGCTTAGCGATTTTCGCTCATCCAATACTAAGCCACCTTCAATCGTCATCAAGGTGTAAGTTTGCTCACTCACCTCTACCACCACGCAACGCGCTTGAGCGTTTTCGGTTTGCAATACTGCTAGTTCGCCGACTTGTAAGAGGTTTTGATGAGTACTTGCAGTACTATTAAAAAACCAACTTTGCGGCATTAACGGTTTTAAGAACTGAGCTGAAGCAACAGCATTTAGACAAATCTGCACTTTAATAGGATCAGACCAATTAAAGGGTTCTAACTGCTCGAGAAATTGATAATAGAGCTGAGTGTGCTCGGTAGTAAACGGACCATCTTCTTGAGCATGTTGAACACAACGCTTTTTACACAACTTAGACACAAACAGCATATTTTCACCTAACTCAAGAGTCATTACTCCCTTGTTAGTATCAAATACCCAGTGCCATTGTTTATTAGGTTGAATTAACATTGCTAAAAAGAAAAACTGTCCATGTTGAGTTCACTTAATAAACAAATGTACTACGAGAACTCAACAAAGACAAATTAAATTAATTAAAATTTATACAGCCTTGGCTATTTGTTTAATTAATTCTGGGCCTTTATAAATAAAGCCACTATATATTTGAACTAATTTTGCGCCGGCATTCATTTTTTCTTTAGCTGCCATCGCCGAATCAATTCCACCAACCCCGATAATTGGGATCTCAGATTTTAAGTAATGATCTAATTTTCTAATAACTTCAGTGGACTTTAATTGCAAAGGACGTCCACTTAAGCCACCAGCTTCACTGGCGTGGTTCATCCCTTCTACCATTGAGCGCTCTAGCGTTGTATTAGTAGCAATTACACCATCGAGCTTATATTTTAATAAAGAGTCACTAATTTGTTCTATTTCAGCTTCTGATAAATCTGGCGCTATTTTGATCAATAAAGGAACATGTTTATTATATTGCTGAGAAAGCTGATCTTTACGTTCAGTTAGATCCTTTAATAGATCTTCTAATGCTTCACCATATTGAAGTGTACGTAAACCAGGAGTATTTGGACTAGAAATATTAACAGCAATATAAGAAGCATGTGGAAACGCTTTATTCATGCCTATTAAATAATCATCTTTACCCTTCTCTACCGGAGTATCAAAGTTTTTACCAATGTTGATCCCAAGGATCCCTTTAAATTGGCTTTGCTCAACATTATTAATTAAATTGTCGATCCCTAAGTTATTAAAACCCATTCGGTTAATAATACCTTCGGCATCTAATACTCGGAAAATTCTTGGTTTATCGTTACCAGATTGCGGACGCGGTGTAACTGTACCAACTTCTACAAAACCAAAACCCATGGCATCAAAGGCTTGAATACACTCACCATTTTTATCCAACCCTGCCGCTAAACCAACTGGATTAGGGAAAGTTAAGCCCATCAACTCTACCGGATTAGGCGCGATATTCTGGCGGTAAACACGATCTAATAAGGTTCCACCAGTGCGTTTGAACATCTCAATAGTAAGATCGTGTGCGCGTTCTGGATCAAGTTGAAAGATAAGTTTTCGAGCAAGTGGGTAATACATTTGAACTCCTAGTATAAGACCCCCGAAGATGCAGGGCTTCGGGGGCAGTATTTTATACTAATTTACGGAGCAGTTTAAATTTAATAGGTTCAATTCCCTCAATAAAACCGAAAATTTTGCAAACTCGTGGGTATTTCCGGTCTTAAAGTCAGCTAACATATGATTCCAGCGGTCTAACAGAGGCTCGTGGGCTGCTAACCAATCATCTAAGGGATCATTGCTTTCCATTTTACTGGCCCATTTCAAGGCACTTACCGTTAACTGACGCTGTTGCCAATCAAGATCCTCTCTAAAGGAAGATCGAGCTAGTGCTTGCCAATGATTATCAACACTTTGTAGGTTGATTTGATCCAAGAACCAATGCAAACCAATGTTAGTCCCCAAGTTAAAGTAAAGCTTAGCTACCGCTACAATGTCTTGCTCGGCTTGCTCTGCTACTTCAGTTAAGTCTAACACTGAGTAAAGCGAGTTCATTTTAGCCATTGCACAAGCAATTTCTGCAGGTACTTGCTGGTCTTGCAGCTGTTTAGACTCATCGTTAACCAGCTTAACTTCTTCAGCGGCTAATACATCCATAAGGTTCTTTTGCAGCTGTAAATAGCTAGGCTGATAGCGTTCTATTTGTTGAGCAATGCCCAGCGAGCGGTCACGCAAGGTTAAGAAGCGACGAGTTGCACGGCGAATAATTCGGCGCAAGTTATCCATCATTTTCAACTGTAGCTGAGCACTGATTTTGTTATCTAAGCCTTCAATTTTTTCGTACAGTTCCCACACACCAAACACTTCGCAGGCCGTGACATAGCAGTTACAAATCTCAGCAGGGGTCGCTCCTGTTTCTTCAACTAAACGGGTAACAAAATTAAAGCCTACATCGTCAACCACTTTGTTAGCTAAACGAGTTGCCACAATTTCTTGTTTTAATGGGTGTTGATGCATCTCGGCTACGTAACGTTGCTGCAACAGCAATGGGAAAGAGGTGATGAGTGTTTGACTCAAATAGGGATCTTCAGTCACCTCTTCAACATTAAACCACTCTTTAAGTACCATCTTACCGTAAGCTACTAGCACTGCTAACTCGGGGCGCGTTAAGCCCTGGCCATTTGATTGGCGTTCCATTAACTCTTCATCACTAGGCAAAAACTCTAGGTTTCTATCAAGCAAGTTGTCACGCTCTAAAGCGTGCATAAAGCGGATAACCTCTTTAACACTAGCATCGCCTAATTGTTCAGAAATACTAATAGACTGGCTTTGTCGATAAGCGTTGTCTAATACAATTTCGCTAACATTTTCAGTCATGTCTACAAGCAATTTGTTACGTTGCTTCTCGGTTAAATCACCATTACTGACTAAGCCATTTAGTAAGATTTTGATGTTCACTTCGTTATCTGAACAATCTACGCCACCTACATTATCCGTAAAATCGGTATTTATTCGACCACCATTAGACGCGATTTCAATCCGCCCTAATTGAGTGATGCCTAAGTTACCACCTTCACCAACAATTTTGGCTCCTAGTTGTTTGCCGTTAATTCTTACCGCATCGTTAGCTCTATCACCCACTTCTGAGTCAGACTCTGAGCTAGCTTTAACATAAGTACCGATCCCGCCATTCCAGAACAAATCAACAGAGGAGCACAAAATAAGTTTAATAAGCGCGTTAGGTGTAACACTCTTCTCATTAGTATTGAGCAGTTTTTGAATTTGCGGCGTAAGCGAAATTGACTTAGCACTACGAAGAAAAATACCACCACCTTCACTAATCAAGCTTTTATCGTAATCAGCCCACGAGGACCGAGGTAGCTCAAATAAACGTTTACGCTCTTTATAGGAAGACGCGGAATCTGGAGTAGGATCAATAATAATATGCATGTGGTTAAACGCTGCAACCAAGCAAGTATGCTCGGATAACAACATACCATTACCAAATACATCGCCGGCCATATCGCCAACGGCTACACAGGTAAAGTCTGTAGTTTGGCAATCGATACCAATTTCACGGAAATGACGTTTAACCGACTCCCAGGCTCCACGCGCAGTAATACCCATGCCTTTATGATCGTATCCATTGCTACCGCCAGATGCAAAAGCATCTCCCATCCAAAATTGATATTCTTCACTCAACTTATTGGCAATATCTGAGAAAGTAGCAGTACCTTTATCTGCAGCTACAACCAAATAGGGGTCATCTTCATCACGACGAACCACTTGCTTAGGCGGAACAATCTCACCTTTTACGTTGTTGTCAGTAATGTCGAGTAAGCCGCGAATAAAGGTGCGGTAACACTCTTTACCCTCTTCCAACCAGGCATCTCTATCACTTGGGCTTGGCAGACGTTTACACACAAAGCCGCCTTTTGCTCCAACTGGCACAATTACCGTGTTTTTAACTTGCTGAGCTTTTACTAAACCAAGTACTTCAGTTCTAAAATCTTCACGGCGGTCTGACCAACGCAAGCCACCACGCGCCACTTTACCGCCTCTTAAATGCACCCCTTCAATCCTTGGCGAATAGACAAATATTTCAAACATTGGCACTGGCTGTGGCATATCGGAAATAGCACTTGGGTTCATTTTGAAAGAGATATAATCTTTTACTTGCTTATCTTGATTTAGCTGGTAGAAGTTAGTTCTTAAGGTGGCCTTAATCATCTCTAAGTAGCGACGAATGATTCGATCATCATCAAGATTTTCTACCGAATCCAACAGCGAAATTAACTTAGCCTCTATTTTCTCTTCAGTTTTATCTGAACGTTTAAGACTAGGATTGAAACGACGACGGAATAGCTCTAACAGCAGAATCGATATATCAGGGTAGCTAGCAAAGGTTTCTTCAATATAACTTTGACTAAAGTTGCTACCAATTTGCCGCATGTATTTTGCGTAAGCGCGCAACAATGCAACATCTCGACCGGAAGCCTGGGCAGCTAGGACTAAACGGTTAAAGCCATCATCTTCCAAACTACCAGACCAAATTTGTGCTAAAGCTTGCTGGAAGTTATCGCGATTCTTTTCAATATCCAGCTCTTTGGAGGCGACAAAAGTCATAGCAAAATCGAGCAGCCAATATACTTTTCCATCGCTGGTGGTAAGTCGATAAGGTGTTTCACCTATTACTCGCAATCCCATATTTTCTAACATGGGTAAAATATCAGACAGGTGCAAGGGCTCATTTAAATGAAATAGTTTTAAACGTACATGGTTACTATCGATATTTTCTTCTTGAGGTCGATAAAACAACATACCTAATGTATTCTCATCATCGAGATCTTCGAACTGAATGATATCGGCGACAGCAGAACCCGGTAATACATTTTCTTTGTAAGAGCGCGGAAAAGCAGTTTGGTATTTATTGCTAAGCTGAATAGCCCGCTCTTCGCCAAAATTAGAAATCAGTGAATCAACTAAACGATCTTCCCAGGTTCTTGCGGCTTCAATAAGATTGGTTTGTAGTTCGCTCAAGTCAAACTCCTGATGGTTATTTTCTACACGCACCAAGTAATGGGTTCGCGCCATTGAACCTTCGGTGAAGTAAGTTGAGAACTCCACTTCTTCTTTAGACTTAAAATGCTCCTTAAGAATTTGCTGGCTATGGATCCGCAAAGCCGTGTTGTAACGTTCTTTCGTGGTATACACCAAACAAGAATAAAAACGTCCGTATATATCCTTACGTACAAACAACTTCACCAAATCACGTTCTTGGATTTGTTCTACGCCTAAGCCAATGTTGAGTAACTCTTCTTCGGTAGCTTGAATAAGCTCATCACGGGGATAAGTTTCCATGATGTTTAGTAAAGATTTATAAGCGTGAGAGCCGGCAGGAAGATCTGAATTAACCATTATCTTTGCTAGCTTTTGGTTAATCAGTGGAATTTCTAGAGCACTGCGGTTGTAGATAGAAGAGGCATACAAACCAATGAAACGGTGCTCACCAACCACTTTGCCATTTTTATCAAAAACTTTAACCCCAACATGGTCAATATAAGCTGGCCTATGAACCCGTGACTTATGGTTGCTCTTATTTAACACCAACGGTACTTGGTTGGTCGCTAAATCTCGCCCAGCGGTGGTGTAAGACGACAACGAGACAACTTGGCTAGTTACGTATTCTCGGTACAAGCCTAAACTACCAGTTTCATCGGGTATTAACTGTAAATCGCCTTTTACTTGCTTAAGTGAATAGTGCCGATAGCCCATTAAGGTAAAATTATTATCCGACATCCAAGACAAAAAAGCGGTGCTTTGGGCCAAAGATTGATCGTCTTTTGCGCCACTGCTATTAGCTAATTCATCCGTTACCGACTTTAACTTGTTTAGCATCGGTTGCCAGTCGTTCACTACTACATTAACTTCATCCAATACAGTATTAAGTTCTTTATTTAGGCGACCTAAGGCTCTTTCATCACTCTGGCGATCAATCTCAATCATGAATACTGTTTGATTGCCAAGCTGGGCGTGCTCTACATCATGAACGGCTGTTACCTTGTTATTATCATCTCGATCTAAGCGCATCGGTTGGTGCATTAACAAGTGAGTATTAATGCCACTACGCCCTAAAGCCATGCGAATGGAGTCAACCAGAAACGGCGAATCGGGCACCACTATCTCGATAATAGTATGGCTAGATTGCCAACCATGGCGGCTCAGTTCAGGGTTATAAACTTTAATGTGGCGTTCGCAGGTTGAAGTATGATTAAGGGCATTCCAAAGCCCTACTCCTACTCCATATAAATCACTGTCACTGCGATTGGCTAAATCGTCACTGCCCATGCCTGAAAACAGTCGAGAGAGAAATTCTTCGGCCAAGGGAGCAGCCGTTTTATCCAGTTTTTGATTGACGATTTGATAGACTTTTTTAAGCAGTACGGAGGCATGTTGCTGCGCTCTTGTCATAACGCATTCCTTATCCTAGTAGAGTAATATTATTATTGTGTAAAACAATGGCTTATTGTTTATTTCAGTGTAGTTGGCTTTAGAAAATAATCGACAAAACAACCACTTTCACCTTACAAACAATTAAACCACGTTTTTACATATTTACAACATAGATGACTAGACTTTTTGAAGTGACAGAAATTTATTGTTGCTGTCAGTAGACAGGACAAAACGACCATTTATTCCGCTTCGGTCTAAAAAAGGCAAAAAGCGCAAAGCAGGGATCTGAATGCGCATGCCATTACTGTCGGTAGCAATAATAGAGCGGGCTGTTCCTCGGTATACCCGCTCAAACTCCTGATAAGAAATGTGAATATTAAAAAAGTACTGCTTCATTGCTCGATTGCGCTTAGGCCTTAAGTTGTTGCAAGCCGTTTGTTACCTTTTCAAATAGATCTTTACTTAGCTCTTCCAATTCAGCTAAGCGCTGCAACTGCTCAATAATGAGCGCTTTACGCTCATCATCCAGTTTAACCGTTTGGATCAGCGGGGTAATCAAACGCGATGCAACTTGCGGGTTTTGCGTATTTAGTACGCATAAAATGTCAGTTAAGTAGCGATAACCAGAACCATCTTTTGCGTGAAAGTGACGCGCATTGTTGTTCGCGAAGCTACCAATTAAAGAGCGTACTCGGTTAGGGTTTTCCATGCTAAAACTTGGGTGTTCCGCCAAGGCTTTAACCCTAGCTAAACTGCCCTCTTTGGCATAACTGGCTTCTAAAGCAAACCACTTGTCCATCACTAAGCCATCATGTTGCCAGTTTTGCTCGTAGTCTTTAAACATTACATCACGTTGTTCGATCCCGGCATTGTTAGCAGCCGACATAGCAGCCAATTTATTCGTCATGGTTGGGCTATCAAAATAGGCTGCAGAAACTAACTCTGGCTGAGTATGCGCCACATACTGTAAACATGCGGCACGTAGCGAGCGCAAATTAATATCATCATGGGTCAGGCTCTGTTTATCGGCTTTTGCACAAGCTTGCTCTAAGGCAGCAAATGGCTCAGGCAATGCAACAGCTAAACTATAAATGAAAAAGTCTCGAGCTTGAGCAATTGCATCAATATCTACTTGGGCAAAACCATCAGCAATTTCATTCTCACCACTAATGGTAAGCAGCTCTGCCAATAAACCTTTATCAATTGAAGTATCCTCTAATAGTTGCTTAAAGGTATTAACAATCGCCTCTTCTAGCTGCAGATTGTTACCTGCTTGAACTTTTGCTACGGCTTGTTTCATCCACGCGCTAACTAGCTTTTGCATACCATCCCAGCGCGCAAAAGTATTGCTGGCATGATTGATAATTAGCAACAGTTGGTCTGTGCTGTATTCCATATCGAGTTTTACAGGGGCTGAGAACTCTTGCAGCATTACCAATGTAGGTTGCTCACTAATGCCTTCAAAGTGCCAGGTTTGTTGCTGCTGAGTAAGCTCTAATACTGGAGAAACAGCTTGCCCATTCGAGTTAAGCGCTAAAGCTTCGCCATTGCTGCTTAACAACTCTACAGACACTGGAATATGCAATGCTTGTTTCTCGCTTTGTTCAGCAGTGGCTGGTGTATGCTGGTGTATGGTTAAACTGTATTGTTGTTTAGCTTCATTGTATTCACTTTGAACTTTAAGCACCGGTGTGCCTGACTGACTGTACCAGCGCTTGAACAGGCTTAAATCTTTGCCGCTAGCATCTTGCATCGCATTCACAAAATCATCACAAGTTACCGCTTGGCCGTCGTGGCGCTCAACGTAGGTTTTCATACCCGCTTGAAACCCCTCTTCGCCTAGCAAGGTATGCAGCATACGAATAACTTCTGAGCCTTTTTCGTACACTGTTAAGGTGTAAAAGTTATTCATCTCAATCACCTTATCGGGGCGAATGGGATGCGCCATAGGCCCTGCATCTTCGGCAAATTGATGACTGCGTAATATCCGAACATTTTTAATTCGATTAACTGCTCGAGAGCCCAAATCGGAACTAAACTCTTGGTCGCGAAAAACCGTTAAACCTTCTTTTAACGATAACTGAAACCAATCACGACAAGTAATACGGTTTCCGGTCCAGTTATGGAAGTATTCATGACCTATTACCGCTTCAATGCCTAAAAAATCGTTGTCTGTGGCGCTCTGTTTATTAGCCAGTACATATTTAGAGTTAAATACGTTTAGGCCTTTGTTTTCCATCGCGCCCATGTTGAAGAAATCGACGGCGACTATCATGTAAATATCAAGGTCATACTCTAAGCCAAAGCGCTCTTCATCCCAACGCATTGCCGCTTTTAGCGATGCCATGGCGTGTTCAGTACGATCTAAATTGCCTTTATCAACAAATAGCTCTAACGCAATAGTTCTGCCCGATTGGGTAACAAAACTATCTTCTAATAAGTCAAAATCACCGGCAACCAAAGCAAATAAGTAGCTTGGTTTAGGGAATGGGTCTTGCCAGCTTACCCAGTGTTTTCCATCGGCTAACTCACCTTGGTCTACCTTGTTACCATTTGATAGCAAAAACGGATACCGGGTTTTATCGGCAATAATTTTAGTGCTGTAAGTGGCCAACACGTCCGGTCGATCTAAAAAGTAAGTGATTCGACGAAAGCCCTCTGCTTCACACTGAGTACAAAAAGCATCACCCGATTGATACAAACCTTCAAAGGCTTTATTTTCTTTAGGGTTAACTTGAGTCACTACCTCTAACTCAAAACGTGCTGGCAATTCACTAATAACTAGCTGCCCTTCACTCACTTTATAAGCATCATGAGTTTGCTGGTTAACTTTAATACTCAGCAGCTCCAGTTTTTCACCATCAAGCACTAGGTCGGTAATGTCATTTGTCTGCCTAACCACGGTTGATACAGCGATAACTTTGGTAGCGCTAGGGTCTAAATCAAACTCTAAGGCAACATTTTCAATGGTGTAATCAGGCGCTTGATAATCTGAACGATACTTGGCTGTAGGTTGAGCTGATGAGTCGGCCATGACACTTCCTTATTTGAGAAAAGAGAAATACTTGTAAGCAGATTTTATTGTAAAAGATAATAGTATGCGCAGCTAACGCTTTGTTGCTGCTTTAAAATCAAAAAAGCCGGCCTAAGCCGGCTTTTTAGATACATTCAGCTTAAAAGGACAATAAGCCAATCGCATTTAAGAAAACTACCGCAATGGCAATTGGTGAGATAAAGCGAACGCTCTTCGAGAACATTTGGAAAGCTTGGCTCTCTAAGCCCATGCCTTGCTTCACTTTGTCAGCTTGAACAATCCAACCAACAAATACAGCAATAAACAAGCCGCCTAAAGGCAGAAGAATATTAGCAGTAATGTAATCTAGAACTTCAAAGAAGTTTTTGCCCATTGGGCTTTCTTCAAACTGGAGGAATTCCCAACCAGCAAATGAGCCAATAGTACCTAGGCTTAATAACCAAACCGCACTACCAGAAACAATTGCAGCAACATTACGGCGGAAACCTTTACGCTCAACCAAATAAGCTGACGTAGACTCGAGCAAGGCTAGTGCCGAAGTAAAGGCGGCAACGGTTACCATAACGAAGAATACTGTAGATACCACGCCACCTAGTGGCATAGTGCCAAAGGCAATTGGCAGCGATACAAACAGCAAGCCAGGACCAGCACTTGGTTCAATACCGTTAGCAAATACAATTGGGTAAATTGCTAAACCAGCCATTAGCGCTACAACGGTATCAGCAATTGCGATGTAAATAGAGGTTTTAGCGATTGACGCGCCTTCTGGAAGGTAAGCGCCATAAACCATCATAATGCCTGATGATAAACTCAAGGTGAAGAAAGCATGACCCAGTGCCATAAGTACGCCATTAATGGTCAGCTTCGAGAAATCAGGGCTGAACATAAAGCTAACTGCAGCAGCAAAATCACCGGTTATTGCTGCGTAAATCATAATGATAGTTAGCAATACAAACAGCGCAGGCATTAGTAAAGTAACAATGCGCTCTAAGCCTTTGGTTACACCCTTGGCCAAAACAACCACAGTACCTACAATGACCAAAGTCGCCCATAAAACAAGCTGCTTAGGATCTGAAGTCAAGTCGCCAAATAAGGCGCCGATTTGCTTTGCGTCACCCGCTGCAGCACTAATATCGCCACCCGCAGATTTGAATATATACGCAACTGCCCAACCAGCAATAACAATGTAAAAGCTTAAAACCAAAAATCCAGCTAATACGCCCATGCCACCAATAAATGCCCAGTTCTTCGAACGGCCATTTTCTATAGCAACTTTTGCAACTGCGTTGGCAGGGGTCGAGCGACCTTGTTTACCTAAGTAAACTTCGGCCATCATCACCGGAATACCAATGAATAGAATACAAAGAAGATAAACCAGAACAAAGGCACCGCCGCCGTTCTCGCCCATAATATAAGGGAATTTCCAAATGTTACCCAAGCCTACTGCAGCGCCAGTGGCGGCCAAAATGTAGGCGAAGTTACTTGACCAGCGATTACTCACTGAAGTGTTATTACTCATGATTTTCTCTTTTATATTGTGTTTGCTAATTGCGTCCATGATTTTAGGGCGCCAATATAAGCATAAACAAAGGGAAAATTACAGCCAAAATGAATCTTTATGCTGAATTTATGCGGTCTGTCGGCACAAGTAATCTACAAATAGCTCAACAACAAGTTAATCCACCTGAATAGTCATTCTGAACTATTGCATTAAACATCAATTAAACGCTTGCCATTGTTGCTCTAGCCATTCCTTTTCATAGCGTAGTATGGGATGTAAGGTTTGTCTTTTCTTTACTGCTGTTGCTTCTTGTTCATTTAAAGAAACCCCATTTGCCATCAATACAAATGGCCTTAACTGATCACCTTTCTCGATAAAACCGACTAAGTTAACCACCCCATTTACATAACCACTTTTAGCCAGCACCTGCGCCTTTAAAGGCGCACGAGTCAGACTACGACGATACTTTAAGGTGCCGGTTTGCCCAGCAATAGGTAGGCGTTTAATTAAAGCTTGTAACTGTGGATCTGATTGCCACAACAGTATAATCTGATACAGCAGATTTGCACTAATCAGGTTCTCTCTGGATAAACCTGAACCATCGCGAATTTGTGCGCGGCTTAAATCAAGTCCCAAAGCGCTTAATTGTTCAACTACAACTTTACTGGCTTGCTGATAGGTACCAGCGCGCTGCTGCTCCCTGGCTAATGTTTTAAATACGCTATCTGCCGTTAAGTTGTCAGATTCAACCAGCATATACTCTAATAACTCAAGTAACGGCGCAGAGAGGTGATTAACGCTCTCGGGATAAGGACTAAGTTGCTGTTGGTACGAAATGTTGCCCTTAAAGCTTAAGCCGACTCTCGCCAAACTGTGCTTTAATTTCGTTGAAAAATAGCGCTGTTCGTCATTAATCGAAAAACGTAATGGCATCATGCCGCTATCCGCCTTTATACAGCCTTGCAGCGAATACTGGTTATGATCACCCACACGCAGATTTTGCTCACAATCGGGATGATTTTGGCTCACAGTAACAATTTGATTGTCGATGTTGAGTAAACTTGAATCACTAATATGTAGGCGGCTTAACTGCCCTACCTTGCCCGGCTTTAAATTACCGTTAATACAATTGTTATCAATATTTAAAGAGCTGGCTGGCGCAGCAAAACAAATACCGATGTCATTCCATACTTGCCCTTGGCTTCGGTTATGGCCTGTAAACTCGCTGTCATCAACTTGAATAGACGCGACTTTAGAACCAAAACGCGTTTTAGCTTTATTCAGCAGTGTAACTAAATCTTTGCTGGTAAAACTCGGGTCACCGCGCATGTGTAAGCGAAGATGGATGCCTTCATCATTAGGTTTAATACTTAACTTAGTGGTATAGCGGTAATCTTTACCTAGCTGCTTAAGGGCAACGGTTGCGGTTACTACTTTAAGTGTGCTGGCAGGAGTTAACAGTAAATCTGCATGTTGTGAGCTATCAGGGCTAACAAAACTGATCAAGGCACCAGGTGGCTCAACGAGCGCATGGACAAAAAATGGTGTAAGAACAATGGAAAGGAAAGCTGAAAATCTAACAATAGCCCGCATAGTTGCCAAACTCTAATAAACAATATGCCGAGTATATAAAAAAAGGTGAACCTAAGTTCACCTTTCTTTTGCTAAGTTAATCGCTTACTGAGCAATTAACTCTAAGCGCATCGCGCGTTGGCGAACAAAGCTGCGCTTTAAGTGATTAAATGTCTTTTCAGGCATTCCACTTGGTAGCTCAACCGTTGAGTAGCTATCAAACAACTTAACACTACCAATGTAATCACTGCTAATGTTTGCTTCGTTAGCAATAGCACCAACAATATGCTTGGTTTGCACACCGTGTTCTTTACCGGCATCAACACGGTAAGTATTCATTTCCACGTCTGCAGTACGGCGTTTGCGTTTAGCACCGCCTTCACCACGTTCGTTGCGCTCGCCACGTTGACCGCGATGGTTACGTTCGCCATGCTCACCGCGTTGGCCTCGGTGACCACGTTCTTTATCTTTGCTAAAGCGCGCAGAGCGAGGCTCTGGATCAGCTGGCAATTTGAACGGACGCGCTGTTTGCGCTTGGAACAACAACGCAGTAGCGAGTTCAAGTTCGCTCATGCCTAGGTTGGTCGCTAGTTCAGATGCAATGCTTTGGTAATCTTCAAGCTTGGCATTTTCTACCGCTGCAGCTAGCTTGTCTTGGAAGCTAGAAACACGCTTCTTCTCGATTTCTTCACGAGTAGGTAGCTGCATTTGCTCAATTTTATGACGAGTTACACGTTCAATATTACGTAATAAACGTTGCTCACGGAATCCAACAAACATGACCGCTTTACCGCTACGCCCAGCACGACCGGTGCGGCCAATACGGTGAACATAGGCTTCTGCATCGTAAGGAATGTCAAAGTTAACCACTAAGCCAATGCGTTCAACATCTAAGCCACGTGCAGCTACATCGGTAGCTACAACAATGTCTAACTTGCCAGATTTTAAGCGTGTAATGGTACGCTCTCGCATGCTTTGGTTCATATCACCGTTTAATGCGGCAACACTAAAGCCTTTTGCTTCTAAGCGTTCTGCAATATCGGTGGTAGATGTTTTAGTTCGAGCAAAAATAATTGACGCACTGTCACAGTTAACTTCTAGAATGCGGGCCAACGCTTCTATCTTGTTTAAACCTGCAACTTGCCAGTAGAACTGGTCAATATTTGATACTGTTTGAGTCTTAGCAGCAATTTTTACTTCTTTTGGCTCAGACATGTAATTTTTAGTGATGTTTTTAATCGCCGGCGGCATGGTAGCCGAAAACAAAGCGGTTTGGCGCTCTTTAGGCATATCACGCATAATGCGTTCTACATCGTCGATAAAGCCCATACGAAGCATTTCGTCAGCTTCGTCTAATACTAAGGCTTTAAGTTGGTCTAGTTTCAACTTACCGCGATCTAAGTGATCGATAGTACGGCCAGGAGTACCAACAACAATTTGCGGGCCACGACGCAGCTCTTTAATTTGCTGACCGTAATCAGCACCGCCGTAAATAGCTAATACACGCAGGCCAGGAATATTGCGGCTAAAGTCTTTAATTGCATCAGCAACTTGGTTAGCCAACTCACGCGTTGGTGCAAGAACCAACATTTGCGGAGCATTAAGCTTTGGATCAAGTTTGGCAATTAAAGGAAGAGAAAACGCGGCCGTTTTACCGGTACCAGTTTGTGCTAAGCCAAGTACATCATGTCCTTCCAGCAGTAACGGAATGGTCTTTTCCTGAATCGGAGACGGCGTCTCAAATCCAATCTCGGAAATAGCGTTTAAAATCGTTTCAGGTAGAGCGAATTGCTCAAAACTTGAACTGCTGGATTCTGTCATATTTGGCCCACAATTATTTAAAGGATGCGCACTATACGCTTTTGATCACAAAAAGTCTCATTGATTTTAGCTTTTTATAGAAAAACATTGACCATCTTGATATAGACCAATAAAAAACCGCTCTAGTGAGCGGTTTGTTTTCTTCAGTATAGAAGAAAATATTATTCTGCTTCAGGCGCTGGGTGCTTAGCTGCAGTTTCCTTAATTAGCGGCTGTAGTTCACCGCTGCGGAACATTTCCATAACGATGTCACAACCACCGATTAACTCACCTTCAACCCATAGTTGTGGGAAGGTTGGCCAATCTGCGTAGTTTGGTAGCTCAGCGCGAATGTCTGGATTTTGTAGAATATCTACGTAAGCAAAGCGCTCACCACACTGCATTACAGCTTCTACTGTTTGTGCAGAGAAACCACAGCTTGGGAATTTAGGCGAACCTTTCATGTAAAGTAGAATTGGGTTTTCAGCGATTTGCTGTTTGATTTTTTCAATCGTTTCCATTTTAAACTTCTCTAATTTTTGCACTAAGTCTATTCTAGGTGTTGGGCGTATCCTAGCAACAATAGTTGCCAATTTCACCACTTTGCTCTAGATCAATTTTTTTTAGTATTTTTGCTTTGCGTGATAAAGCACTAGTGCTAAACTCTTTTGTAAAGTTTTTACTATATAAAAGATTGCGCTAATACAGCCAATTATTACAAGGAGAGAAACACATGGCATTTACATTACCTGAATTACCATACGCACAAGACGCACTTGAGCCACACATCTCAGCTGAGACTTTGTCTTTCCACTACGGCAAGCACCACAATACCTACGTAGTAAAACTAAACGGTTTAATTGAAGGCACTGATCTAGCAGAAAAAAGCTTAGAAGAGATTGTTAAGTCTTCTACTGGTGGCGTATTTAACAACGCAGCCCAAGTTTGGAACCACACCTTCTACTGGAACTGTTTAGCGCCAAATGCTGGTGGTCAACCAACGGGTGCTCTCGCAGCCGCTATCGATGCAAGCTTCGGTTCTTTTGAAGAGTTCAAAGCTAAATTCACCGACAGCGCTATTAACAACTTTGGTTCTAGCTGGACTTGGTTAGTTAAAAACGCTGACGGCAGCCTAGCCATTGTTAACACTAGCAACGCTGCTACCCCACTTACAGATGAAGGCGTAACTCCGCTTCTTACCTGTGACTTATGGGAACACGCTTACTACATTGATTACCGCAATGTTCGCCCTGATTACCTAAATGCTTTCTGGGCATTAGTAAACTGGGAATTTGCCTCAGCTAACTTTGCGTAAAAGCGAGCGATGTAAAAAAGGGCGCTTAATGCGCCCTTTTTTATGCTTAATTTTTAGGGCCTGTTGATCTTTGCTGATGGTTTTTACAGCAATTTATTAGCCATTTAGGCAAGGCAGTGAGTGTGAAGTTAAGTGGGCTTAATAATCACTCGCTAACGCTGAATAAATGGCTAAGAAATGCTGCCCGAAGGGTTCAGATAAGCGAACTTTACTCTTCGTTGAACACTTTTCACTTAGCCCACTAGGTTTCAAAGTGCTCGCCGCGATTAAAGTCCGCTTATCTTGAATAAAATTTCAACTCCAAAGATCAACAGGCCCTAGCAACTTACTTGCTATCGCTATGCCCTAAGTCCATCCCGGGCGCAATTTTGTCCCTTACCCGCTGCTTAAGGATTTTTGCCTCTGGAAACCCATTATCGACCTTTCGGCACCAAATTAATTCACCATCCAGATAGATCTGAAAACGCCCACTTGAAGCAGGTTTAAGTGCGACTTCCGATAATTCTTGCGAAAAAGTTGTTAACAGCTCTTGGCTAAGCCAGGAAGCCCTTAATAACCAACCACATAAACTGCAGTAATATATTTCAACTTTGGGTAATACTGGGTCTTGCTGTTCCACTTCTGTTACTTCCTTTTTTGCAATTCACTAATATGATTAAGTACCCGCTTCAATGATACTGGATATTTAGTACCTAATTGCTGGGCAAACAAAGACACCCTTAGCTCTTCAATCATCCAACGTAGTTCCTGACCATCTTGGCTATAAACAGGCAACGCCAACTCTTGGTAACGCTCAGCAGCGGTTTCGATTTGTTGTAGCGCTAATCTATCTTTATGAGAATCAATCGCTAGTTTTTCTAAGCGTCGCTCAATGGCTTTTAAGTAACGTTGTAAATCACTTAAACGCTGCAGCCCCACCTCACGAACAAAACCTTTATGAACCAATCCATTTAGCTGCGCTTTAATATCGGCATGTGCTAATACCCTATCAAAGCCAACTTTGCCCTTTAGCTGTTTATTTATTTGGTAGTGCAAGCTCAATATTTGCTCTACTAACACTACCGCTTCTAAGGTTTCGGTAGCCAGTTCTGCGCGAACTTTGTCACACAAAGCTTGAAATGCTTCAGCAGTACTAACACTTTCAAGCTGAGAGTACTTGTCGATCACTGCTAAACAACAGTCATCGAGCAATACATCCACCCGACCAAAAGGATTAAAGTACAAACCCAATTTGGCCTTATTCGGCAAATGCTGCTGCAAGTAACTCATTGGCGAAGGAATGTTTAGTTGCAATAACTTACTTAAACCTCGAGTTTGGCTCCAACCCGCTTCTTCTTGCTTATCAAACAGCTTAAGTGCGACTGTTTTACCTTCATCTACCAAGGCTGGATAAGCGGTAATTTGATAACCTTGACGCTGCTCTTCAATAAGCTCGGGCAACTCTCCAAAACTCCACTCGGTAACTTTCGCCTGCTCTGCAAAAGAGCTTGGAGCAATTTCTGCAATGCTCTGCTCTACCTGATCTTGTAATTTTTCTTGCAAGCCTTGATAAGAGCGACCTTGCGCAACCACTTTTCCTTGGTCGTTAATCACTTTGAAATTAACTTTAAGGTGATCGGCCACCGAATCTACATTCCAAGCATCTTCTGGGATTTTAACGCCGGTCATTCTTAGCAGTTGTTTAGTCAGTACCTCTAACAAATTGCCTTCTGCATGTGGCACAGCTTGAACAAAAGCCTGTACATAGTTAGGAACCGGCACAAAGTTGCGGCGAATAGGTTTAGGTAAAGACTTAATCAAGGCGCTAATGAGCTCTTCGCGAAACGCAGGAATTTGCCATTCAAAACGAGTGAAATCTAATTGATTCAACAGCGCTAAAGGAATATGCGCACTTACCCCATCGTCGGCTTGTCCTGGCTCAAATACATAAGTTAAAGCCACTGATAGTTGCTCAAACTGCCACTTATCTGGATATTGCTTTTCAGTAATATGGCTGGCGTCATGCTGATAAAGCATTTGCTTAGAAAAGCTCAGTAAATCGGCCTGCTTTTTACTGGCATCTTTCCACCAGCGATTAAAATGACTAGCCGAAACAATATCAGCGGGTAAGCGCTCAGCATAAAAATCATAGAGTACTTGGTCGTCAACTCGCACATCACGGCGCCGCTGCTTTTGCTCTAAGGCTTCAGCATCATCAAGCAATAGCTGGTTTTGTTTGAAAAAAGCATGTTTTGCTGGCCATTGCCCCTCTACCAAGGCAGAGCGAATAAATACCTCGCGGGAAACCACAGGATCAATTTTCCCATAGTTAACTAAGCGTTTGTTTACTAGAGCGACGCCATATAAGCGAACGCTCTCGTAAGCCATTACAGCTTGCTGCTTAGTTGACCAATGAGGTTCGCTGTAAGACTTTTTAATTAAATGCCCTGCTTGATGTTCTAACCAAGCAGGCTGAATTTTAGCTACGCCTCTAGCAAATAGGCGGGATGTTTCAACCAGTTCGGCTGCAACCACCCATTTAGGTGGCTTTTTAGCCTGACTTGAGCCAGGGAACACCACAAAGCGTGCATTCCGCGCGCCTAAAAACTCTCGCTCTTTGTCTTTAAAGCCCAAATGGCTCAGCAAACCAGCGGTTATTGCTTGGTGAATAGCATCGTAGTTAGCTTCGTTTTGATTAACTGTGTAATCCAGCTCTTTAACTATCGTAGATAGCTGAAAAACCAAATCCTGCCATTCGCGAATGCGCATATAAGCCAAAAACTCTTGCTTACATTGTTTTCTAAACTGATTGCCTGATAAGGCTTTTTGTTGCTCTTGCAAATAACGCCAAAGCAACAAATAGCTGGAGAAGTCTGAGTCTTTATCAACAAAGCGGGCATGCTTTTGATCTGCCGCTTGCTTACGATCATTAGGTCGCTCACGCGGATCTTGAATAGATAGCGCAGCACATATCACCATCATTTCTTGCACACAGTCAAACTGCTTAGCGGCGACCATCATTCTGGCTAAACGCGGGTCGATAGGAAACTTAATCACCTCGCGACCTAAGTTGCTTAGGCTCGGTTTGCCATGTTGCTGCTTTAGCGCACCAATTTCTTCTAGTAGGTTTAAGCCGTCTTTAATATTGCGCTGATCGGGCATATCAATAAACGGGAAGTCTTCTAACTTACCAAGCTTTAATCCCAACATCTGCAAAATAACTGAGGCCAAGTTAGTACGCAAAATTTCTGGATCGGTAAACTCTGCGCGCCCTTCAAAGTCTTCTTCACTATACAAGCGAATACAAATACCTTCGGCAACACGCCCACAACGACCTTTACGTTGATTAGCACTGGCTTGAGAAATCGCCTCAATCGGTAAACGCTGTACCTTTGAGCGATAACTGTAACGGCTAATCCGTGCTGTACCTGGGTCGATAACATAGCGAATACCAGGCACGGTTAAACTGGTTTCGGCAACGTTGGTGGCTAGAACGATACGGCGCCCGCGATGAGAAGAAAAAATCTTGTTTTGCTCAGCATTAGATAAACGCGAGTACAGTGGCAACACCTCGGTATCACGCAGTTGGCGCTTTTGCAGATAGTCGGTAGCGTCACGGATCTCTCGCTCACCATTCATAAAGATAAGAATGTCGCCAGGCTTTTCTCGATACAACTCATCTACTGCATCGGCCAAACCTTCTAGTATGTCTTTGGTCTGTTCGCCTTCGTTCAGCGGCCTGTAACGTGTTTCTACTGGGTAAGTACGTCCAGAAACTTCGATAACAGGGGCGTCATTAAAGTGTTTAGAGAAACGTTGAGGATCAATGGTAGCAGAAGTAATGATGACCTTTAAATCAGGTCGCTTTGGCAATAGCTGCTTAAGTACACCTAAAATAAAATCAATGTTTAAGCTGCGCTCGTGAGCCTCATCAATAATTAATACTTCATACTGCGACAAAAACCGATCTTGCTGCAGCTCAGCCAACAACATGCCATCGGTCATCAATTTAATTAGGCTGTCATTCTTGATTTGATCGTTAAAGCGGATTTTGTAACCCACTAATTCACCAACCGGAGTGTTGAGTTCTTCGGCAATTCTCGCTGCCACACTACGCGCCGCCAAGCGACGAGGCTGGGTATGGCCTATGAAACCGCGGCTTCCTAAACCTAGTTCTAAACAGATTTTAGGTATTTGAGTGGTTTTACCCGAGCCAGTTTCGCCCGCAATGATAACCACTTGATTATCGCGAACTGCTTCGTAAATAGTTTGCTTTTGTTCCGCAACCGGTAGGTGTTGAGGATAGTCGATGCTTGGAATTGAAGATCGTCGGCGGCAGCTAAGCTCACTTGAGCGCTCAAGTGCTTGAGTGAACTTAAGTAACTGTGAGCTGTTGTTTTTTACATCATCTGCATTTAGCTTGCTAAGCTGGCGCTGAAGCCTAAAACGGTCTTTAGCCAATGCCTGTGATATTTGTTGTTTGTAATTTGAGAGAGCCGACTGCAAGAAAAAAGCCTCGTAGGTTGCGTACGAGGCGCAAATGCTATCAACAATCCTTAAGAAAACAAGTCTAACTCACCTGCTTATAGCAACTATGTAGATGTTTATCGATGCCAGCTAAGACCTCTTCACGAGTAATTAGGCCCAGTAGCTTGCCCTGCTCGATGACTGGATACATTTTGGGTTTTTGCATTAACATGCTTTGGGCAAGTTCTAAAATACTGGTTTCGGGGCCAACACTTAATACATCTGTGCGCATCAGATCTTCCACTAACGATACTGTTTCACAGTGATATGTAGCTTCAAGCAAACTCTTTAAGCAGTCTTGCTCGGAGATCCAACCGATAACATGCTTTTGTTCATCAATCACTGGAGCGCCTAGTTGTTTATGCTCTAACAAGCTATGTACAACTTCTGCGATGGGTTGTTTTGCGGTAAAGCAAACCGGGCGCATTAACATGTAATCGCGCACTTTGAGGTTCTCGGGCATAACCTTTACTCCTGCTGTTGCCTTACTGTTAGCTTAGTTGGCGTAATCGAATTACTCCAGCTAGCGCATACAAGCAGGCATTTAAGCTATCAAAGGCAAATTTCACCCATTTGGGTAATGGTGAGAATAATAGCCGAGGAGTAGTATTTATATCGACTGAGCTGCTAACTCAGTCATCGCGTTTAGTTACCTATTGCTGTGTACATCTTTACACAAATTTATGCAGGCCCTTTGTTATCCAATGCAAAGGGTCTTTTTTTGTCTTTAATTTCATAATCTTGAGTGAAAGAAATAGCTAATTCACCCATTTGGGGAATGGTGAGAGGGCTAGTTCAAAGATAGTATTTAACACGACTGAGTTGCTAACTTAGTCACGCGTTTAGTTACCTATTGCTGTGTACAACCTTTACACAAATTTTACGCAGGCCCTTTTACTTATGTAAAAGGGCTTTTTTTTGCTTTGTTAAACAGTGAGGAGTATGCAAGGCATTAAAATATATGGGAAATTTATTAACTTTTAAATTTCACCCATTTGGGTAATAGCCTGATTGGTCCTGCGTGGTTATTATTTATATCGACTGAGTCGCTAACTTAGTCACGCGTTTAGTTACCTATTGCTGTGTAAACATTACACGATTATGCAAGCCCTTTGCTCTAGAGCAAAGGGCTCTTTTTTTGCCTATTTAACTTGCCAGTTTAAAGTTTCGTTAGCAAAGAATGGCACTAAGTTTTCGCCATCAACTTTTACCGAACCAGGCACCTGCCAAGCTTCTTTGGTCAAGGTAATGGTATCTGTGTTTCTTGGTAGGCCATAAAAGTCTGGGCCATTAAAGCTAGCAAAGGCTTCAAGTTTATCTAATATGCCTAGTTGCTCAAAAATTTCGGCATACAATTCAATCGCAGCAGGTGCACTGTAACAACCCGCACATCCACAGGCACTTTCTTTAGCCCCTTGAACATGAGGAGCCGAATCCGTTCCTAAGAATATTTTTTTGGTACCGCTAGCCACTGCTTGCTGTAAAGCTTTTTGGTGAGTTTGACGCTTAAGCACCGGCAGACAGTAGTTATGAGGACGTAAACCACCCGCTAGCAGATGATTACGGTTGTACATCAAATGCTGTGGCGTAATGGTTGCAGCTACATTGTCTGGTGCATTCATTACAAATTCGGCCGCTTCAGCGGTAGTGATGTGTTCAAAGACAATTTTGAGATCAGGCAGCGATTCCACCAAACCACGCATGTGAGCGTCAATAAATGCCGCTTCTCTATCAAAGATATCAATATCGGCGTGAGTCACCTCGCCGTGAACCAACAGTAACAAACCATGTTCTGCCATTGCTTCAAATACAGGGCGAAGAGCGGCAACGTCGGTTACGCCATGGGCAGAGTTAGTCGTTGCATTGGCTGGATACAACTTACATGCTTTAACAATTCCACTTGCCGCAGCTTCTGCGATTATTTCAGGGGTAGTGGCATCGGTTAGATAAAGCGTCATCAATGGTTCAAACTGGCTTTGCTCAGGAAGCGCCTGTTTAATGCGCTGATAATAAGCATTAGCATCAGCAACTTGAGTAACCGGTGGGGTTAGGTTAGGCATGATGATGGCTCGAGAAAAGTGCTTAGCGGTAGCATTTGCTGCTACCTCTAACATAGCGCCATCGCGCAAGTGAAGATGCCAATCATCCGGTCTGGTAATGGTAAGTGTTTGAGTCACAACTATCCCCTAGGTAAAAATAATTGGCGCAAAGTCTACCCGAACTTGGCTAGCAAGTCTTGCTGCCCCAAGTAATTACTAGGCATTTTTAGTCACTTGTTGCTGCATCTCTTGGACAATTTCTCCAGCGGCTTCGTAATCGTATTCCTCAATAAGCATTTGTAGTTTTTTCGCCTGCGCCGGGAAGATTTGCAAAATACAGTCGTGGCTATCAAGATAATCGTTACTTTCGCCGTCAAAGTCATCAAGTAGTTGGGCAAGCTGCTGTAGATAGCTCGATAACTCTTCTTCACTTACACTTTGTGAACCGCCCTCTTCTGCGACTTCAGCTGTTTCTATCTGGGAGACAAACTGCTGTAAGCTTTGTTGAAGTGGTATTAATTGCTTCCCTAGCGCTTCAATACTGCTTGGCTGAACTGTATTTTCTTCGGCTTGCTTTTCTACAACTGCCGCTAAATCTGACACCGCTTGCGCGCCTAACGTAGCCGTAACACCTTTTATGGTATGAGCCATTCGCTGTAACTCACCAATACGTTCTTCAGTATAAGCGCTATTTAAATCCTCCATAGGGGTGTTTTCTTCGCTGGCAAATTTACCAATTAATTTCAGGTATAAAGCTTTATTGTCAGCAGCATTTGCCAAACCAGCTTCGGTATCTAAGCCATCAACCTCTGGCAACACTAGGTTTTGCTCATTAGCTACCTTAGCTAATTCTCCACTTTGATTAATCGCAGTTGGTGAAGCGGGCGTAATCCATTTGGCCATCGTGCTGAACAAACTATTCACATTAATTGGCTTAGGAATGTGATCATTCATTCCTGCTTCAATCGCTTTCTCCCTATCTCCCGCCAAGGCATTTGCAGTAAGCGCAATAATCGGCAGCTCTTTTAGACCTAGCTGATATCGAATCACTTTGGTTGCTGTGTACCCATCCATCACCGGCATTTGGCAGTCCATCAGTACCCCATCAACCTTGTTTTCTTTTAGGTATTCAATAGCCTGTGAGCCATCATCACATACAGTGCAATTTAATCCGTTGGATTCGAGCAACTCGGTAATCAGCTCTTGGTTAACGTCGTTATCTTCGGCGACCAAAATATTTACTCCCTGTAACTGAGCAATATCTAAGTTGGCTCCTTGCTGCTGAGCTTCTCTACGTGTTTGTTCTAGTACTTCGATCTTACGTACTTGCACAATCGTATCGAACAAATGAGACGGCGTGACAGGCTTAGTTAACACCGCATCAATATTAACCGCTTCAGCTTCTTTAGTGAGTTCGTCACGACCAAACGCAGTCACCATTATTACGTCTAAGTCAAAACCCTGATCCTGAATATGTTGGACAGTTTGTACGCCATCCATCTCTGGCATTTTCCAATCCATGAAGACCATATCAAAGGCCGTTGTTTTTGCATGTTCCTGGACCAAAGTTATGGCTTCGTTGCCGCTTGAGGCCGATTCAACTTGTAAGCCAAAACTCTCTAGCACTTGTTGAGTAATATCTCGAGCATTAGCATTGTCATCCACAACCAAAGCTTTGAGGCTGCTAAGTTGTGCTGAATTAGTATCGCGAAGTGTTTGCGCGTTTTCTTGAATCTGCATAGGCAATTCAAAGTAGAAGCAACTGCCTTGTCCTAGCTCACTGCTTAAGGCTATTTTCCCGCCCATTAATTCAGTCAGTTTTAAACAAATAGCCAAACCTAAGCCCGTACCACCATGTTTACGCGTGGTTGAACTATCTGCTTGTGAAAAAGGCTTAAACAACTTTGCTTGCTGCTCTGGCGTCATACCTATACCGGTATCGGTTACCGAAAAGTACAACTGGACTTGTTCCCTGTCTTGCTGTTTTGCTTCTATTTTTACTACCACTACGCCTTGTTCAGTAAACTTAACCGCGTTATTACACAAATTAACCAATATTTGGGTTAGGCGTAAGGGATCACCAATTAATGCTGTTGGGATGCTTGGGTCAATATCAAATAGCAACTCCAAACTTTTTTGCTCTGCACGTAATCCCACTAAATTAGCTAGATTATCGAGAATATCCTCTAAACGAAAATCGATCTTTTCTATGTCCAGCTTACCTGCTTCGATCTTAGAAAAGTCGAGAATGTCGTTAATGATGCCAAGCAAGGCTTCTGCTGAGCGGTGGACTTTGTCTATGTAATTACGTTGCTTATTATCTAGCTCTGTTTCTAGTGCCAAATAAGACATACCGATAATGGCGTTCATTGGAGTGCGGATCTCATGCGACATATTAGCTAAGAAGTCACTTTTAGCTTGGTTGGCACTATCGGCTAAGGCTCTTGCTTCGTTAAGGGCTGCTTCTAACTTTTTGGTTTCTTCAATATCAACATGGATACCATTAATACGCAGCGGCTCGCCATGCTCGTCAAGCTCGGACACTCGGCCGATAGTTAGAATCCATCGATATTGACCATTTTTACAACGTAAGCGGATCTCATTGCGAAGCACATCATTCTCGCCAGCCAAGTGCTGCTCGAGCTTCTCTCGGTTACTTATTACGTCGCTTGGATGGAGCAATTTGGTCCAAGTCGCGGAGTCACCTTTAAGGCGAGCCCAAAGACCATCGCCGTCTCGCAGCTCTCCTTTGGCATAACCTAACATGCTTTCGTAAATGGCATTAACTTCAATTCGGTCTTCTTGAGGGTAGAAATCCCACATGCCTAAACCAGCACCAGATGCAGCAGAGTCTAATCGTTCCTCACTTTCCCTTAGCTGCGCTTCAACCTGCTTTATTTCACTAATGTCAAAAATTGCACCATCCGAATAAGCAGGCCGCCCTTCGTCATCCATTGATACAAAGGCCTTTTGCAGCATGTATTTAACTTTTCCAGAAGCATCAATTATGCGAAACTCTTGAGAAATAGCCCCACCTTTTTGATTGAGTGTTCTGGCGCGCGCCAGACTCTCTTCTGCGTCATCAGGATGAACCAGATCCTGATAACGACGAATTGGATGCGGCCCAACAAAATCGCTGATGGGGTATCCCGTTTGCTCCTCTATTTGCTCACTGATGTATAACCATTCTGGATACTCGCCTTCTTTAAGGCGAATGCGATAAACTACACACTGCAAATTGTTAGTTAAGGTTCTAAACTGACGTTCACTATCGGCAAGTTTTTGCTGAGCTTTTCGTCGGGCAGTAATATCTCTCACAACCCCGGTAAAGTGACGTTGTCCTTTTAAAAATACTTCTTTAACTGCCAGCTCCATGGGGAACTGCTCACCATTTTTACGTACACCAAATACCTCTCGCTCATTACCAATAACCGAGGATTCTTTCTTGGGTTTATAGTCAGCTAGTATCCGGTCGTGTTGATCAGCAATATCGCTTGGCATTAACATTTTCACGTTGTTGCCCACAACTTCTGCTTCGCTATAACCAAATATTTGTTCGGCTGCGGGGCTAAAGCTGCGCACAATGCCTGTTTGCTCAATGAGCACAATACCGTCGGCGATGGTATCTACAATAGTGCGGATCCGCTCTTCGTTATCAGCTAAAGCTTGGCGAGCTTGATAGCGTTCAGTCATATCAATTAATGATACTTTCACGACCTTAATTAGGCCTTCTTCATCCACGCTAGGTACTATATTTATGCTGACATTTTTTTTCTGACCTGTGGTAGTAAATATACTTAATACTTCATCATTAAAGCTGTGTCCTTGAAAAGCTTCACTTAGTATTTTTTTAGCCTTGTCACGATGCTCATAATCTTCAGCAAGATCGTAAAGAAGCAAATCAGTTAAGCCATCTCTGTTAACATCAACTAGCTCAGCAAAACTTTGATTGTGTTGCAAAAAATGACCGTCTTTATCTACTGAAGCGTAAGCAATTGGCGCGAATTCATAAAGATCCCAAAGGGTTTTTTCGCGCTCTTTCAGTTCAAAGGTACGTTGTTCTACTTGTCGCTCTAGCTCTTGCTTCGATTCACTTAATCTCAAGTCAATTTTACGCACTAAGGCAAATACCAATACAAATAAAATGACGCAGAAGGCTAAGGCAGACCCCAGAACTAACAACACTACATCACGAAACTGCAAATAACCTTGCATGACTTCTTCATGATCAATTTCATAAACCAAGCCAACTTCTAGATCCGCATCCCAGCGCCACGCTCCCACAACTCGCACACCTCGATAATCTAAATACCCTTGGAAATTAGAACCGCTAGATTTGGCGATAATAGCGTAACCGCTTTCTGTCCACTCTGGTCGCTCACGAGTATAACTTGGTACTTGTAATTTGATATTCAACACTGATGATTGCTCAGGTTCTAACAAGCCTAAGTGAACTAAGTCATCTTCAAATTTGCTCGGAGAAATCATGTACCCCGAACGGCTAACTAGGTAGGTTTCACCTGTCTTGCCAATTCGAGCCCCTTTTAGTAATTGAGAAAATTCGCGCTCTGGATCCATACGTAAAGTTAGAATGGCAACAACTAGGCCATCCCCATTTTTAATTGGAGCTGCAATAAACATGGTTGAAGGAGCATTCTTAAAACCGTTTTGCTGCATACCGTCTAATACGATTTCAGGGCGAATTGGCGGAATAACCACCGTTTCGCCTTTAAAAACCCGATTAAGTAAATGAGGGTAGTGGCGTGTAATAACATTTATTTCACCTAGGTTTTCATCGCGCATCGAAGCAATATTGATACGCTCACGAGAAATGATGAAAAAACCTAAATCATCAAAAACAGTTCGGTAATTTTCTATAGATTGACGCAAACTCTCTAAGGCCGGGTTAGCAAGTAGCCCTTCCTTACTGTGCTCAGATTCAATAAGCACGTAAGAGAAATGCTGGAATGCTGGGTCCAAAGCAATAGCATCAACTTTCGATTGCCAACCTTGTTTCCATTCATCAATGCCAGCATCTGCAGTATCAAGCACAGACCCAATAACTTCTTCTAATTGATTGAGCTGATAATGTTTAAGTTGCTTCAAACCTATGCCAGTAATCGCAGCGATTACGGCAAATGCAGCGCTACAAATTGCCACTATAACTAGAATGCTTTTCCTAGAGCTGAGCAATAAACTTACACTCTCTAGGTTGCTTTTACGAAGTCGATTTAACAGCAGCATAATAAAGCTTAATAAGGCAAATAGTACCCACAACAACTGCTCAACCGACATAATCTTTCCTTGAAACCCCATTAGCGCGAGGCTGTTTATTGAATTATTTAACTATAATGCGCAATGCTTACTAAATACAGAACTTAGCCCTAAAAGCCAAAATCCCATTAAATTCATAGCAATAACAAGCCTTATAAAAAAACGTCTTCACAATGTGAAGACGCAGTTATGATGGTGCTATATTTGGGGTTTCGCTATGCGGATTAGCCTAGTCAAATATAAAATACTACTTAAATGACTCACTAAAAAAGCTGTTCATCGCGACAAACGAGCGCGCGGCGACTTTAGGGTGGTATTCTGCTTGACCAACTCTATTAGCCGCGGGATTAGTAAACGAATGTACCGCTCCGCCATAAGCGATCAATTGCCAATCAACCTTTGCGGCGTTCATTTCTTTTTCAAAATTGCTTACTTGCTCAGCTGGAACAAAGGGATCAACAGCGCCATGCAATACTAAGATGGGCGCTTGAATATTTTTAGCGTCCTCAGTATTTGGTGTATCTAAGTTGCCATGAAATGACACTACCCCACCAAGCGCTTCACCCGCTCGTGCTAACTCCAATACTGCGCCACCACCAAAACAGAAGCCAATCGCGGCAACCTTTGAAGCATCTGCCGATTTAGGCAGGCTACGTTTCATTGCGTCTAAAGCTGCTTTGGTTCTCTCTCGCAGCAATTGGCGATCACTACGCAAGGCTGTTGCCGCTACCTTTGCTTCGTCTCCATTGGTTGGCCTTACGTCAGTGCCATAAACGTCAGCCATCATTACCGCATAGCCCATTTCTGCTATTTTCTTCGCTTTAGTCAAAGAGCCTTCGGTAGGCCCCATCCAATTAGGCACCATAAGCACTGCAGGTAATCCTTGTTTAGCGTCGTCATATACTAGGGTTGATTCAAAGCTTTTATCCCCCATGGTGTGCGTAACGGTTGTGCTAACCATAGCCGCCTGAATGTTAAAGGACAGTGCTAAACCTGCCAATAATGTAATTGTCTTCATTGTATATCCTTATAGGTTGCGGTCACTTTAAGCATTACGCTCAGTGTAGTAGAAAAGTTTTTAAGCGCTGCAAATAAGCACTATCGAGTAACAATTATTTATTGATGTTAAGCATTAACATTCATCTCTCTTAAGCTCACCTAAACTGGTTGTAAACTAAACGCTTAACTGAGCAGCTACCTGAAGTTTTATGATTTTGTGGTATGGTTAGCTTAGATAGCCAATTAGCAAGCGATAAGACCAATTAGTAACATGAGCGACAACACTTTTTTATTTCACGATTACGAAACATTTGGCGTTCATCCAGGGCGAGACCGCCCATGTCAGTTTGCTGCAATACGCACCGATTGGGACTTAAATCCAGTTGGCAAACCCATCGAGCTGTTTTGTCAACCGCCTAATGATTACGTACCGCACCCGCAAGCTTGTTTGGTGACAGGAATTACCCCACAACTAGCCATGAAAAAAGGCCTGATTGAAAGTGACTTCATAAAACGGATCAATAATGCGTTTAGTCAACCCGGTACCTGTGGGGTTGGCTATAACAGCATACGTTTTGATGATGAAGTTACTCGCTATACCTTATACCGTAATTTTCTCGACCCTTATGAGCGTGAATGGAAGAATGGTAATTCTCGTTGGGATTTAATCGACATGGTTCGCGCGTGTTATGCCTTAAGGCCAGAGGGTATTGAATGGCCAACCACTGACGATGGTTTAGTTAGCTTTAGGCTCGAGTTGCTCACCGCCGCCAACGGGTTAAGCCATGCTAATGCCCATGACGCAGTATCAGATGTATATGCAACTATCGCCATGGCTAAGTTGGTTAAAGATAAGCAACCGAAGCTATTCAATTATTTGCTAAATCTTCGAAACAAAAAGTCCGTCGCTCAACAATTTGATCTACTCAACAACAAACCTTTAGTGCACATATCGGGAATGTTTGGTGCAGCTCAAGGCTGTGCCTCTTGGATATTGCCTATTGCTTGGCATCCTATTAACAAAAACGCCATGATAGTGGTCGACTTAAACAAAGACGCCAGTGTTTTACTGTCACTGAGTGCAGAGGAAATCCACCAACGGCTTTATACCGCACGTAGTGAACTGGCTGCCGATGAGCTGCCAATACCTGTAAAACTTATTCACACTAATAAATGCCCAGTACTCGCTCCAGCTAGCACTCTAACACCGAAACGAGCCGAAGAATTAGGCCTAGATCGAGCACAATGTCGTCAAAGTTTAGACTTGTTGGCAGAAAACAAAGCTGAGGTTGAACAGAAGCTGTCACAAGTGTTTGCCATAGAGCGGGAGTTTGACCAAGACAGTAACCCTGATACTGCCTTATACAATGGATTTATTGGTAATGCCGATAAAAACCTTATGCAAGTATTACGTTCCAGCGACCCCAACCTGATTAGTAAACAACAGTTTCAATTTAGTGATCCAAGGCTCAACCAGTTAATCCTGCGTTACAAGGCACGTAATTATCCTGAGTGTTTAAATGAAAGTGAGTTACAGCAGTGGCAAGCACATCGACAAGCCTCAATAACCGAACAAGTTGCGCAAGTATTTCCAGAGTTAGAAATGCTACTCGCTCAGTATCAAAATGATACCTATAAAACACATATACTAAAAAGTCTCTATAACTACATAGAAAATCTTTAAAACGTGAACAAAATACTATTTTATTTGGCAGCCTAAGTTATAATCAACACTGTTCATGGAAGGTAAAGTAATACAAATGAAAATGCGTCAACACACCAAAGGGTCGATAGGTACAGCAGCATGCTTCGCTGTCGCTGCGGTGTTGTGTTTTTCGCCAAAGTGTTACGCCACCTATGAGTTTCAAAACCTACGCCCTTCTTCACTGCTGCGACTTAGTACCGAGCAATTTGCTGTGTTGGGTGAAATTTTTGAAAAAGCCTATCAAGACACCGATTTCTCGCCGACCCTAACTAATAGTTACTTTTCTGATTCGGAGCTTTATGACATGGTAGCAGTACCAGTGGTACAAACACCATTTAGCGGCTTTAGACTTGAACTGTTTAGTCACATCTACGACCCCAAATATTCTGTATATAACCAGCTACATGAAGACTCTGTTTACCATAGCCTTGGTCAACGTCAAATGTCCTATTTGGTTGATAAAACTGATATTGCGGTCGGCTTAGGATTTGTGGCACCACTAAACGAACAAATGTCGATGCGAACTATTATCTCTAGCCACGATATCCCTGGTTATGGCGATAGTAATTTTTCAGTGGGCTTAGAGTTTAAATACTAAACCCTAATCCCACCACTTCATTTAGACTTTCTTTTCAAATACCACGGCGCTATTTGGTGCTAAACAAACCGCTAACCCCTTATCCGTTTGCTTACTAACAAAGCGCTTATCTGCCCATAAAACTTGCCACTGCTGATCTAAACTTAGCTCTATATTCACACTATTGTGCTCGTCCCAGTTAAACCAATATTGGCGAACTAACTGCTGGTTTTGATATTGCTTAGCATGCTGCAAGCTAAAATCAGCAAAACGGGCAGCGTCTGCTTGGTTTTTCTCTAAAACACTTAATACGCTAGCCTGTGCATCGTCAAGCTCTGTTAGACGATCGCCAGAGAACACTAGCCCGCTGCTAGCCAATAAACTCACACGATGCCAGTTGTAAGCGTCATCATCGGTCTGTTGGTTAGGGATATTATTTAAGGTCACACAGTCAGGATCGTTATGCCATAAGCGCATATCTTGCCAATTGCGGAAGAAGGTCTCTTTAGCTATTTGCTTAAATCGCCCAATATTTCGCTCAACATCATCGGCAATACGCATCCCATGCACTAAACCTAATGACGGCCACATTGGGGCATTACAGCCAAGAATATAGGCCTGCCCATCACAGGCTTTATTGATGGTTTCCATACCCATTCGGTAAGCTTCAATGCGAGTTTTATTGGGATCAGCACGATAGCCTTTAGCCAATGTTCCCCAATAAATAGCATCTAATTTAAAGTACTTCACTCCCCAGTGGTGGTACATATGGCTAAACACCTGGTGCAGATACTGGTTTACTTGCACTTGGGTAGTATCTAATACATACCAAGGCGTACAGCGCCACCCGCCATAAGTTACTTCTTCTGCAGCCAAAGGCTGACCGTTTTGACCTTTCACAAACCACTCAGGATGTTGCTTAAACAACCGAGACTCAGCTTGCGCAATAAAAGGCGCTACCCAAATAGCGGGCTCTTTCCCCTGCTCTCTAATTCGTTTGCATAAGCCTTCTACGCCACCACTAAAACGATCAGACGGATACAGCCAATCGCCCATAAATTCTTGGTAACCATCATCAATCAACAAGTAATCCAAGTGGTCATGCGGGCTAATAAGCTGTTGAAGATTTTCCTCAATATCCTCTGCGGATACCTCAGCATAATAGTGATACCACGAGCACCAACCGTTGGGCTTACTCGGCCAGCTAAGCCGAGGATGATGCTGCTGTATTGCATCGGCAAATTGTTCTAACACGGCTTCGCGGCTCTCTCCGCTAGCCACAAATAGGCTTTCACTATTGATGTAATGGTGGGCGGGAATCGCAAGGGTATCGCTATCAATACCAATGACTAAACGGCCACTAGGGTATACCTTAAAATAACCACTAAAGCGATGGCATGAACTAAAACCCAGCAAGGTGTAATACCCGTCACTTTCAATAAGTAGCTGATTATATGCAGTAAAGTGATCAGCATCTTCACTAAGCCGATACTCTCCTGCATCGGGGCAGCGACCAATCGCTGTGATGTTATTCGCAGTACCGTAGTTCTGCGCTAACATTTGAAAACCCTCACCATGAAACTTGGCGTTGTCGGGTAATTGGCCGTCGAACAAATCAATTTGCCCTAAGCTGATGCTATGAGCAGACAAATTATCTATTCTTATCACACATTCCGCCCCACTCCATTGTGGCGTGTATAAACCTTGCTCATGTGGCGAGCTTAACTGCCACTGACGAACCAACCGAAGAACAGAATCAAGCTTTGAAAACACTTATCAACACCTTTAGTTACAATAAATTACGCGCTACATAGAAACAGCTAAAACAAAGATATATTTTAACTAAACACGAATTAGGCGGATTATAATCGAAGTCTTAGCAAAGTAATCAACATTTGTTGCTAGGTTCGACAAATTAAAGGGAACGATGAAATGTCAGAAAATACCCAAGCAGACCTATCGCTAACTAACGCCCTCCAAACCGTATTGGCCAGCAAGCAGCTGCCAAATATGCTCAATAGCCAACAAACCAAAACACTATGCAACATCCTAAGCTGTAACGTTATTGAGCTTGCAGAACGCATGCTACCTTTAGCAGCAAGTTTTTCATTTGCTCCCAAATCTAACTTCCATGTAGGGGCTATTGCGGTTGATAAGCAACAACAGCTATTTTTCGGTGCTAACTATGAGTTGGAATATGGGCCACTAACCGGCAGTTTGCATGCGGAACAAAGTGCTATATTTAACGCACTTAGCCACCAAGCAGACGAACTCACCGATTTAGTGATTAATGCAGCACCATGTGGCTATTGTCGTCAGTTTATCAACGAGTTAGCGAATGCTGCGCAGTTAAAGGTGCGGTTTAATCAACAAAGCTATGACTTCCCTCAATTGCTTCCTCAATCTTTTGGACCAAACGACCTCGGCGTGCAAGCGCCACTGGCAAAGCTTAAGCTTGATAAGGCCAGCCAAGCTGCCGATTTTGCTAAAGCCAGCTATGCCCCTTATACCCAAGTACAAAGCGCCATGTTTGCTTATCAGGGCGACAAAGTAGTCGCTTGGAGCTGTTATTTAGAAAACGTAGCGTTTAATCCTTCTCTCTCGCCGCTTCTCACTTTATTATCTCAATTAACCCTTAATCACCTGAGCTTAAACAATGTTGAACGCTTCGAATTATGGGAACATAAAGACAATCGATTCAGCTTTAAGCAAGAATTACAAAATTTCGCGGAACATTCTCAAAAACCAATGGTCCATCATTACTATCCTTCAACGTAGGAGTATTTAAATGTTAGGAACTGCGCTAAGCGTTTCTGGAACTAAAGTGTTATTGCTCGGAGCAGGCGAACTTGGCAAAGAAGTTGCCATTGAATTACAACGTTATGGCGTTGAAATTATTGCGGTAGACCGTTACCCCAACGCTCCGGCGATGCACGTTGCGCATCGCAGTTATGTTATAGATATGCTGGATGGTGAGGCGCTAAAAGCCCTAATTCTTAAAGAACAACCACAGCATATTGTTCCCGAAATAGAAGCCATTGCCACCGATGCCTTGGTTGAATTAGAGCAACAAGGGTATGCGGTAACGCCAACTGCGCGTGCTACCCAACTCACCATGAATCGCGAAGGCATTCGGCGCTTAGCAGCTGAAACACTAGGTTTGCCTACTTCTGCATATCAATTTGCCGATAGCTTAGAAGAGTGCCAACAAGCCGTAGCAAACGTAGGTTTACCATGTGTACTCAAACCAGTGATGAGTTCTTCTGGTAAAGGACAATCAACCTTACGTAATAGCAACCAAGTTACCGCGGCGTGGGATTACTCGCAAGAAGGTGGCCGGGCTGGTGCAGGTCGCATTATTGTAGAAGGCTTTGTCGATTTTGATTACGAGATCACCTTGCTTACAGTAAGTGCCGTAGACGGTATTCATTTTTGTGCGCCAATTGGTCACCGCCAACAAGATGGCGATTACCGCGAATCATGGCAGCCACAAGCGATGTCAGAGCTTGCATTAGCGAAATCACAAGAAGTAGCTCGTAAGATTGTTAGCGAACTGGGTGGTTACGGTTTGTTCGGCGTTGAGCTATTTATTAAAGGCGACGAGGTGTTCTTTAGCGAAGTGTCGCCACGCCCGCATGATACCGGCATGGTAACCCTAATTTCGCAAGACTTATCAGAGTTCGCTTTACATGCTAAAGCCATTCTTGGTTTGCCTATCAAACAAATCCACCAATTTGGTGCTAGCGCTTCAGCGGTGATCATGGGCGATGGCCAATCTCAAGACATACGTTTTAGTGGCTTAGCCGAGGCTTTAGATACTAGCGATAGCCAACTGCGTTTGTTCTCTAAGCCAGACATTAATGGTCAGCGCCGTTTAGGGGTAGCCTTAAACCGTAGCGACAGCATTGAGCAAGCCGTTGATAATGCCAAGCAAATAGCGGCAAATGTTAAGGTGACTTACTAGTAATGACGGCAGGGTCATTTGGTTTAAATGACGAAGAATTGGCGCTTCTATTAGCGCCAAGCTCAGCCCCTGCCTCTTCAAAATTACTTCGAGTATTGTGGTTTCAACAAACGCCTATTTGTAACACCTCCCCCATTGAACACATTTCTGTCCAACAAGTTGAAGAATTACAACTGCAGCTTCAGCAATCCAATGAATTTGATGCGATTGTTTTAAACTGTGCCAACTTGAACAGTGAGCAGCTAGCGTTACTCGCTGATTTACTTGAAGAGCAATCGCAGATCTCGGTATTTTTGATAGGTAAAATGCCCGCGATGTCTTTTGACTTACCCGATTTTATCTACTGCTACAGTCAACAGGAGTTAGATGAGCAGTTTGCTCATTGGGGCGACAGCATTAACCTACAGTACCAACAATGGGCTAACAATAAGTTCGTTTACTTATATAACCCTCGACCTACCGAACCATTGCGGCAACAAGTGCAGGAATTAGGTTTTAGCTTTTGTGAATATTGGCAGCCGCAGCAGCAAGGTATTGCTCAGCACCTCCAGCAAGCAAGCTTAGTGATGCTAGTGGTCTACGATGATGACCCACATATTATTGATGCCTTAGAGCGTCTTGCGGCTATTTTACATCGCCCCGGCTTAATCCTGGTTTTTCAAGAACAATCTAAGCTGAAAAACAGCATTATTCTGTTGGCAAAACATTATGGTTTAAACCTATATACTTCCGTTTCTATCGACCAGTTTAAACCGCAACTTGCCTACTTAAGTCGTCAGTTTTTTCGCTTATACCGACACAAGCTAAATCAGTTGGGTGATACCACTGAACATAGCCAATATCTGATTCATGCAACAACAGACAATAACTTAATTGGCTACTGGGATTGGCCAACCAACATTGAGCAAGACCAACAATTTAATACCCCTGTTAATGCGGTATATTGGCACCACTTTAAGCAAGAGCTGAATCACCGTAATTTAGCGCTAACGCAAATAGCCGATCACTATTCAGAAATGATGCTGGTATTTAATCCTGAACTGCCCATGGAAAATCTAACCAGCTTAGTGCGAATAAAGCAACAAAACGTGCAGCTAGCTTGGCAACCTAATCTAGTCGCACAACTTAAAAACCACCCTACTGTACTGGACTTGATTGACGTATTAGTGATTTCTTTAGATATGTGGATCTTACTCAATGTAAATAATGACAACCGTGGATTTTGGCAAGCTGTAAAACAACGCTGTCAGGAACAACAGGTGGCTTTGGCAATACTAGGTGTTCAGCCAGAACTTATTCAATATTGGCGAGATAAGGGCTTTGATTTATTGATTCACCGCGATGAAGCGGAGTAAGTAGCCTAGGCTTAGGCTACTTCGTAGTACTTAGGTGTAATAGATAATTCTTTATCAATGATGGTTTTGGCCATTCTGGCACATTTTCCACATTCAGAAGCAACACCATTCTTTTTACGTACATCAGCTAAATTTTCACAGCCTTGTTGCACTGCTTCTTTAATTTGCTTATCAGTAATGCCGTGGCATAAACATACAAACATTGCTTCACCTCATCAATCACAATAAAACAAGTATATTGCGAACCATTATCATTCGCAATATCTTTTTTAAGCTTATACCGGATTATCGACATCAATAAAAGTAACATCTAGGTCGTGGGTTTCTGCCAACCACTCCCCTAGTGCCTGCGCGCCGTAACGTTCGGTAGCATGGTGGCCAGCGGCAAAGTAATCAATGCCCATCTCACGCGCTGTGTGTACGGTGTTTTCAGAAATTTCACCACTAATAAATGCATCTAAGCCCTGCTCAGCCGCTAAACCAAGATAGGATTGTCCACCACCTGTGCAGATACCTACTTTTTGAATACTATGGCCATTAGCGATGTGCAAAGGTTTACGCTGCAGCACCTGCTCGATACGTTTGGCAAATGCTTCACCGGAAAGTGGCTCTTCTAACTTACCCACCATGGCTACGCTACGCGGATCCCACGCTTCGAGGCCACGCTTTAAGGTAATGCCAAGGCGCTTAGCGAGCTGTGCATTATTACCAAGCTCTGGATGTACATCTAAGGGTAAGTGGTAGCCATAAAGGTTAATATCATGGTTTAACAAGGCTTGCAGGCGACGACGCTTCATACCGGTAACCACTGCCGCTTCGTTTTTCCAAAAGAAGCCATGATGAACCAAGATAGCGTCGGCTTTATGCTCAATGGCTTGGTCAATTAAGGCTTGGCAAGCTGTAACACCAGTAACAACTCGCTTAACCTCTGCACGACCTTCTACTTGTAAGCCATTGGGGCAGTAGTCTTTAAACTTAAAGCTTTCTAAGTGCTGGTTTAATATGTTTTCTAATCGGGTATTTTTCATTACATTAACTCACAATGGTTTGGCACATTGTAAGTAGCAGACCCAGCTTTAAACAAGCCTTATAGATTAGAACAAAACAAACTGGTTAATTTTGTCAGCTTGCTGCATCCAACTTGGACGATCATTGCGCTTAATCCACTGGCGGTGCAATGCGCTATAGAAAGGCGCTCTTAGGCCGGCAAGGGCAACAAAAGGGAAAGAAACCAAACCCACTAAAAATAGTGCGATACGACGAACGATGATAATGCTGGTAGAAAATTGCTTACTCATTTCGAACACCTCAACTGGTTAGACCACCAAATAGTAGCTAATATTTGGTAATAAAACTACAAAAACCAGTGAAACAGTCGAAATAAAAAGCAAAATCTTTAAACAAGTGTAAATTAATAACAAAAGAGCAACATTTGTGAATAAAAAAACATGGGAAAATGATCTGCACTGGTGTTTAAACGCGCCTGCTTTGCTGCCTCATGCCCTGCCTTTTATGGTTGACTCTACCTGGCAACAACAGTGGCAATGGGCGCTTAAGGAGCATTTAGCCCATATAGTTGAGCCACAGGCTAACTCTCGCTTAGGTTTATATTTTGAGCAATTGTGGCGGGGCTTAATTGAAGCACACCCAGAATGGCAATTACTCGCCGATAATGTCGCTGTGCAACACCATGGGCGCACCCAAGGCGCTATCGACTTTTTGCTGGTAAACCATCAGCAGCAACAAATAGAGCACTGGGAGCTAGCTGTGAAGTTTTACCTAGCACGCAATGCTTCACCTTGCGCTTCTGATTACTTGGGGCCTAATCAACAAGACAGACTGAGCAATAAACTCAGCAAATTACTGCTCAAGCAAATCCCTTTAGGTAAACACCCACAGATCCAAGCATTAGCCCAAAAATATGCTAACTACTCTTTTAAACAGCGCATTGTGTTGCCCGGGTATTTGTTTAGATTAGGCAATGATAGCCACCCCACTCCACAAAATTTGCATTGGTATAGCCTAACTCAATGGCAAACAATGCAAGCTCAGGGGTGGTGTGTATTGGCTAAGCAGCAATGGCTTAGCCCTGGCGCTTATCCACTAAGCAAAGCTGGTAATGTAGTAGATGTTTCACGAGGTCCTGTACAACTCTACTTACCAGAGCAAGCTAAGCAGCAGGAAAAGCGTATCTTTGTCTGCCCTGATGATTGGCTCACCAGGGCAAACAATATTAAGAGCTAGTTTTACTGTTCTTCAGATGAATACTCTCGCATCATCTCTTCAACGGTTTCAACCATATGTTTACTGCCACAGAAGAAGGGAACCCGCTGATGCAGCTCTTCTGGTTCAATATCCATAATACGAGTAAAGCCATCGCTGGCCTTGCCCCCTGCTTGCTCAATCAAAAAGGCCATCGGATTACATTCATACAATAAACGTAACTTCCCTTTAGGTGCAGAGGCCGTTGAGGGGTAGATGTAAATTCCGCCTTTTAGCAAGTTGCGGTGAAAATCAGACACCAAAGATCCAATGTAACGCGAGGTATAAGGTCGATTGGTTTCTGGTTCAATTTCTTGGCAGTACTTTAAGTACTTCTTAACCCCAGTTGGAAACTTAAGGTAATTACCTTCATTGATTGAGTAAATTACCCCGTCATCAGGAATGGTCATATTCTCATGAGAAAGGTAAAACACCCCTAACGATGGATCACAGGTAAAACCATGAACTCCATGACCTGTGGTATACACCAACATCGTCGACGAACCATATACCACATATCCTGCAGCGACTTGGCGATGACCCGGTTGCAAAAAGTCCTCTAATACTGCTGGCGCACCACAAGGGCTGATACGCTTATAAATTGAGAAAATAGTCCCAACCGACACATTTACGTCAATATTTGAGGAACCATCTAAAGGATCCATTAGCACAACGTATTTACTGTCGATAGAACGAGCACTGTCAAAACTAACAAACTCATCTTCTTCTTCAGAGGCTACGCCACATACCTCACCACGCGCCTCAAGCGCAGCTTTAAATTTCTCATTCGCATATAAATCTAATTTTTGTTGCACTTCTCCTTGCACATTTTCTACGCCAGTAGCGCCGATAATATCAACTAACCCTGCTTTGTTGATCTCACGGTTAACTACTTTAGCGGCTAAACGAATAGCCCCTAATAGCTGAGTAAGCTCCCCTGTGGCATCGGGAAACTGGTGTTGTTTTTCTATTATGTATTCACCAAGAGTTATCATTTTAATCCCTATTTATTAGCACGCTTCCTATGAAAACCTTTTCAGCCTTCAATGTTATTTTGCAAGTATTTACGAAAAATTACTAGCACATCAGTTTAATTGTCATACATATAAAGCAAAAAAAACATTTGCAAAATCTCCAAACAAAGAATACTGTATATCCATACACTGTACAAAAACACAGTTAAACTTCGACATTGACTTAGAGCATGGAGCGAACAATGGCACAACAAATTGAACAACTGCTACAAAGCAACAAGGTATGGCAAGGCAGCCAATGGCAACACAGTCATCTTAACGTTCATTCAAGTGGCTTTGCACAACTCGACCAACAACTACCTAACCATGGTTGGCCACAAGGCGGCATCACCGAAGTGCTGTACGAAAAACATGGCATTGGCGAGTTACAATTATTGCTTCCTGCTCTAGCTAAGCTTAGTCAACAATCGCGCTGGATTATTTGGGTTGCACCACCATTTATGCCTAATGCCCCTGCACTACAGCAGCATGGCGTAGATATTAGTAAAGTCATTGTTATTCGATCTGAGCAGTGTAGCGATACCCTGTGGACCATTGAGCAAGCATTAAAAAGTGGCTCTTGTAGCGCAGTATTAGGCTGGTTAGACGGCTTAGATTTAAAAGCCAGCCGCCGCTTGCAGTTAGCAGCAGAACAAGGAGATTGCTTAAGTTATTTATTTAGACCGCTACAGCAACAACAGCAAAGCTCTAGCGCCAGCGTAAGAATGGCCTTGCACCCTAGCAAGTCACCAGAACACATTAACTACCATCTGCTAAAACGTCGTGGCGGCGCCCCGCTCTATGAGCAACACATTCCACGACTTAATTAATGCCGATGCCTTTTATGCAAGTGCAACATGTATTGGATTTACCTTGATTTTCCCCAGCTCGCGTTGGACCTACTACAACGCGAGCACCCCAGCCAACAAGCCTTGGCAATACATCACAACAAGCAAATCATTCAACTTAACCAAGTAGCACATCACTTAGGGGTTTATTTAGGTTGCTCGCTTAATACCGCTTACCAATTAGCACCACAGCTCTGTTTATATCAACAAAGTGATTTATCTTGTGATGCCTACTTTGACGCCTTAGCCCAGCAAGCTTTGCACTACTCAGCGCAAGTTGCAGTACATCCAGATAACGGGCTGTATATTAGCGGTGTCGGTATGCGTAATATTTACCCTAAGCCAGAGCAGCATGTGTCTAAGTTGGTACAACACTACCAGCAACAACAGCTTAGCTTTCGTATTGCCCATGCCCATAGCGCGATAGCTGCCCGCTGGTTAGCTCGCTCACAAAATATCAAGCAAGCAGGATCGGGAATTACCCAGCTAGCCGATTTACCACTGAACTTTAGCGACTTACCCTCTCACCAAGTCACGGCTTTACAAGCAATGGGCTTATATACCATTAAACAGCTTTATGGTTTACCTCGGCCAGAGCTGCGTAAACGTTTAGGCGAAGATAGCCTAGCGTTACTCGATCAAGCTAATGGGCGATTAACGACTCCACTGCGCTTCATCACAGCACAAGCCCATTACCAGCAACGTTTTCCTTTGTTAGCCGAAACCCACACGATTCAAGGTTTAATGTTTTCACTAAAACAGGCTTGCCAACATTTTCAGCAGTGGTTAAGACAACACCAGCTTTGCAGCAATATATTGGTACTGCGTTTAAATTTTAGAGATAAACCCAGCGAACAAATCATCTTAAAAAGTGCTCGTTTATTACAAACCAGCCAAGATTGGCTAGCACTATTTCGTTTAAAGTTGGAATCAACTCGCCTAGCAGCTGCGGTGATTGAATTTAGCCTAGATTGCCAAGCCCTTTATCCTCTTGGCCACCAAATCACCGGTTTGTTTGAACAGCAGCAATCCACGAGTGATAGCTTGCTGTTTGACCAATTAAGTGTGCGTTTGGGCGAGCAAGCAATTAGCCGCTTAGGCTGCCAAGCAGATTTTCGCCCCGAGTATGCCAGCCAATACCAGCCTTTGTCTCAGCATGAGACGCTTAATTACCCTACACAGTTTGCTCGCCCCTGCTGGCTACTGCCACAGCTAAAACCCATCAATATTGAACATTACGCCCTACTCTCTGAGCCCGAACGCATCGCTAGCGGGTGGTGGGATGAACAAAGCATTAACCGAGATTACTACATAGCACAAAGTCCCAATCAAGGCCTGGCTTGGGTATGCCGAGAAAAACAACAGTGGTACCTGCACGGCTGGTTTGCCTAATGAATAACACGCTTTTTGCCGAGCTTAATGCCCAGAGTAACTTTAGTTTTTTATACGGCGCTTCACACCCAGAAGAAATGGTAGAGCAAGCCCAGCGTTACGGCTATCAAGCCATTGCGATTACTGATGAATGCTCATTAAGTGGAGTTGTTCGAGCTCATCAAGCCGCCGAACCATTAGCCATTAAACTTATTGTGGGTAGCCAATTTACCACCGATGAACAATGCCAATTGGTGGTTCTGGCTAAAAACCTTAAAGGTTATCAGCAACTTTGTCGCTTTATTACCCAAGCAAGAAAGCACAGTAAAAAAGGCAGTTATCAAGTCACACTACAGCAATTTGATCAACGACTTAACCAATGCTTACTCTTGGTTAAAGCCACTCCTGCGCTACAAGCAATACACCTTAAGCAGCTGCAGCAACAATTATCTCAAAGCCTCTATTTGCTGTTGCATAACGACTTATCTCAACCCACTAAAGTGCTAAACAGTTATCGGCAATTAGCCAAGCAACACGCAATGCCCTGCCTTGCATCCATTAATCCACGCATGCACTTGGCTAATAGAAAGCGCTTAGCCGACATTCTTGATGCCATTCGCCAACACAGCACTGTGCAGCAAGCGGGTTTTTTATTAAGCAGTAATGCCGAACGTCGCCTATTACAGTGGCCTCATTTGCAACAGCGCTACTCTAGTGAAGAATTAGCCCTTAGCACTCAACTTGCTACGCAATGTTGTTTTAGTCTTAATGAAATTCGCTATCAATACCCTAAAGACAATGTACCGGCAGGTTATAGCGCCCAGCAATACCTGCGAGAACTGGTTGAAACAGGCATACAACAGCGTTTTGGTGAGCAGCTTTCTGCTGAACTACGAGCGCAAATCGAACATGAGTTAAGCTTAATTAGCGAGCTCAATTACGAACACTACTTTCTCACTATTTACGATATTGTGGCCTACGCACGGCAACAAAACATTCTCTGCCAAGGGCGAGGCTCTGCCGCCAACTCAGTGGTGTGTTATTGCTTGCGTATTACCGAAGTTAACCCCAACCAAGTGGGCTTACTGTTTGAGCGCTTTATTTCTAAAGAACGTAATGAGCCACCAGATATCGATGTCGATTTTGAACACCAGCGCCGCGAGGAAGTCATTCAATACATCTATCAAAAATATGGCCGTGACCGCGCTGCTTTAGCTGCCAGTATTGTCACCTACCGCACCCGCAGTGCAATTAACGAAATAGGTAAAGCCCTAGCTATTCCTGCGCATATACTACATGGCCTTAACCACAATATTGATTGGCGTGATGGCAGTAACTCAACCAGTCAAAAGATTGTTCAAGCTGGCCTATTACCAGAAGCTAATGCACGCAATTTTGCTGAACTAGTGGAACAATTACGCGGCTTTCCTCGTCACTTGTCACAACATGTGGGTGGTTTTGTCATTGCCCAAGACAAGCTGTGTGACTTAGTCCCCATAGAAAATGCCGCCATGGCCGATCGCACTATCATCCAGTGGGATAAAGATGACTTAGAAGCACTACATTTAATGAAAGTAGATGTACTGGCTTTGGGAATGTTAAGCGCGATTCGCCGCTGCCTTGCCAGCTTAAGCCAACGGGAACAACGCACCATTAGCCTTAGCGATATTCCACAAGATGATAGCGCCACTTACGACATGCTATGCAAAGGCGACAGTGTGGGCATTTTCCAGGTTGAATCACGCGCACAAATGAGCATGTTGCCACGGCTAAAACCACGCAACTATTATGATCTAGTGATAGAAGTGGCGATTGTTCGCCCCGGCCCAATTCAAGGCGACATGGTGCACCCTTACTTGCGCCGACGTAATGGCGAAGAGCCGGTAGATTACCCAAGCCCTGCAGTAGAAGCCGTATTAGCGCGCACCCTTGGCGTGCCAATTTTTCAAGAGCAAGTAATTAAGTTGGCCATGGTAGCAGCAGGATTTAGTGGCGGCGAAGCAGACCAACTGCGTCGCGCTATGGCCACTTGGAAGCGCAACGGCAAGCTAGCCTACTTTCGCGATAAACTCATCAACGGCATGCAACAGCGCGGCTACCCTGTCGCATTTGCTGAGCGTTTATTTTCGCAAATTCAAGGTTTTGGTGAGTACGGCTTCCCCGAATCTCATTCAGCCAGTTTCGCCTTACTGGTTTACATTTCGTCTTGGCTTAAATGCCATGAGCCAGCAGCATTTTGCTGTGCACTGCTTAATAGCCAACCCATGGGCTTTTATAGCCCTAGCCAATTAATTCAAGATATACAACGCCACGGAGTGAGAATTCTGCCCATCGACATTAACCAAAGCAATTGGGAACATAGTCTCGACTACAGCCAAGATCCTAAGGGCGCAATTCGATTAGGGTTAAAGCAAGTAAAAGGACTAAACAAAAAAAAGTTTGCGCGTTTATTAGCAAATCGACCAAGCCAAGGTTTTAGCCAACTCAGTGAATTAACCCAGCAACTCGATAAAACCAGCTTAGAGTCTTTAGCCACTGCCGACGCTTTTGCCTGTTTAGCAGGGCATCGCCACCAAACCCGCTGGAAAATGAGCGGTACCGAGGCCCCCTTACCACTATTTGCTATGCCCAAAGAAGCACCGGTAAACTTAACTGCACCTAGCGAAATAGAAGATATTCGCCAAGACTACCACGCAACTCGGGTTAGTTTACGCCGACACCCTCTGCATTTACTGCGTGAACATCAGGCGCTAAAAAATTGTTATTCACAAGCGCAATTGCATCACTGTAAACACGGTCAGTTAGTTAAGGTGGCAGGTTTAGTAGTGGGTCGGCAACGGCCAGGTTCTTCAGCCGATGTCACCTTCGTCACCTTAGAAGATGAAACGGGCAACAGCAATGTGATAGTCTGGTCAGCAACGGCTAAAGCGCAGCGCCAAGCTCTTATTTCTTCTCGTCTTCTAAAAGTTCACGGACGATTAGAACGCTGCGATGAAGTAATACATATTATTGCAGGGAAGCTTGAAGACTGTTCGTGGTTACTCGCCGATTTATCGGTACGCTCGCGAGACTTTCGCTAAGCATGCGATAGATAAACAACAATAAATAGGACAACAATGTTAGACCGTTACGCCGTAAAAATTATAAAAGCGCCATTAGATTACAGTGCTAAACAACTCGATAATGCCGGTTTAAGCGCCAATCAAATTACCCTTATTGGTTTTTTTATTGGTTTAAGCGCCATCCCTTTTCTCGCTTTTCAGCAATACCATGTTGCCTTGGCGCTTATTTTGCTCAATCGGACTTTTGATGGCTTAGACGGTGCATTAGCGCGCCGACAAGGTTGCAGTGATTTTGGCGGCTATCTCGACATTGTTTGCGATTTTATTTTTTACTCCGGCATTGTGTTGGGTTTTGCGCTAGCAGCTCCCGAGCAAAATGCCGTTGCGGCCAATGTACTTATTTGGACCTTTATGGGCACCGGTTCAAGCTTCTTAACCTTTGCGATTATGGCCGCTAAGCGCAACATTGATAATACAGTGTATCCGCATAAGTCGTTGTATTATTTAGGTGGTTTAACGGAAGGAACAGAAACTATCGCCACCTTTGTACTATTTTGTTTGTTCCCACAACACTTCGCTACGTTGGCACTTATCTTTGCCGCATTGTGCAGCGTAACCACGGTCACTCGAATACTGGCAGCTAAAGCCACATTTACCGACAACGGCGGCACAAGCAACACCGCTGCGTAAACAAAAAAACCGGTAATACGCTGTATTACCGGTGGCAAGTAGCCAAACTAAGCAATCAAAGCAATAAAAGGCAGAAATTATTGCTCACCGAACACTTAGTGGTTTATGTAACTTGATAGCTCGAATCACTGGGCAGAGTCTTAGCTCAGCGCAGCTTGGCCAAATAACTACTCCGCAGCTAAGCTATTGTAGGCATTAATACTCATACCCGCAGTAAAGCCGCCATCTACACCAATCGTTTGTCCATTAACAAAAGCACAATCTGGCGCAGCTAGAAAGTGAATAATAGCTGCCACTTCTTCGGGCTCGGCAATGCGACCAAGCGGCACTGCTTTATGCTCCATACGCAATTGAGGCTCACCACCTTCGGCTCGTGCCATTGGTGTATCCACCGACGTTGGACAAATGGCATTCACTCGAATATTTTGCTCACCTAACTCTAAGGCAGCGGTTTTAGTAATCCCCAATACCGCCCATTTAGAGCTTACATAAGGCGCTAAGTAAGGCACACCCTGTACACCCGCGGCAGAGGCAACATTCACTATGCTACCGCCTTGGGTCATATACTGTGTGGCGTGTTTAATGCCATAAACCACACCCATGGTGTTCACATTAAAATTGAAATCAAAATCTTCTTTTTCAGATTCAAGCAACGTGTTGTAACCGCGATTAACTCCAGCGCAGTTGACTACAATGTCGATTTTTCCGCATAGGTCGTTGGCTACGGCCATCAGGTTGCGAACCGAGTTTTCGTCTGACACATCGGTTTTTACAAAAATACCGCCAATGCGATCGGCAAACTCAATAGCATTCTTTCGCCCAGCGATTACCACTGTTGCGCCAGCTTTTGCCATACGCTCGGCTGCTGCTGCACCAATACCAGAAGTGCCACCGGTGATTACCGCCACTTTACCGTCTAAATTAAATAGTTGATTCATCTTCTCACCTCTTATCGTTTGTGCAGCGCTATGCCGCCTTGAATAACGACAAGTTACCTAAGTTAGCCGTGGTAACAGAGTTACACACTGGAACCTTAGGTAAGTTACCTAAGCAAAAAGACTTAGATCGAGACACAGATAAAATACTACAAAAGCCTCGAAGCTAGGTGAATAGAATTAACTAACTCATCAAAATACACAATTGATTCAGTGGCTTACATTAGGTTACAAACTAAGCAAGCAAATAGCAGATAAATAGCCAGTAAAAGCTGCGAATAACAAATCATAAAAAAGGGGGAAATAGACGAGGTGGATTAAAGAACAAACAAGCGGCTGATTAGACATTCGACTCTAATCTAAACTAAAAAACATTTCTTTTGTAATACATGAAATGGATGGCGACCATAAAAAAACCTCGCCTTGCGAGGTTTTTTACACTTTTATTTTTAAGCTACATTTTCTTCTGGCAATCGGTGGTTGCTGTTATTAAGCAATGCCAAGTTTGCTTCGCGGGCCTTTTCTGGGTCGCCAGCCATAATTGCTTGGTAAATAGCAGTATGCTCAGACATACAAGTTCCACCTTCTTTTGACGAATGCTGGAAAAATCCAATGAACATTACCTGCAATACATTAGCAAAAGGAATATAAAAGCTGTTGCCAGTGGCTAAGTAAACTGTACGGTGAAACTGCAAATCTGTTTCTACCCATTCACTTTGGTCTTCACTCTTGGCGATCTCGACCATACGCTGATAATACTCAGACAATTTCATCCGCTGTTCAGCACTGGCATTAATAGCAGCTAACGCAGCAGCTTCTGGCTCAATAGCACGACGTAAGGCTAAAAACTCGGTGAGTGTATCGCTTGCTTCGCCCACACCAGACATCCAACTTAACAGTTGAGAATCTAACATATTCCAATGTTCACGACTTTTAACTCGTGTACCAATTTTAGGGCGAGATTCCAGCAAGCCTTTAGAGCTTAAGTGCTTAATTGCTTCACGCAAAGCAGTTCTGCTTACGCCGAATTGTTCACACAATTCCATCTCCGATGGAATAATACTGTCTTGAGGAAGTGCGCCAGACAAAATACTTTTGGCAATCTCCCTTGCTACTTGTAAGTGTAAACTGCGCGAAGCGCCTTCAATCATTGCAAATTCGTTAGCCATAGGTGTCCTTTTTACTATCCTATGAATTCATCCATTCATATTAATTTAGTGCAGCAATTTTGATGCTGCCCGACTAATGTATGCCTACGTTAACAGATTTTAAAATTTACACTAGCCGAATAACGATAGTGTTTTGATATTACTGTACTTTTTTCAATACACTCTAGCCCCAAAACAACAAAAAACTGTCGCTAAACGCCGACACTCGTTCAAAATCCAAACAAGTAATGTATTACAAATTGTGAGCCGATAGGCAGCCTCAAAGAGAGCATTTTGTTACATTATGTTTACCAAATGCCGCTACACTAATAATTACATTTATCAATTTAGAGCATTTTGATGGGATCCAGATAACGTTTTTAACTGGATTAAACATAAAAGTGAGATCAAAATCGCAGTTAATCTTATATGTAATACAATAATGCCATAGTGCTTGTTAAGGTAAGTGCATCTACTATGGAAGAGGAATAACAGAAATGGATTTAAACGTCCTGATTGTACTCATTTACTTTTGCTTTTTGATCGCCATTGGCTGGATGTTTAGAACATTTACCAATAACACCAGCGACTACTTTCGTGGGGGCGGTAAAATGCTCTGGTGGATGGTAGGTGCAACCGCCTTTATGACACAGTTCAGTGCTTGGACCTTCACTGGCGCGGCAGGCAAAGCCTATAACGATGGCCTAGCTGTTGCCATTATTTTTGTAGCCAATGCCTTTGGTTACTTCATGAACTACGCTTACTTCGCGCCTAAATTCCGTCAACTTCGTGTAGTGACGGTAATTCAAGCTATTCGCATGCGTTTTGGTAAATATAATGAGCAAGTATTTACTTGGTCTGGTATGCCTAACAGCGTGGTATCTGCGGGTATCTGGTTAAACGGCTTAGCCATTATTGCTTCTGGTATTTTTGGTTTTGATATGACCTGGACCATTATATTAACCGGTCTTGTCGTGCTAATTATGTCTGTTACCGGTGGCTCTTGGGCTGTTATCGCATCCGACTTTATGCAAATGGTTGTGATTATGGCAGTAACCGTAACCTGTTGTATTGTTGCCATTATTCACTCTGGTGGCGTTGGTAATATTCTAGATGAATTCCCTCGTGACTTTGTTATCGGTGACAACCTTAACTACGTAAGCATCTTAACTATTTGGGCATTCTTCATCTTCGTTAAGCAGTTTAGCATTACCAATAACATGCTTAACTCTTACCGCTACCTTGCGGCTAAAGATTCAAAGAACGCTAAAAAAGCTGCATTACTAGCTTGTTGTTTGATGACTTTAGGCCCTGTTATTTGGTTTATTCCACCATGGTTCTTAGCGGGTCAAGGCGTTGACTTAGCCGCTATGCACCCTGAAATGGGCAGTAAAGCCGCTGATGCCGCTTACCTAGCCTTTGTTGAACTATACATGCCCGCAGGTATGGTGGGTCTATTAATTGCCGCAATGTTTGCTGCCACCATGAGTTCTATGGATTCTGGCCTTAACCGTAACTCTGGTATCTTTGTTAAAAACTTCTATGAACCAGTATTACGCCCACATGCTTCAGAAAAGGAACTAGTAGCAGTATCTAAAATCACCTCTACGGTATTTGGTATTCTTATTATTCTCTTCGCCTTGTTCATTAACTCTTTAAAAGGTTTGAGTTTATTTGACGCGATGATGTTTGCCGGTGCCATGCTAGGTTTCCCTATGACAATACCTGCTTTCCTAGGCTTCTTCATTAAGAAAACGCCTGACTGGGCTGGCTGGGGTACCCTAATTGTTGGTGCTGGTGTGTCTTACATCGTAGGTTTTGTAATCGGGCCGCAGCATATCCAAGACTTATTTGGCTTAGAGCAAGAACTTACTAACCGAGAGTGGAAAGATCTTAAAGTAGCAATCGCGTTAATTGGTCATATTACTCTAACGGGCGGCTTCTTTATAATGTCTCAACTATTCTACAAAGGTTTAAGTGAAGAGCGTTCAAAAGACGTTGATAAATTCTTCAACAACTTGCACACGCCACTAGTGAACGAATCGGCAGAGCAAGAAGTATTAGATAACAAACAACGTAGCATGTTAGGTAAATTAATCGCAGCAGCGGGTGCTTTTGTGATGTTGTTAGTTGCTCTACCAAACAGCTTTGGCGACCGTTTAGTATTCATTCTTTGTGGTGCCATTATTCTTGGAGTGGGTGTACTGCTGATTAAAGCAAACACCAGCAATAAGAAACCACCTCTTGGGCAAGCTGTAGAAACCGAGTCTTAGTAAGACCTGTAGCAACAAGGAACTGACCATTCCTTCTTTTGCAGTGTTTAGGGTGTTGGCCTAAACACTGCCTTTTTGCTTTTAGCGCCCAACAAAGCAGCAGACTTTACGCCCTCCTCTTTTAGGTAGATAAACAAAAAAAGCTAAGCACAAAGTGCTTAACTTTTTATTTGTTACAAATAACTTTACAATGGACGAACCCATGAAATATGTGCTGTGGCAGAAGGCTACTTGAAACATTAGTCGACGGGAAATCGGTTTTGGCTGAGAAGAAATTAGCTCAAACCTAAGCTGACAAGGCAACCTAAAATCGGGTAACTGTCAGATGTGAGCTTCTAACATTGATGTTATTAGTTTCTCGAAATTATGTAGCAAATGCACAAAGGTATATTCTGAAATTTTTCACCGGAAAATACCATGTTCTGCCATAGAAGAACTTTGCGCACCGCCCACGACAATGTGATCCAATACAGCAACATCCACCAGTGACAGAAGCGCTCAAAGTTCCAGTGTTAGTTCAATATCCTCATTACCTCACTTTATCCCCAATACTGAATTTACCAAATCATCAAGTTCCTGTTGTTCTTCTTCCGAAATGTCACCGCCGGACATTATTGCAGTACGGGCTATCTCGCTAATAGCCAGGTGATCACTATCCATATCGTCGAACTCTGAAATTTTGAGGTATTCAGCTACGCTGGACCCCAGACTCAATAGTGAGCCGTAAGCTATCAAAGCTTTTGCGACATAGGTTGAATTTAAGAAACCTGTCAGGAACGCGGCATGCTCTTTTGTTTCCACCGGGATAAAGTAGAGTTTATGATAAGGTACAACAACTTTAGTCCCTAATATTCTGTCCTCTACAGGATCAATATAGGCAGTGAAAAACGTTTAGCTGTTCATTTCCCGCCACAACACTTTATACGGTGAAAACGTATAGTTACCCTTACTCCAAAGAGAATAATATGGTTTGTTCTTCTGGAACCGTTTTAAACTGGAGCGAACCTTTAACAGTTCTTTAAATTGCTCTAAGAACTGGTAAGTATTTGGGTAATTAAATGGCAAACCAGGATCTCCATGCATCTCTCGTTGCGGTAAAAGAGAATGAAACGGTGTTAAACTTCGTCACTAATCAGCTATTGCCTACAACGAATTTAATCCGTCTGTACCACACTTTTTAATCTGACCCGCTTTTAGCGCCTGTCTCAGTGATGTCGCTACCGTATTTCTTAATTGCTTTAAGTGTTCTTTCGGTGCCAGCTTTGATTCCTACACCTTATCTACAATAGCAGTTGTCGTCATTGGCTCAGGAGCCGTCCTTAATACATCTAACACCATGACCTGGCATTCTCTGGCTTTAAATATCCTGGCTTTACCGGAGATCCGCTTGGGCGAAACCGTACTGAGATCATATTCCGGCTCAAACACCTTAATCTTGGCCTCAACATGCCCTAAATCATGCTTAAGTTGTGCTATTTGTTGTTGATAAAACTGGATTTGTCCTGCAAGCTCTTGGTGTTTAGCAACGAGTGCAGTAATAACGTGGGATTCAGCCATCTTTTTACCTTCAATATTTGTAAAAACATGAGCTTATTTTATTGAGGGATTGTCCCGGATTCTTGTGCGCTTGCTACATAATTCCGTAGTTTCTTGGGTGATGTGCGCTTTTGGCGCAGTATGAATACCTTGTATGCAATAAAGAGTGATGTAACACTTATTCGTTAGTTCTAGCAACTCTTTTATTTCGAGCCACACCGTAATTACGATTGAGGGAAATCAATGTTCGATAAGCTCATTAATCTGTTGAATGTGCCACTATTCACTTTCAACGGTCAGTCAATCACTGTCTTAGCTATTTTAGCCGTACCCATGTGGATTCTCTTAGCGTTCTGGGTGGCAAAGTTATGCATCAAAGCAATTTCCAATCGACTGATGGCAAAACAAAAAGACCCAAACTTTATTCAACTGATCGAACGGATTCTGTTTGTTGTCACTCTCGCAGTGATTTTTATTACCACTTTGTCTTTGTTGAATATTCCTATAACGGCGTTTGCTTTCTTATCTGGTGCTATTGCTATTGGTTTTGGCTTTGGGGCTCAAAATATTATCAACAATTTCATCAGTGGATGGATTTTAATAGGCGAAAAACCCATTCGACTAGGTGACTTTCTAGAGCTGGAAGGTACTAAAGGAACAGTTGAGCAAATTAATACACGCTCCACTCGAATTCGTCGCGTGGACGGTGTCCACCTCTTGGTCCCCAACAGCAAGCTATTAGAAAACACAGTGATAAATTGGACTCTGCGGGACAAACTTGTTCGTGGCTCGGTCAGTGTAGGGGTAGCCTACGGGAGCGATGTTAGGTTGGTAGAGCGCTTGATTGAAGAGGTAGTGCAAGCTCAAGAACAAGTTTTAGAAGACCCCAAAATCGGAGTGTTTTTTCAAGACTTTGGTGATAGTGCACTTATGTTTGAAGCGTACTTTTGGATTCACTCAAATGTAGAAGGAGGCATCCGCAGTGTAGCGAGCAATATACGTTTCTGCATTGATGAAAAGTTCAGACAAAACAATATTGTCATTGCTTTCCCTCAAAGAGATGTTCATCTAGCGGGTGAGTTGACTATCGCCAGAAGCAGAACCAAATAAGCCGATTAAATGGTACCTTGCTGATCTTGTGGGATAAATATGAACCCTTATCGATAGGGATGTTCAGAGTGAAATATACTAACTTAAGTACAGCTTTAGGAGGGAACTAATTCTTTATTGTCCCTAAACGCGTCAAATACTGTTCAAAGCTTATTGTCGTTTGCATACTTTTTAGGAGAGTGACAACCTCAAAAATGATCAAGGTTTAGCTTTGTAATACCGATGAGATGACCAAGGGGCAACCATTTACTGTAAAACTGTATTCCGGCAGCTAACTTATTTTTTTACTAAAGCACCAATAACTTGTGGGGTTTGAGCATAAACACGTTTGCTTTGAGCAAGCAATAATTCGGCGGTGGCTACAGCATCCACTAGCGCGTTGTGTCCTGGGTAATCAGGCAAACAATAGCGTTTACGTACTGAAGCTAAACGATAGTCTCCGTTTTTTTGACGATTTGCATTCGCTAGTAAAGACTTTTCGATGCTTAAGGTATCAATCCATAACACTGGGAAGTGGCTATCTTGATAACGCTGCTGCAAATACGTATCAGAAAAAGAGTTGGTAGCTGTATCTAAAATAACCTCTACGGTAATGTTGTTAGTTGCTCTACCAAACAGCTTTGGCGACCGTTTAGTATTCATTCTTTGTGGTGCCATTATTCTTGGAGTAGGTGTACTACTGATTAAAGCAGACACCAGCAATAAGAAACCACCTCTTGGGCAAGCTGTAGAAACCGAGTCTTAGTAAGGCCTGTAGCAACAAGGAACTGACCATTCCTTCTTTTGCAGTGTTTAGGGTGTTGGCCTAAACACTGCCTTTTTGTATTTAGTTCCCTGTAAACTTAGTGCGTAAGCCCGCTCATTTATATCCTTTACAAGCTCACTTAAGCGCTATTTATTAACGCCGATAATTGTAACTACTCACATTCGTCTAGGGGCCACCGCACAATATAGTCTTGTGACGGACCAGTTAACTGGGTTTCGCAAACAATCTTACCGCGTACCGATGCTCCTCGTTTATGCATTTCAGAGGCTTTGCCTTTATTAAGTAGTGGATGCCATTGTGGCAAAGATTTACCTTCAACCAAACGCTTATAAGCGCAACTTGGCGGCAGCCAATGAAAAGCATCAATATCATCTAAGCTTATTTTTACGCAGTCTGGCACTTTAGCAAAGCGGTTTTCATAATCACTGCATCGACAGCTTTTACTATTAAGCAATACACATGCGATATTGGTGTAATAGAGCTCATCGGTGTCTTCGTCAATCAACTTCGACAAACAGCATTTTCCGCAGCCGTCACACAATGACTCCCATTCTTGGGCATTCATTTGCGCCAAGGTTTTGGTTTCCCAAAATCTTACTTCACTCACTTGTTACAACCTCTGTTTCTAGCTCTATATCGGCAACGGTTAATACTAGTTTATCTCCAGCGACTAAGGGCCCAACACCTGCAGGAGTGCCGGTAAGTAATACATCTCCAGCTTGTAGACTAAAGCACTGAGAGGCTTCAATTAACAACATTTCAATGGTGCGGATCATTTGTTGAGTACTACCCTGCTGTTTTATTTCACCATTTTGTTTTAGCTGTAAGCTAACGTCATCTAATTCACTTAAGCATGTAATTGGTTTAAAGGCGCTAAGCACACAGCTGTGATCAAAAGCTTTAGCTCGCTCCCAAGGGTGACCACGTTGTTTTAGCTCTAGCTGAAGATCACGAAGGGTTAAATCCAAGGCGACAGCGTAACCCCAAACTGCATCATTTAGCTCAGCCTTAGAGGCATTTTTTAGCGGCTTGCTAATTAACAATGCTAGCTCTAATTCATAATGTACAGCTCCCAAACCCGTGGGAATAGCAACACCATTATCAAAACTTACAAAGGCACTAGGCGGCTTGTTAAACAACACCGCTTGTTTTACCGGTGCGCCCCCCATCTCTTGCATGTGCGCAACATAGTTTTGCCCAACACAGACTGCTTTGCTAGGCCTTAATGGTATAGCTTTGCCTTCGTTATCAACATGCTGATACATATCAAAACACCGGTGGATAAGAAATACGGTCAGCCAAGGTGCCAACCGCAGCTACGAAGTAGTGTGAGCGATTCCATTTCATTAGCACACGATAGTTATCATAAGCGAGGTAGGCACGCCCCTGCGCATCATCAGGTTGAACAACAGAAGCGCTAATATCGCGTATAGGCAAATCGCTACCGTCATAGCGGCGAACGCCTAGTGCTTGCCATTCGGCTAAAGTTTTAGTGATTTTTAATCCAGAGTTGCTGACATCATAATCTTTAGGAAGCTGAACTTGGCGACCCCAGGTTAGATCATCACTCCATCCGCTTTGCGCCAAATAATTCGCCGCAGAAGCTAAAGCGTCGGCTGTGTTGTTCCATATATCGCTATGACCATCGCCATCAAAATCTTGCGCATAAGCTAGAAACGAGCTTGGCATAAACTGCACTTGGCCCATTGCGCCGGCCCAAGAGCCCTTCATTTTGTGAGGCTCAATATGGCCTGCATCTAGAATTCGAAGTGCATTCATCAGCTCTTTTTTGAAAAACGCTTCGCGACGCCCTTCAAAAGACATGGTTGAAAGCGCCGACACTACATTGTAGTTGCCTGTAAACTTACCAAAGTTAGATTCTACGCCCCATAAAGCAATAATAAAGCGAGGCTGCACCTTATACTTTTTTTCTATCTCTTTTAGCAAAGGGTAATGCTTTTTGTATAAAGCCCGCGCTTGTTGCACCTTCCAATCGGGAACGGCTCGCGGCAAGTAAGTGTCTAAGGTAAGTTTAAACTCTGGTTGCTGCTTATCTGCCTTTACCGCACGTTGGTAAAATTTAGTATTAGCAAAAGCGGCATCAATGGTTTGCTGAGATATCCCCTGCTCTGCCGCTTCTAATTTAAGTTGTTCAACGTAGTTATCAAAGCCCGGTTCAGCGTGTAACGAGAAGGCAGCCGAGAAGAGCACCGCACTGATAATTTTTTTCACTAACGTCCCCTTTCTATTAGTTTTTAGCTTTAGCCTGCGCGGCTAAATGCTGTTTGAGATAATTCTCTGGAGGTGGTGGAAGTTGCAAATAGTAGCCTTGCTCTTTAAACGCGGCTTCTATGGCGTCGATTTTTACACGAGCAAAATCTTTAGTTGGTCGTTTCGGCACCAACATCACTAGCTCCTTAGGCCCCATCAATTCAATTAACGAGGAAGGAACTTTCGAAAAATCGTCTTTCTTCTCAATATAGAGATAAGTTTGCTGTTTTTTGAGACTTTTATAGACTGCACAGAACATGAAAATGTTAGTATCCTAGGCACTGATCAGGTTATGCTAAAACGCAGACTATATCAGAATATATGGTATAGCGTCATTGCTCGTATACAAATGTAAAAAGGAATCTGCTGTTCATGTCCGGACAGGAAATAGAGTTTAAAGGGACAAACTTTACCCTTTCAGTCGTTTACTTAGGAAATAATGATTTAGCATCATTAAATAACAAGCTTATGGAGAAAGTGGCACAAGCGCCTCAGTTCTTCAATTGCGCACCTATCGTAGTAAATATTAGTGAAGTGGATAGCGAATTTGACTTCGACCAGCTTAGAGAAATAGTTGAAGCTCAAGACTTTGTATTAGTGGGCGTAACAGGTTGTAAAACCGCCGAACAAAAAACCGCTGCTCGTGCTGCTGGTTTGGCAGTTATGACCAGTGGCTCGCAACAAGCAACAGCTAAACCGAGCGAAGCAACACAAGAAAAAGCCCTCACTCCCCCCGCTGCTCCTTCGGTAGTTCCCAGCAAAATTGTTCGTGGCCAAATTCGCTCTGGCCAACAAATTTATGCCCAAAACACCGACTTAGTAGTGATTGGCTCCGTAGGAAACGGCGCCGAGGTAATTGCTGATGGCAACATACATATTTACGGCGCGTTAAGAGGCCGAGCCATTGCAGGCGCAAGTGGCAGAAAAGACAGCAAGATTTTCTGCCAAAACTTGCAAGCAGAACTTATTTCAATTGCTGGTGTTTATATGCTGCATGAGCAAATCGGCGAGCACGCCGATTCTCCGCAGTGCATTCAAATAGAAGACCAGCAAATCGTATTTGGTAATTTAAGTTAACCCCGTTAACGAATTTATAAAGGAAAGATAATGGCTAAGATTATCGTTGTAACCTCAGGAAAAGGTGGCGTTGGCAAAACAACCTCCAGTGCTGCTATTGGTACTGGTCTCGCCATCAAAGGTTTTAAAACAGTAATCATTGATTTTGATATCGGCTTACGTAATCTCGACTTAATAATGGGTTGTGAACGTCGCGTAGTTTATGATTTTGTAAACGTAATCAAAGGTGAAGCTAACCTTAATCAATCGTTGATTAAAGATAAGCGCACCGACAACCTATACATTTTGCCGGCTTCACAAACTCGTGATAAAGACGCCTTAACCAAAGAAGGCGTGCAAAAAGTATTAGACGATCTAGTTGAACAAGGCTTCGATTACATCGTGTGTGATTCCCCAGCCGGTATCGAAACCGGTGCAATCATGGCCTTGTACTTCGCCGATGAAGCTATTGTAACAACTAACCCAGAAGTATCTTCGGTGCGAGATTCAGACAGAATTTTAGGCATGTTAGCCAGCAAATCAAAACGTGCCGAGCAAGGCAAAGAGCCGGTTAAAGAACACTTACTACTTACCCGTTACAACCCGGAGCGTGTTAACCGGGGTGATATGTTAAGTGTTGAAGACGTTCAAGACATTCTGGCTATTCCATTACTTGGCGTGATCCCGGAATCACCGGCAGTGTTAAAAGCCTCAAACTCAGGCGAACCGGTGATTTTAGATACTGAAAGTGATGCAGGCTTAGCTTACGACGATGCGGTAAGCCGTTTAATTGGTGAAAGCGTAGATTTCCGCTTTTTAGAAGAACAAAAGAAAGGCCTATTTAGCCGCTTATTTGGAGGATAACGATGTCTCTTTTGGACTACTTTCGAACCACAAAACAGTCTAAAACGGCTGCAACCGCCAAAGAACGACTGCAAATTATTGTAGCTCACGAACGTGGGCAACGCAGTGGGCCTGATTACTTGCCAGCGATGAAGCAAGATATTATAGAAGTAATTAAAAAGTACGTAGATATTAACTCAGACCAAGTAAATGTTAGCTTGGATAACAAGAGCGAAGATATCAGCGTACTAGAGCTTAATATTACGCTTCCTGAGCGACGTGATTAGCAAATAAAGGCTGACGCCAGCCGGTAAGTAACAGTGGCAAATCTGCTGCTTGCCGGTCCTCTTTCCAAAGCCAAGACAAATATTGATTGAGCATTTTTTTACTCGCCAATACATCCTCGGGTAAACCTGATTCTTCAGCAACTTTGGCCACTACTTTTTTCAGTTCTTGAATACTTTTCTTGTAATCAGGGTAATCTACAATACGTTTAATCGCCTGCGGAAAATCTACGGTTTTAGTCTGCTGCCCTTGTTTTACTAACTTTAACAAACGCTGCCCATGTATCCGCAATTCTTGCGGCGGCAAACCTAGGCGCTGCAGTTGTTCCATAGTACTTGGCTGATAACGCGCCAGGGCCCATAAACTGTCGCCATGAACAACATTATTAATAGCTAAGTCTCGGCTAGCGGCTTGCTGAGCGCGCCAACGCGCTAATACCTGCAAAACAGCAAGTTGCTGTGGGTTTAGTTTCCAAGCATTCTTAATGTCTTTATAGGCTTCGTCTTGATTAAACACCTGCTTTTTAAGCGCAGCTAAACGGGCGCTTTCTTCAAGCGCGGCATCAAACCGTCCCTCATCTTTAAGCTGTTGTTGGATCTTTAAATACGCAGGTAAAAGGTAAATTACATCCAAGGCCGCATATTCCAATTGAGACGAACGTAAGGGACGTGCTAACCAGTCGGTGCGCGACTCGCCTTTATCTAAGTGAATATCCAACTCTGTGTCAATAAATCGCTGATAACCCAAGCTAATACCGTGGCCTAGAAAAGCGGCCCCTACTTGGGTATCAAATACACTAAGACCAAATTTGCCACTCACACGCTGAATGATTTCAAGATCTTCACTAAAGGCGTGAAGTACCCAATGGTGCTTAGCTAATGCTTCCCACAAGGGCGCCATTTCTACTTTGAGGGGATCAATCAAATAGCATTGTTGGCCATCAAAGATTTGCAGTAAACCAAGCTGAGCGTAGTAAGTACGAGTACGAACAAACTCTGTATCAATGGCAAGTACCATTGCTTCTTGCTCATTTAAAAAACGCAACAGAGGCGCAAGTTGCGCCTCTGTTTCTATCATATCGAAGTTTACGTCTGCCAAAATTACGGCGTCCTAGTGGAAAGCATCTTAATTAGCACCATTTTACGGTTTATGCCTCTTCACGCAAGGCTCTACGTAAGATCTTACCCACATTTGTTTTAGGAAGTTCATCTCTAAACTCTACCAGCTTAGGTACCTTATAAGCCGTAAGAAACTCACGGCAATGCTCGATAACTTGTTTCTCAGTAAGAGATTCATCCTTCTTGACCACAAAAACTTTTACCGTTTCGCCGCTAACATCGTTTGGAACACCTACCGCTGCAACTTCCAGCACTTTGGCATTGCTGGCCACCACTTCTTCCACTTCATTAGGAAACACGTTAAAGCCCGATACTAAAATCATGTCTTTTTTGCGGTCCACAATGTGGAAGAAACCTTGTTCATCTACTGTGGCAATATCACCTGTGGCAAACCAGCCTCCAGGCATCGATTCTTCTGTAGCTTCAGGGCGCTGCCAATAGCCCTGCATAACCTGCGGGCCTTTCACCAAGATCTCACCTGATTCGCCATCAGCCACTTCTTCTCCATCTTCGCCCACTAGCTTAATATCGGTAGAAGGCGCCGGAAGGCCAATACTACCGTTATAAGCTTCTAAGTCATAAGGACATACAGTTACCAATGGCGCACATTCTGTTAAACCGTAACCTTCGATCAATCGAGATCCGGTTACTTCCTGCCAACGCTCTGCAACCGCGCGCTGCACCGACATGCCACCACCTAAAGACAGACGTAAACGTGAGAAATCAAGCTTGGCAAAATCATCATGATTAAGTAGCGCGTTAAACAAGGTGTTCACGCCAGTAATGGCGGTAAATGGTGTTTTAGCCAACTCTTTAGTAAAAGTAGGAATATCGCGAGGATTAGTAATTAGCAGGTTCTGACAACCTAGGGCGAAAAACACCATACAGTTAGCCGTTAAGGCAAAGATATGGTAGAGCGGCAAAGCGGTTACCACTACTTCTTTGCCTTCGCGTAAACAGGGGCCAACAATACCTAACGCTTGCAGTAAATTAGCCACCATATTTTTATGTGACAACATGGCGCCTTTAGCCACACCAGTTGTGCCACCGGTGTATTGTAAAAAGGCTAAATCTTCACTTTGGATCTCTGGGCGAACGTATTGTAAATGCTGACCTTTCGACAATACATAACGTAACGATTGCGCATGTGGCAAATGGTACTTAGGCACCATTTTTTTCACGTACTTAACCACAAAGTTAACTAAGGTTCGTTTTGTGGCAGAAAGCTGGTCACCAAGGCGCGTTAGCACAACATGTTCTACCCCGGTTTCTTCCACAATTTCTTCTAGAATGTGAGCAAAGTTAGAGACAATTACAATGGCCTTTGCACCACTATCATTTAGCTGATGTTTAAGCTCACGTGGGGTATACAGCGGGTTTACATTCACCACTACCATGCCGGCTCGTAAAGCACCAAACAAACAGATGGGATACTGCAACAGATTGGGCATCATTAAAGCAACGCGGTCACCCGCTTTTAGCTTTAATTCGTTTTGAAGATAAGCAGCAAAGGCTCGAGATTGTTCTTCGAGGCGGCGATAAGTCATCACCTGGCCCATGTTAATAAATGCTACTCTGTCGGCATGTTTGGCTGCACCTTCTTCAAAGACATCAAGCAATGTTTGATAACGTGCTGAGTCTATCTCTGCAGGAACATCCTTAGGGTATCGATTAAGCCAAACCTTATCCACGCAGTTCTCCTAAACAATCCAATTACATTAAGTATAAATTGCCCACCAAGTTTATTGTGAATTTTATTATGCACTTGGCGACATTACTGGCCTTAGAGCTTTAGCTCTAAGATTTCAAACGATTGTTTCATACGGCGTTTAAAATAACAATATATTAACATTAAGCGTAGAGTGTAAGTTCAAAAACAGTGAAGTGCTTCAAACAATTGTTTTAATAAAGTCGTGAAGTAACTGAGCTGTAGCATGCGGATTTTGCATATGCAGGTGGTGACCACCACTTAGTAGTTGTGTTTGAATATTGTTAAACCATTGCTGGCGCAAGGCAATGTAATCTGGCTTAAGTAAAGGGTACTCATTTGCTGCCAGCAATAAACAAGGTGTTACAGCAGCTTGGCAAATCTGTTTGGCCTGTTCTTCACTAAAACGTAAAGGTGAGCTAAGTTTTAATTTTTCGTCATGCCGCCAATACCACAACCCTTCTCTTTGAATTGTAGCGCGCTCTACTAGTAAGCGGCTATTTTCAGTGCTAATAGCGTTAGTTTTAGCTCGCAGGGCCACGGCACAATCTAACTCTGCAAAACCTTTGGCGGGTTTTAGTTGCTGTCTTTGACGAATCGCTTTAGCTAAATGCGTAGACGTTTCATGGCTTGCCAAACTTAAAGGTCCAATGCCATCAATACATACTAATCCACTAAGATGCTCAGGAAATGCCGCAGCAAAGCAACTGGCCACAAGCGCTCCCAAAGAGTGGCCAACTAAGACAACTGGTTTACTAAGGTTGAGCTCATTTAATGCAATATACACATCGTCTACGTAGTCAACAAAGTGATAATAACCTTGTCGATGTGGTGAATGGCCATGTCCAGGAAAGTCTAAAGCTATACAGTGGCTAGTAGGTAGTTCGTTGATAATAGGGATGAAACTAGCTGCGTTGTCCATCCAACCGTGCAACATTAATAAACAGTATGCGCTGTCGGTTGTTTGTTCTAGGTAAGCAAGTTTGCTTTTGGGAAGGCAGGATTCACTGAGCATGGATAAGAGAAAAGCTAGTTTAGGCAAACAAGTCGATGCCGAACATTTCATTCACCTGCTGGCGCTTAAGTTGATTAGCAACATCTTGATAGTGAGACACAGCCTCTCCGCCACTGCCAATATTTTGGTCATAGCGGAGCTTTTCTACACTTTTTTCATCCATTACCGCCCATGGCACTACACCTTTTGGCGCTTGAGTAGCGGTACTTAACTCGGTACTACTACTTGCCTGCTTAACTTTAGGCTGTTGCGGTATGGGCTGGCCAAGGCCCTGAATTTTCAAACTTTTTATCCTTTAACTATTCTCTACCTGGAAGCTTTTGCCAAGTAACTTTATCTCGAAGATACACCGGTTCTGCGTTTTCGGCAGCAACATGGTCGCCACGTTCAAAAGCATATTGGGCATAACTAAGCATATCTCGTGCCGCCGGGTATAACACCGAATCTAACACGCTTACGCCAGAAAATTGACCACTTAATAGTTCTTTATAGGTTTGCCAACCTGTACCAACAGCTGCGGCCTTATTGGCTCTTGCTTCGAGTAGCTCAGGCTTAATCACTAACTCTTGGTCAACCAAGCGCATCAAACCATCTACTAGGTGATATTCACCCCAGTATACTTCGCCCATGCGTGCATCAATGGCAGCCAAGCAACGTTCTGAGGCATGATTAACATAAGCTTGCTGCGCCATGGCTTGCAACGTTGACACGGCAACCATTGGTTTATCTGCCCCAAATGCCAAACCTTGCGCGGTAGCTACGCCAATACGTACACCGGTAAAACTGCCTGGTCCGCGGCCAAAAGCAATGGCATCCACTTGAGTTAAGCTTACACCTGCTTCCGCTAATACTTGTTCCACAAATGGCAAGATCTTTTGAGTGTGGTCGCGCGGGCTGTATTCTTGCTTGCTGATCACTTCACCCTTCCATTGCAAGGCAACAGAGCAGTTTTCGGTTGAAGTATCTAAAGCTAATATATTGGCTGTCATGTTTCCTCAGCATCTTTTTTAACAAATTCTAGAACTTTTGATAGCTCTCTTGTGCGGGGCATAGCCGGTAAGCTACTAATAAATAAAGAGCCGTATTCGCGGTTTACTAGGCGATTATCACAAATAATCACCACGCCGTGATCGGCCTGAGTTCGAATCAAGCGCCCCACTCCTTGCTTCAAGCTTATTACAGCTTGCGGCAAATATACCTGACGAAAAGGATCTCCGCCACGCAAACGGCAATCTTCACTTTTAGCTTTTAGTAAGGGATCGTCGGGTGCAGCAAACGGTAACTTATCGATGATGACACACGACAAGGCCTTACCGGGTACGTCTACACCTTCCCAGAAAGTACTTGTTGCCACTAACACTGCGTTGCCATCTTCAACGAACTCGCTAAGCAGCTCTTGTTTGCCAGCTTCCCCTTGCACCAATACCAATAACTCAGTGCGTTGCCTTAGCTCAGCGGCAACTTTTTGAATCATGCGATGACTGGTGCATAAAAAGAAACAACGGCCGCCGTTGGCTTCTATTACCGGGGCAAGCTGATCTAGCATCAGCTGCTCAGCATTATGCTGCTTGGTTTCTGGCAAATAACGCGGCACACAAAGTAAGGCTTGTTTTTGATAATCAAATGGACTGTCGAGCAGCATGCTGCTCGCATCTTTTAAACCCATTTGGGTTTGGAAATGCTGAAAGTTGCCATCAACCGCCAAAGTAGCTGAAGTAAATACCCAAGCGGCGTTACGCTCTTCCACTTCACTATTAAAGCGCTCTGCAATATTTAAGGGCGTAATGTTTAAGGTGAAATGCTGACGCGTAGTCTCGTACCAATAACTAAAACCGGTTTTATCTACGTCCATTACCTTATCGAACAAGCTGCGCATTTTAGCTAAACGCTCAAAACAAGCGTCAGCTAATTCACTGCGTGAAAGCGCAAGCTTTAGTACTTGATAAACAAAGTCCATGTCTTCACGTAAATCTTGCATCATCTCGCCAAAGCGCTTTTGCTTAGCAAGCGGACGCCACTCACCTCGGTCTCGCAATCCTTCAAAAGCGAGTCGGCATTGGCGAATGCGACGCTCTAGCTTTTGTGAGGCTTTTTGTAATTGCGCCATATCGCGAAGGTCGGTTTTATAACTCAACTCAATGTCGTTACATAAATCGAGGATCTGTCGGCTAGAGAAGTGCTGGCCAAAATAGCTGGCTGCAATGTCCGGCAACTGGTGTGCTTCATCAAAAATAAAGGCATCAGCTTCGGGGATCAGCTCACCAAAGCCCGTTTCTTTAACCACCATGTCGGCAAAAAATAAATGGTGATTCACCACCACTAAATCAGCTTCCATGGCGCGATTACGCGCTTTAACCAAATAGCACTCTTTGTAAGATGGGCAATCGCGGCCTAAGCAGTTGTCATTGGTGCTAGTTATAAGGGGGAATACATCTGCCCGCTCAGCCACCGGGCCTAAGTCGCTAATGTCACCACTTTCTTCACCTTGCGCCCAACTTTTGATTTTGACTAGCTCCGCCAAGGTAGCTCGGTCTTGACCACTGCTGTAGTGCGAAAAGCTGTTTAGCCTTTCAATACATAAATAGTTAGCGCGCCCTTTTAGTAAGGCAATCGATTGATTGTACTTAAGGGCTTTTTGCATGCGTGGTAGGTCTTTAGTAAACAGCTGGTCTTGCAAGGCTTTACTACCGGTACTGATTACAATTTTTTTGCCGCTATCCATAGCAGGAACAAGGTAAGCAAAGGTTTTACCGGTGCCGGTACCTGCTTCTACCAGCAAACTACCGCGGTCATCTATAGCCTGCGCTACTGCATTGGCCATTTCACCTTGTTGGGGACGAGGAGAGAAGCCATCAATGGCCTTGGAAAGTAATCCATCTTTGGCGAAATATTGCTGTTTCAATCTAAATTCCGGCAAGCAAAAGTCGCCGCAACTATACCAGCCGAATTAGCCGAGACCAAACTTAAAACTAAACAAACAAGTCAATGTTATGTGGGTCGTCGGGATCTGGCTTTCTTTTCTGCGCTTGCTGTTGGTCTTGACCGGATTTAGGCCGCACTTGTATATCATTGTGCGCGCTAGCTTTGCCCTTTTTAACCACTTTCGTCGTTTTAATTGGCGGTGCCTTACCATCAGGCTTTGCTGGTGCCCTAGGCAAAATGGGTAGTATCGCATCTTGGCTCACAACTACAGCTCCTTTTATGGCTTCCTCTACTATATTATCGGTCAAATTTTCAACAACTTTAATCTATTCATAAAAAGGCGTTAAAAAAGGTTGCAATTTAGCGCTAGCTTGGTAACTTTATGCCCATTATTGCCATCAAGGCAAAACTCACGTTGACAGGAACGTTACATGATTTTTAACCAACTGAAGCATCATCACCACCATCATCCAGAATAAGCTTCAGGCGGTTATCTGCTGGAAGCTTGTAAGACGCTTCCGGTGGTAGAATATAACAATATTGCAAACCCCCGGAAGGTAATCCTCCCGGGGGTTTTTTAGTATTATAATTAGGGACATAAACATGACAGAGCAAAAACGACTACGCATCGCCATCCAAAAATCTGGACGTCTAAGCGATGACTCTCAGGCACTATTAAAAAGCTGCGGAATGAAAATCAACCTCCGCCAACAACGCCTAATTGCCCACTCAGAAAACATGCCAGTTGATCTACTACGTGTGCGCGATGACGATATCCCAGGCCTAGTAATGGACGGCGTAGTTGATTTCGGTATCGTTGGCGAAAACGTACTAGAAGAAGAAACCATGCTACGCACAGCAAAGAATGAACCAACCGATTGCGACATTCTAAAACGCTTAGACTTTGGTGATTGCCGCTTCTCTCTAGCTGTAGCCGAAGAGTTTGATTACACTGGCCCACAATGTTTAGCCAACAAACGCATTGCCACTAGCTACCCTGGTATTTTAAAGCGCTACCTAGATAAACAAGGTGTACCGTTTTCAACTTGTATGTTGGCAGGCTCGGTTGAAGTAGCCACTCGCGCTGGCTTAGCCGATGCAATTTGTGACTTGGTATCTACCGGCGCAACTTTAGAAGCTAACGGCCTTAAAGAAGTAGAAGTCATTTATCGCTCACAAGCAGTTTTAATTAAATCTAAAAATAAGCTTAGTGACGAGCACCAAGAGCTGTTAGATCGCTTGCTAATGCGTATGCAAGGCACCATGGAAGCAAAAGAAAGCAAATACATCATGCTACATGCGCCAAAAACACATCTTGACCAGATCGTTGACTTACTGCCAGGCAGTGAGCACCCAACTGTACTCGCGCTTGCTGGTGACGAAGATAAAGTAGCCCTGCATGTAGTAAGTACCGAGAACCTGTTCTGGGAAACCATGGAGAAGCTAAAAACCTTAGGTGCTAGCTCTATCCTAGTGATGCCAATCGAGAAGATGTTGAGATAACCACCATGCAAACGGTAATTTGGAAGCAACTTAATTCAGAGCAACAACTACAGGTGCTGTCCCGCCCTGCGGTTAATAGCTCAACCGACATTGCCGGAATTGTTGCCGATGTAGTAAGCCAAGTTCGTGAACAAGGCGACAACGCCCTAATCGCTTTAGCTGCCAAGTTTGATAACACCGAACTTAGCGCTGTAAGAATATCTCAACAAGAGATAGAAGCAGCGGAGCAAGGTTTAAGTGAAGAATTTAAACAAGCTGTAGCGCAAGCCAAAGCTAACATTGAAGTTTTTCACCAAGCGCAAAAGCCACAGCCAATTAGCCTAGAAACCCAACCGGGAGTGCGTTGCGAAATGCACTATGCTGCCATTGGCAATGTGGGTTTATATGTGCCTGGTGGCACTGCGCCACTACCTTCAACAGTTTTAATGTTAGCCATTCCTGCCCGCATTGCTGGCTGTAAAAAAGTGGTATTAAGCTCTCCACCACCCATTGCGCCAGAAATCCTTTATACCGCTAACTTATGTGGTGTAGACGAAGTTTACGCAGCAGGTGGCGCACAAGCGATTGCCGCTATGGCCTATGGCACCGAGAGTGTTAGCAAGGCAGACAAAATATTTGGTCCAGGTAATGCTTTTGTAACGCAAGCCAAACAGCAAGTTAGCGGCGACCATGCTGGTGCCGCCATTGATATGCCAGCAGGCCCGTCTGAGGTGTTAGTTATCGCCGATGATAAAGCCAATCCAGCTTTTGTTGCTGCCGATTTACTCTCGCAAGCCGAACACGGCCCAGATTCACAAGTAATCTTGGTGACAACTTCAGAGCAACAAGCCGAAGCGGTTAATCAAGAATTGGCTCGACAGTTGGCGCTGCTTAGTCGTAATAACATTGCCGACCAAGCCTTGTCGCACAGTACTGCCATTGTAGTAAACGACTTAGCCCAAGCTGTGCAAGTAAGTAACCTTTACGGCCCAGAGCACCTAATTGTTCAAACTGAGCAAGCACGTGATTTATTGCCAGAAATTGAAAACGCGGGTAGCGTATTTTTAGGTGAATGGACGCCAGAATCTGTAGGCGATTACGCCAGTGGCACCAACCACACCTTACCTACTTACGGCTACACGCGCACCTACTCTAGCCTTGGCACCCTAGACTTTATGAAACGTTTCACAGTTCAAGAGTTAAGCCAGCAAGGCCTAAAAGACTTAAGCCGTGCGGTAGTGCCTATAGCTAACGCAGAAGGGTTAGACGCTCACCGCAGAGCGGTTACCCTGCGTCTAGGCGAGGAGCAATAATATGTCGGTTACATTATTAGCCCGCAAAAAAATTCAGGCGCTGGTGCCCTACCAAAGTGCTCGCCGCATTGGCGGCAGTGGTGAAGTGTGGCTAAACGCCAACGAAAGCCCAGATGTTAGCGACTTTAGTTACGAAGGCGATGAGCTAAACCGCTACCCAGAGTTTCAACCAGAAGCGTTAATTAACGGTTACGCTGCTTACGCAGGCGTAGAGCCAAATCAAGTGTTGGCTAGCCGCGGCGCCGATGAAGCGATTGAAGTACTGATTCGCGCATTTTGTGAGCCTAACCAAGACAGTATTACCATTTGTGCCCCTACCTACGGCATGTATGCGGTAAGTGCCGAAACCATTGGCGTTGAAGTTAAAGCCGTTGCCCTAGATGCGAACTTTGATCCCGACTATGCGGCACTGGCAAAAATAGATAGCAAAATTATTTTCTTATGTGCGCCCAATAACCCAACCGGTAACATGCTAGATGAAGCCAAATTGTGTGAGTTGCTGCAAGCGCAAAAAGATAAAGCGCTAGTTGTAGTAGACGAAGCCTATATTGAGTTTTGCGAAGAACTTAGTGTAGTTAAACTGCTCGGTGACTACGACAACTTGGTGATTACTCGTACCTTATCTAAAGCCTTCGCTTTAGCTGGCTTACGTTGTGGCTTTACCGTTGCAGGTCGTGAAGTGATTGAAGTAATGAGCAAAGTAATTGCCCCTTACCCGATTGCCCGTCCAGTTGCCGAAATTGCCGCAAAAGCACTTACTAACGATGGTTTGAAAATAATGCGCGAGCGTGTTGCTCGCTTAAACGCTATTCGTAGCCAAGCAGTTGAAGATTTGAGCAAACTTAATATTGTGCAAGAGATCTTCCCGGCTACCGGTAACTACATACTGGTACGTTTCGACGATTCAGCCCGAGTATTTAAAACATTGGGTGAACAAGGCATTGTACTGCGTGATTTCGCCAACAAACCGCGTTTAGAAAACTGCATTCGCATTAGTATTGGTAACCAGCAAGAAGTGGCCGCCACCGTATCAGCAATTCAAGGATTGGAGCGAACTTAAGTGAGCCAAGTAAAACAAAAAATCTTATTTATCGACCGTGATGGCACCATGATCGACGAACCTATCACCGACAAACAGGTAGATAGCGTAGAGAAAGTGAAACTAGAGCCACAAGTGATCCCAGTGTTGCTTAAGCTACAAGCCAATGGCTACCGCCTAGTAATGGTAACCAATCAGGATGGTTTAGGTACCGACAGCTTCCCCGAAGCTGATTTTCACCTAGCTCAAAACTACATGATGGATATTTTCGAATCACAAGGCATTAAGTTTGACGACATACTGGTATGCCCGCACTTCGACGAAGATAACTGTAGCTGTCGCAAACCCAAGCTTGGCCTGGTTAAAGACTACCTAAAAAGTGGCATGATTGATTTTGCCAACTCTTATGTGATTGGCGATCGCCACACCGACATGCAGCTTGCTGAGAACATGGGGCTAGAAGGCTTGCAATATCAACGCGACGGCCTTAACTGGATAGCGATTGAAAAGCAGCTGACACAACAAGGCCGCAAAGCCATGGTTGAGCGCAATACTAAAGAAACCCAAATTAGCATCGCGGTAGATTTAGACAACGCAGGCGGTAGCCAAATTGATACTGGCCTTGGCTTTTTTGACCACATGTTGGATCAAATTGCTACCCACGGCGGTTTTCAGCTCAACTGTAAAGTTGTAGGCGATTACCACATCGACGACCACCACAGCGTAGAAGACACCGCCATTGCCCTTGGCCAAGCCCTTAAAGAAGCGCTTGGCGACAAACGTGGTATTGGCCGTTTTGGTTTTGTACTGCCGATGGACGAATGCCTAGCCCAATGTGCGCTAGATTTAAGCGGCCGCGCTCACCTTGAGTTTAAAGCCGACTTTACCCGCGACAACATTGGCGACTTTGCTACCGAAATGGTACCGCACTTCTTCCGCTCACTAAGCGACGCGATGGCCTGTACCTTACACCTAGAAACCACCGGCAAAAATACTCACCACATGGTAGAAGCCCTGTTTAAAGTATTCGGTCGAGCACTAGGTCAAGCCATTGTTAAATCGGGCGATGCAATGCCTAGCAGTAAAGGCACACTATAAGCGCCTGCTTTAAAGGATAAGAGCAAACATGAACGTAATTATTGATACAGGATGTGCCAACTTATCTTCGGTAAAATTTGCCGTAGAGCGTTTGGGCTTTCCAGTAACAGTGAGCCGCGATCCACAGGTAATTTTAGCGGCTGATAAACTGTTTCTACCTGGCGTAGGCACTGCCACCGAGGCGATGCAAAACCTAGCCGACCGCGAGCTTATCGACTTAGTAAAACAAGTTAAAAAGCCGCTATTGGGGATTTGTTTAGGCATGCAAATGCTGGCCGAATTCTCTATCGAAGGCGGCGCCAAACAAGCCGACGAGCCAGTCCCCTGCTTAGGTTTAGTGCCTGGCACAGTAAGCTTAATGCAGCCGCAACAAGGGCAACGCCTGCCACACATGGGTTGGAATCAAATTCAACCTAAAGCAGGTCACCCACTGTTTAAAGGCATTGAAGCCGGCAGCTACTTCTACTTTGTACACAGCTACGCCCTGCCAGTAAACGCTGCCACAATTGCCGAATGTGATTATGGCAACGCCTTTACCGCCGCAGTAAACAAAGACAATTTTTACGGGGTGCAATTTCACCCAGAACGTAGCGGCCAAGCCGGTGCGCAACTAATCAAAAACTTCTTGGAGATGTAACACATGATCATTCCTGCTTTAGATTTAATCGACGGTAAGATTGTGCGTTTGTTCCAAGGTGATTACGCACAAAAAACCATTTATGGTGACGACCCACAAGCGCAGTTTTCTGATTACCACAGCCAAGGAGCTGATTGGTTACACTTGGTTGACTTAGACGGTGCTAAAGATACCAGCGCTCGCCAACTAGACGTGATTGCACAGTTACTTAAAAACACCCCAGCTAAAATTCAAATTGGTGGCGGTGTGCGTAGCGAGCAAGATGTAAAAGACTTACTCGACGCAGGTGCAGAGCGCGTAGTAATTGGCTCTACCGCAGTAAAGCAGCCAGAAGTGGTTGCCAAGTGGATGGAAAAATACGGCGCCGAGCACATTGTACTGGCACTTGATATTAACATCGACGAGCAAGGCAACAAGGTAGTAGCAGTATCTGGCTGGCAAGAAGACAGCGGCGTAACCATTGAAGAGCTAGTGGCTATTTACGCCCCTGTTGGTCTTAAGCACGTATTGTGTACCGACATATCTAAAGACGGCACGCTAGAAGGCTCAAACGTAAGTTTGTATCGCGAGCTATGTGCGCAATACCCAGATATTCACTGGCAAAGCTCTGGCGGCATTGGCGATTTAAACGACATTGCAGCGCTTACCGATACCGGCGTAGCTGGCGTAATTGTTGGCCGCGCATTGTTAGAAGGTAAATTCAATGTAGAGCAAGCCATCGCCTGCTGGCAGCAAGGAGGCAACAATGCTAGCTAAACGAATTATCCCCTGCCTAGACGTAAAAGACGGCATGGTAGTAAAAGGCGTTAAGTTTCGTAACCACGAAATTATTGGCGACATAGTTCCACTTGCCAAACGCTACGCTGAAGAAGGCGCAGACGAACTGGTTTTTTACGATATTACCGCCAGCTCAGACGAGCGCGTAGTGGATAAAAGCTGGGTAAGCCGCGTAGCGGAAGTTATCGATATTCCATTTTGTGTAGCCGGTGGGATTAAAACCATTGAGGATGCCAACCGCACCTTGCAAAATGGCGCTGATAAAATCTCTATCAACTCCCCCGCTCTGGCCGATCCTAGTTTGATTACTAAGCTAGCCGACAAGTTTGGCGTGCAGTGCATTGTAGTAGGCATCGATTCCTACTACTGCGACGAAACTAGCCAATACCAAGTTAAGCAATTTACTGGTGACGAAAAGCGCACGGTAACCACTACTTGGAATACCTTTGATTGGGTGAAAGAAGTGCAAACTCGTGGCGCAGGCGAAATTGTATTAAACGTAATGAACCAAGACGGCGTGCGCCAAGGTTACGATTTAGAACAACTAAGCCGAGTACGCGAGATTTGTAATGTGCCTTTAATTGCCTCTGGCGGCGCAGGCGAAATGCAGCACTTTAAAGACGCCTTTAAGATTTCCGACGTAGACGGCGCATTGGCTGCTAGCGTATTCCATAAGAGCATTATTGATATTGGCGAATTGAAGCAATATCTCAAACAACAAGAGGTGGCAATTCGACTATGAGCCAGTTTGAAGAACTAAACCAAAAGATTAACTGGGACAAAGTCGAAGGCTTAATCCCTGCCGTGGTTCAAAACGACCACAGCGGCCAAGTATTAATGCTAGGTTACATGAACAGTGATGCGCTAGCTAAAACCTTAGACACCGAGCAAGTAACCTTTTTTAGCCGCACCAAGCAGCGTTTATGGACTAAAGGTGAAACCTCAGGCAACGTGCTTAAGCTTAAAGGCATTACACTTGATTGTGACCAAGACACGCTACTAGTAGCGGTTGACCCTATTGGCCCAACTTGCCACCTTGGCAACCCAAGCTGTTTTGACGGCCACCAAGAGCCAAAGCTGACCTTTATCGCCCAACTACAAGCGGTATTAGCCGAGCGTAAGTTAGCCGATCCAGAAGAAAGCTACACTGCCAGCCTATTCGCCCGTGGCACCAAGCGGATTTGCCAAAAAGTGGGTGAAGAAGGTGTAGAAGTTGCCCTAGCAGCCATGGCGAACGACCGCGAAGAGTTAGTGAACGAAAGCTCTGACTTGCTGTATCACTTACTGGTATTACTAGAAAAACAAGAAGTGGGCTTTGACGAAGTAGTGGCGTGTTTGCAGGCAAGGCATAAGTAAAGCTCCAAGCCTGCTGAATCAACAAAAACCAGCGTAATGCTGGTTTTTTTTACGATCATTAAAAAATACCTGCGAACTCACTTTTAGACTTCGAGCTTAGGTTTTTCAAAAGCGGTTTACCGCAATAAGCATAAACCTTGCGGTAACATCAGCTAAACATAGGGTTCTTAATACCAACAATATAGTGAAGCTAGAACGTAAAAATGGTTAATTAGCAGAGACTTATCCTAATAACCAAAAATTAGGTAAGTACTGACTCATTCACTAATAGTGAAAACAACCACACAAGCTAGGGTCTGTTGATCTTTGGTGTTGAAATTTTGTTCGAGATAAGCGGGCTTTAATCGCGGCGAGCACTTAGAAGCCTAGTGGGCTAAGCAAGAAGTGCTTAACAAAGAGTAAAGTTCGCTTACCCGAACCCTTCAGGCAGCATTTCTTAGCCATTTATTCAGCGTTAGCGAGTGATGATTAAGCCCACTTAACTGCACACTCACTGCCTTGCCTAAATGGCTAATAAATTGCTGCAAAAACCATCAGCAAAGATCAACAGACCCTAGTAAAAACTCATGGCATAACACTTTATTCTGCTCGTCCACCTCATCGCTGCAACTATTTGGACCGGCGGACATATCGTGCTTTGTTTGGAGATATCACCCAAAGTATTAAAAGCCAAATCACCAGAAATGCTGCTAGCTTTTTACAAAGCTGTTGAAAAGGTGGGAATGCCAGCGTTAATAATTCAAGTGATTACCGGGCTTTTGCTGGCTTATCATTAGCTCCCCGATGTGAGCCTTTGGTTTAGCATAAGTAACCCTATAAGCCACGGCATCGCCGGTAAACTACTATTATTGGCTTTAACCTTTGGTTTAGCCTTAGACGCCAAGTTACGCGTTTTACCTAAACTATCCAGCAATAACTTGTGGGATATGGCCTTACATATCATCGCAGTTACTTTTCTCAGTGTTGGCTTTGTTGTCCTTGGCCTTTCTTTCCGATTAGCTTGGTTTGCTTAAGCTTTTGTATCAGCAATTAAGGCTTCTAAATAGTTTAACCAGCGCTCGCTTTGCGAGCTTTGTTCAAGGTTATGTGCACGTTGAGCAGCGGCATAAGCCTGTGAGTAATCTTTAGTCTCTAGGTAGATCTCAGCCAATAATAGCTGCGATTTAGCTTGTTGTTCTTGCGGATCAGCTAATTTTAAAGCCTCAATAGCTTGAGTATATTGATTGCTCAATAACAACACCTGAGCATACTGCAGGTTGTACTCTGGCTTATGCTCAGCAAGCAGTTGCCAATACTTCGCTGACTTTTGCCATTCTCTTGCTTGCTGCCAAAGTTGTGCTTGGCGAAGCAGCAATGCCGCATCAGAATCCGCATCAGCCAATTGCGCATAACTCAAGGCTGCTTTTTCTGGCACTCTCAGATACGCATATAACTGGGCTTTATGGCGTAACAAGCTCTCTCCCAAGGCTAATCCCGAACGCTCAGCAGAAACTAAAGTAGCTAAGGCTTTTTGATGTTGCTGGGTTTGGCTGTACAAAGCACTTAGTTGCTGCCACCAACGCAGCGTTTCAGGCTCTAGCACCAGTAAAGCTTGATTGGTGACGATCGCCGCTTTTAACTGCTTTAGCTGCACTTGAGCGATAAAACGCATACTTAGATTGTTTTTATCTAACGCTTGCAGCTGTTCCAGCGCGGCTAAATGATCTAACACCACTTGCCAGTTTTGTTGTTGATAATTAGCGTAAGCTAAATTAGCGCGTAAACTAAGCGCTTGTGAGGGACTAATATTAAACGCTAATTCCGGTTGCTGAGCTTGAGTCAGCAATATCTCAAAATGGCTTAATGCCTCATCAATCTGTTGCTCACTGAGTAGTATTTCGGCCAGCATGTTTCGCGTTTCCCAGGCCTGTTGTGGGGGAAACGCTTGCAAGTTCACAGCCTCTGCCAGCTTTGCTTTAGATAACGCTACTTGCTCGTTTTGCCAATAATAAATCCCCAACATTCTAGCTATGTAAGCTTGGTCATATTTAGCGCTGGGCTTGAGTTGTTCTAACTGAGAAATGGCTTTAGCGATTTCGCCATCTTGTTGCAATTGAAATACTCGTTGCACCCGTTCTGCCGTATTTCGACTGAGTTCTTGAGCAAATAGCGGCCCAGAACTTAGCCCGCAAAACATTAAAGTAGCCAATAAGATCCTAATCATCTGCAGCTGGGACCTCAAAATCAATAATAACCGTATGATCGGTAATTTTTGTGGCTTTACCATTTACCATTTGTGGTTGGTACTTCCATCGCGACAGCGCTTTGTAAGCCTCGTGCTCAAACACCCCTTTGGGTTTGGCGTCTAAGACCTTAATATCTGTTACTCGCCCAACCTCATTGATAGTGATACTGAATTTCACATAGCCTTCAATGTTGCGTCGTTTAGCCCGCTCTGGATATTTAGGCTCTATCCGATGCAATGGCAAAATGTCTTGCTGTTGAACGTTGGCAACCATAGGTAAATTAGGTGCCGATAAACTTAGCGCACTAACACTACTTGCAAAGTTAATGCTTGGCATCGCCAAAGTATTAAGTTGTTGGTCGTTACTAGACGCTTGCTCAGGTGCACTGGTAGCGCTTGAACTTGGCGCTTTCGGCATCGGTTCTGGCGGCTCAGGTAAGCGGCGCTGTCTACGCTGGGCAATGCTTTCAGGTTGTTGTAGCTGAATAAACAAATTCGGCTTCGCTGAATTATCTTCCGGCAAGCTGCGTTGAAAATGCACCATAGAGTTCATCGCTACAAACAGACTAATAGCCAATAACACCGCTAAGGGGCTGATTAACAACAAACGCAGCATTATGGCGCCTCGGTGGCCAAAGCGATGTCTTGAATACCGGCAGCTTTAGCGCCATCCATCACTTTTACTACTGTGCCATTATAGGCATGTTTATCGGCCTGAATAACCAGCTTGGCGCTAGGTTGTTCTAACAGTAAATGCTCCAAATTAGCTTGAACTCGCTCTACATCAATCATGCGTTGGTCGATAAAGATCCGGTTTTGCGCATCCACTGCTACAAAAATTCCAGCGTTAGCTTGAGCAACCGCATTACTCGCCTGCGGCCTTTGCACTTCCATGCCTGACTCTCTAACAAATGAGCTAGTCACAATGAAGAAAATCAACATAATGAATACAATATCCAGCATCGACGTAAGGTCGACTTGTGCTTCTTCGTGCTGTTGCCTGCGATGACCTAATCTCATCGACGACTCCTTAAAAGCTTTTCTAAATGTAGCTGTTTACGCTGGCTTAACCGCGATAAACGTGAATAAATAAACATGCTGGTAAGGGCTGCGACCATGCCAGCCATGGTAGGTAGCGTTGCTCTAGCAATGCCTGCTGCCATTAATCGCGGATCGGCATTTCCTTGGCTAGCCATAGTATCAAATACCACGATCATCCCAGTTACCGTGCCCAGTAAACCTAACATTGGGCAAAGTGCCACCAGCAACTTCAAGAGATTAAAATTTCTTTTCAAAGCGTTTTCTGCTTCGCTCAACCAAGCGTTACGCTGCCACAAAGCCAGCCAAGAATGCTGCTCTTCACGGGCATCCCAGCGGGACTTCCAGACGTTTTGCAAACGCGGAAAATCCCACACGATAAACAGCAAACGCTCTAAGCTAAGCAACCAAAAGCCTGCCATCACGGTAACTAAGGCCCAAAGTACCGGCCCGCCCCGCAGCATAAACTCGTTAATATTGGCCCAGTCAGGTAGCTGGTTGATTAGCTCAAGCAGCATTGTTACTTACAGCCTTTAAGCTATGGTTTGCCTCTGCCCGCTGTGCAACCAATCCCAAGCTTTGTTTCTCGAGTATGTTACGAATCGCCTCGGCTTGTGCATGCAAAACATTGTGCGAGAACAGCAAAGGCATGGCAGAAATAAGCCCAAGAACAGTCGTCACCAAGGCCATCGAGATGCCACTTGCCATTACTTTAGGATCGGCATTGCCAAACTGAGTAATCACCTGGAACGTTTCAATCATTCCAGTTACTGTACCCAATAAACCCAACATTGGTGCTAAAGCGGCAAGCAGTTTAATCATGCTTAAGCCACGCTCTAGTTGCTGCTGTTCATCTACAATTTGCTCAAGTAAACGCAACTCTATTGCTTCTACAGCTTGGTCTTGGTCGGCTTTGTAAGCCTGCAATATTCGGCCTAAAGGGTTATCTTTTGGATTAGCGGGTTGTTTTAGCTGAGCCTGAATTTGACTGCGAATGATGAGTAAACGAATACCTCGATATAAGGCAATCAGCATTCCTAATGCAAATAACAGCGCGATAACTTTACCCACTACCCCACCATGAGCAAAACGCTGAGCTAAAGTCGGTTGCTCGGCCAATTGTTGCAACAAACCTCCATGGCTTGGATCCAAGCTCACAAACTTGCCCGGTGCTTGCTGTAACTCTGTAGCCGTAGGCGCAAGTTCAGGCTGCACAATAAAAGACTTAGCTTGCTTACCATCCCAGCGGGCATAACCTTGCTCGTTAACCAAACCAAAGCCACCTAAACGCCAAAAACTTTGCTGCTGTAACTGCCCTTGGTTATCAAAATAAGGCAATTGCAGGTGTTCGATACGGCCACTAGCTTGAATGGTGCTATCAAATGCTTGCCACAAACCTTCTAGTTCAACCATGGAAGGTAATGCACGTGCCTGCTCTATTTGATCTAAGGTCGATAACACCTCTGGCTGATTTGCTACCAATGCGCTAGTTTGTAACTCTAGTTTGAGCTCTTTAGCGGCTTGTCTCACTACACCAAATAACTCGCCTAAACTACCCGACGCTAAATGCAGCTCGGTTTCTAATTCTGCTAAGGTTTTTTCATTGTCAGTGAAACTATCACTTAAACTATCTGTATCCTGTTGTAAGGCATCACGCTCGGCCAATAAAGCTTGCTGGCGCGCTTTAAGCTGCGCTAGTTCTTGCTCAAAACCTTGCTCTCTTGCTTGGTTATGCTGTAACTCTTGTTGCTTAGCTTGTTTCGTAGTGCTTAGTAAGGTTTCTTCTGCCAAAGCGGCGTTGTTACTTAAAGCCAGCAGTGTTATCAATACAAATGGTTTCATTGATTAGCCTCCGCACTTAGCGCCAGTGGCAGCACTAATAAACTCGGTGCTGCGACTTTATTTGCTACATCAAAGGCTAAGCCTACATTGCTATGTTGCTTACTTTCGATAACTTGCCATTGCTGGCTATTTTGATGCCATGCCCAATACTGTTGATGATCTAAACTACGCGCCACCAAACTCACTCTGCCTAGGTTTAACAGCTCTACTTGGCGTAGGCCATCAAGCTCAATTTGCGCTTCGTAGCTGCCTAATTTCAAGCCGTAATCCAATTCAATTTGATAGGCTTCTAATATCCGACGATACTTTTCTGAGTCGCTAACATCCGCTTGACTCATTAGCGTATTTAATTTTGCTAAGCGCTGCTGGCGAGCCTCACTGCGGATCGGTAAATCTTGCTCGTGTAATTGGGCTAGCCCTTCGAGCATTTGATACATAAGTGGCACTACTCCCAAGCGAGTTGAGCCAATTTCATTGAGTTGTTGTTGTAAACTATGCTGCTCACTTTGCTGGCTTTCAACTAAACGACTAAGGTGATTTTTGTATACCTTTAATTGGCTCACTTCTCGCTCAAGCGCTTGAATCTCTGACGCTAAGGCCAAAGCCTGATCACTTGATTGGTCGATACGTTGTTGACTGTGTTTTGCTTGGTCAACAATCTCGCCTTCAATCTTGCGTGCTTGATCTAACTGCTCGGCTTGCGAGCCAAAGGAAATGCTTGTCATCAAACTGGCTGTTAACAACAACCATTTGACTCGAAGTAGATAACTAAACATGAATACTTCCAATCGTTTAATAGAACCAGCGCTGATTAAACGCCGGCAGCAATAATAATACGCGCCGAGTGTAACGCAATTAATTCTCATTTTCATTGATTAAGCTCTGGCCTGTCGCTGACCACGCACCAATAAGGCGATAAAATAAATACCCCCAATAATTGATACCAAGGTTCCAGCAGCCACTTGGCTAGGATAAAATATCCATTGGCTTATCAAATCTGCAAAAGACAACAATAAAGCCCCGACCAACGCAGACACAATAATCTGTAGTTTAGCTAAACGCGCCCCTAGCATTACTGCAACATGTGGCGCTAGCAAACCCACAAATGCTACCGGCCCCATGGTAGCAGTTACCATGGCACACAGTAAGGCTACTCCCAGTAACATCAACACATAAGCTTTTGGCACAGCTAGGCCTCTTGCTTGTGCAAACGAGCGACCAGCCGAAATCAAACTTAGCCAAGGATGTAGCAAATACAAGCCTAAAATTACCACAAAACTTACTGCAGCTAAGCGCAATGCGGCCTCTGGGCTAACCCGATAGGTAGAACCTGCCAACCAAGCCAAAATCTCGTATATCTCTTGGCGGCCGCTGGCTAACGCAAAGTGCACTAAACCTTCAATCAAAGCCGCTAACGCGATACCACACAGAACCAGTTTGGCCGGAGAAAACTGCCGATAAGTACTAAACAAAAACAATAGGGCTAATACAATGGTACTGCCCAATATAGCCACCCAAGGAGATGCGCTAAAAATACTGGCACCAGTGATAACGGTTAAACCTATCAAGCTCATGGTGGCCCCTGCAGAAACCCCTAATATGTCCGGGCTAGCTAGAGGGTTAAAAATCAAACGTTGTAATACACACCCAGCCACCGCGAGCGCTGCACCAGCCGATACTGCAGTTAACCAGCGAGGCCAGCGTAATAACCAGTTGAATGCATCTGGGATCGCTAAGCTCCAACTTCCTGCATTATGCTGTCCCAGTAAAGAAAGCAAAGCAATTAAAGCAATAATAAAAGCAGCCAAGCCGTAATAGCGATTACGCCAACGCAATCTTGATTGAGGTAAGCTTAAGGAAAGCTGATCTTGCGCGCGCAATTGCCGCTGGCATAGCACTATAAGTATTGGCGCACCAACCAGTGCAGCCGCAATACCACTATGCACAACATCACCAATTTGCTCACTTAAGGCATTGGCTAATAAATCGGTGAATACTAATAGCAAGGCACCAATAATGCAGCTCAACCATAGTTCATTGCTGGTTGTTGTTGCGCCTACGCGCCGTGCGATATTTGGGCTAATTAATCCAACAAAACTAATCACTCCTACTGCAGTAATACTGGCCGCCACTAACCACACGCCCACTACCGATAACAGCAAAAACATCGGCACTACATTTAAACCACGTGCCGCTGCGCCTTGCTGGCCAAGTTTAAGTAAACTCAGTACCCGCGGGGCTAATAGAAAAATCAAAATGGCAGGCAACAAACGAGGGGCTAACCAAAGCGGCCAAAACCAATCATTTTGCTCTAAATCGCCTGCCCCCCAAATAAATAAATTACTAGCAAATTGCTCATTCAGCAAAATGATTGCGGTGGCCACCGCCCCTAAAACAATGTTTACCGCCATACCGGCCAGCACGACTGGCAAGCCACTAAGGTTGCGGATACCTACAATGGCGATGACCAAAAACATGGCGAACATTGCACCAATCATCGCGGCCGCCGCACTTAAATCTGCAATATCAAGCGGCAGCCATAAGTTAAGCATCACCAAGGCTAGCCAAGCCCCTGAAGAGGTTCCCATAGTTAACGGAGACAACAGAGGGTTTTGAGTGAGCTGCTGCATTAAGCTGCCCACTAAGCCTAAACTTGCCCCAACCATTAAGGCCATGGTCATACGTGGCAACAGTGAGTAAAGGTAAGCAAAATCTATAAATTGTTCAGGCTCAACACCGCCAATCAATTGCCACTGTCGCTGAAGGTTTAACTCGCTACCTAATATCAAGCTTAAACCAAGGCCAGCTAGCAACATGCCACCCGAGATAAAATAAGTTTTGTTCATTGAGGTGCAAGTTCCAATAGGCTGTGACTTAAGGCCCGTGCGTTATACAGAATAGACATTGCACCACCATAGCTCCAAGAGGCAGCAACACTGCTTACTCGTTGATGTTTCACAAAAGGCATTGCTTGCCATAGCCTAGAATTATCTAAGGCTTGATGATGAGCAAAAGGTTCAAAATACAACACCATGCCCTGCTCCACTTGGGCAAGTTCGGTAATGCGTTTTTTGGCCACGCCCCATTGGCTGCCTCGCTCTGGCATGGCAGAGCGAATACCTAAGCGATTGAGAGCATGCACCGGAATAGAGTTTTCATCATATAGATAAACAGAGCTAGTGCTGGCAAAACGAATAGCAGCAACTTCTGGCAGCTCTCCACCATAAGCCTCAAGCAGCTGCCGGGAGAGTGTATCTAATTCTTGTTGGGTATCTGATAGGTATAACTTGCGGTAAGATCCAGATTAGGTGTTGCCCACCAGCGACCTTCCGCTTCAAAACCTTTCGATACCGATTCACCAACCTGAATCTGGTGATGCGGAGCACCATCTGGATCTTGAGTTAAGGCACCTTCTTTTGTGATATGGAATGCTGCTAGGTTAAGCATTTGGCTCATATCCGCTGAGTTGTACTTAATACCACCTTCCCATTGGCTGCCAGTTGAAGGCTCAAAGGCATTACCGTCTTTGTCTGTCCCTGGGGTTGGCTCAAAGCTGTCGGCGTAGTTAATGTATGGCGAAATACCGTTATCAAACTCGTACAAGCCACCTAAACGGTAAGAGGTATTGTTTTGATCGACGCTGTCGGTGTAGTCACCAGCTAGGTGGTAAACACTGTCACTTTTGTATTGATCAAAGCGGGCACCAGCCATAACAATTAGGCGGTCGATACGCATTTGGTCTTGAATATACACACCAGTTTGAGTGGTTTTGTAACTGTTAACTTGGTTGTAACCGTCTGGATTACCTTTGATGTAATCGTAAACCTCATTAGGGTTTAGTTGGTTATTGTCTGGTGCATAAATATCAATGGATGTTGTTGCCCCATCGTAGTATGTCACCTCAGACTTTAGCTGCTGCCAATCAAAGCCAATCAATAAGCTATGCTCAACCATAGCCGTGGTGAAGTTACCGTTTAGTTGCGTATCGGTAGTCCAACCTTTAGAGCTTTCATCCGTTAGGTATGCACGGCGGTAAACCGTGCGCCCGTCTGTTGGCTCTAAGCCTACATTGTAAGTATTGTGCTGCAGTGCTTTTGCGTCTAAATAACGAGTAGCGTGCAACAGGGTCCAGTTGCTGTTGAACTCATGGTTAATTTTAAAATCATATAAGCCAAACTCGCGTTCAAACTTGTTCCAGTTTTCATCACCGGTGAATTGGTTTTTCGACAGCTTACCGTTTGGATTGTCTAATACCGTGCCATAAGCTGGCATGGTGGTGTAAATACCCGCATGAGGATCGTTTTGATAATAAGCATTTAGGTTAACCAGCGTTTTATCGCTCACATGCCAATCAATCGACGGAGCGATAAGGTAACGCTCTTGCTGAGAAGTGTCGGCCATTCCATCTTGTTTAGTCGCTTTACCCAAGAAACGGTAAGCAACATTGCTGTCACCTATTTGACCGCGCGAATCAACTGTCGCTTCTAATAGGTTATGACTACCTGATGCTACGCTTACATCGGTAGCACGCTCCATAGTTGGGCGCTTAGCAATAAGGTTAACCATACCACCTGGCGGCATTGCGCCGTAAAGCACCGAAGTTGGTCCTTTAAATACTTCTACCTGCTCTACCGCAAAGGCGTCAATTTGTGGTTGTAGATTCCAAGCATTGTATTGCAGCTGTAAACCATCGTAGTAGTTTTGATAGTTAGTAAAACCACGAATATTAAATAGATCTAGGCGATTAACTGCCCCACCGCGCAATTGAGTGTGCACGCCAGGGGTGTAACGTAGTGCCTCTGAAACCGAGTTTACTCCGCGTAAATCTAAGGTTTCGCGGTCAATGGTTGAGATTGACTGCGGTGTTTCTTCTGGCAACAGTGCTGTTTTAGTTGCCGTATTACGGTAAGTTTTTCCTAGTACCGTTAGCTTTTCGTCTGCTTGTTTTTCGCTAATGGCGGCTTCTTCAGCCAAAGCTGGTGCACTCAATACAGAGGCCACCAGCATCGCAATGGTAGTGATTTTAGTATTAAACATGATCCGTTTGTTATCTCTTGTTAACGCAAAGTTAAATGCTACTGATAATGATTCTCATTAATAATTCTATACAGTTCACATTTTAAAAACTTAACAATTTGGTGCAAATAACAAGATTTTTTACATTATTTACAGCGAGATTGACTTAAATCATCATTTTTGAATAGGTAGGAAGTATTCCATAGTCGCGCTTGGCGACTGCGGTTGGTAGTTCTCGGGATAGCATTCTAGTTCGTAGCCATCTACCCCTTGGTATTCAGATTCTGGCAACCATTGATGAATAAACCAATCGATAGTGGCCGCCAAATCTTGAATAAGCCCGGTGTGGCTAACAATGGCATACAGCTGCTGTGGCACGTTCCAGCACTGTAGCTGTTCAGAGGCTTCGCTTATTTGCTGGCTACCCGCCAAGTAATTAAGTTTACCGCTAGCGTGAATATTTAGGGTGTCTACCACCCCGGTTAATCCTTCACTTTGCATCGGATAAAGCTGATGGAAACTGCGCCATAAGGAAGGAACTTTCAGCTTAAAATCCGCTTGAGGGGTGTACAAATTATCTATTAGCCCCACTACACCGCAGACCTTAAATGCAGGGCGACTCTCTATGCGAACCTCTATCATTCGTTGAGTTTGGCTGCGCGGGTTGTCCATTAGCACCATAGGGGCACTAATACCTTGGCGGTCACCGCGGCGTTTATACGCGCCGGGAGCGAGCCCAAAATGCTGTTTAAAGGCGCGGCTAAAGCTTACTTCAGAATTAAAGCCATATTGCAGCGCGATGTCGGTTACTCGCATTTTGCCATCAAGTAACTGCTCTGCGGCTCGGCTCAACTTTTGTTCACGCACATACTTGGCTAAGTTTTTATTGGTGAGTTCCTGAAAAATACGTTGTAGCTGCCAGCGTGACCAACAACTTTGCGCGGCTAAATCATGCACACTCATGCTTTGCTCAATATTTTGATGAATAAAAGCAAGCAAGTTATTTATGCGATTAAGCTGCGGGGACAAGCGCGACAATATAATTCCTTATGCATTACCGAATAACTGACTGTTAGCTGCTTAAAGGTAATGCGATTCGACTAAGCGTTTCAACAGCTGCCTACTTTTAACTTATCTAGTGATAATGGCACAAGATTTTTATCTACTCTTCGTTGGCCGCAAATCAGCTTCAACGTCCCCTATTTAAGGGAGTCCTTTATAAAGTCACTATTCATAGTCATAGCTTTTTGCCACTCTCAATGCCTTTACACTAATTTCGGTTTGGTCACTAACAACGCTTCAACAATATAGCGCTGCTCTGCTCCACCACTCAGTTGGTTGAAGGGATAACAGGTGATTAGGGTTAAGCGGTTATCATCACTGGGCGCCATAAACTGGGTATCACTTTGATGAGCAATTTGTGTATTCACCACTTGATAAAGCAATATTTCACCATTCTTGGCTTCCACTTGTAATAAATCACCTTTGTTTACCGCGGCTAAATTAGCAAAATGGGTATCTCGGTGCCCAGCAATAACAGTATTACCTACTTCCCCAATCGGAGCACCGCTTAACACTAAGCCAGGACCAAAAGCCAAGGTTCTGCCCGATGCGCCAGCTAATACATAAACCGATTCAACCTGATGCTTAAAACCAATACTTTCTTGTTTGGTTACAAAGCTAAGTTTTGCAACTGGATAGGTATCAGCCCAGTGCCAAGGTTTATGTATTTGTTGGTCATCTAAGGTTTGCTGCCAAGCTTGAGCAATTAAAAACTGCGCCAAATATGCCTTCGCTTGAATATAAGCGCCGTGGCCTAGTACCAAAATCCCCAACAAAAATAGACTACATGGCACTGGATGTTTAGCTAAAAAACTAATGCTCATAATGTTCCCTAAAAGCAGTGAATTGTGAAAAGTAGAGGTTTGAGTAACTACCGGCTTGGTGAGCTGGTAGCTCTCTAGCGGCGTTTATATTTTGAACTTAACGAGCCCTGCTAAAGGCTTTTCTCTAAGCATTAACATGGCAGCAATTAGCAGAACTAAACCGAACAAAATGTGCAAACGGCTTGCTGTTGAGGTTTGAGGCAAAGCGGCAGGAGGCTGCCAACCATGCGGCATTCCACCATCTATCTGCTTATCTAAAACAGGTAGGTTTGCCGGCCTAGCAGGCGTTACATCCACGGCAACCAAGCTGGTTTGCGAGCTCACTAAGTGATACTTAAGTGCCAAGGCCAATACTTGCTGTTCTACACGCTGTTGATTTATGTGGCTTTTGCTTAGCTCCAAAGCTGCAATATATTGGCGAGCCCACAGTAAATCTAAGCCGGCTGCTGGCTGCTTGGTTTGCAAATTAAGGCTGCGTTGCCAAAATTGCCCATCAATATTGCCACTTACCACTAATTGCGGTTGCGTCCCGCTGGGTAACTTAATGCTAAGCATCAATGGTTGGCCTAGGTACAAATCGGGAATGCTGCTTGGCCAATACTCTGGCACGGTGCCATCACTAAATGCCAACTTAACATCACTCACCACAGGGTGAGCAATTTGATTAAACAGACGTGTAACTTGATGCTTTACTTCACTTTGCTTACCGATGTAAGTAAAGGTGCCCTTCCCTAACTCGGCAGCCCGCTGCATGAAATGAGAGTTAGGTGCAGAGCCAATGCCTATGGTAAATAAACGGTTATCTGCTAGTCGATTGCCAATTAACTCGAACAAGGCTTGCTCATTGCTCACTGCCCCATCGGTAATAAAAATCACTTGGCGAAGCGCACTCTGTTCTGCTTGCTTGTTATCACTTAGTGCAGCGTTAAGTGCACCAAACATTTCGGTTCCGCCATTAGCGCTTAAACCATTGATAAAGCGGCGCGCTTTGGCTTTATTGCTAGCATTGGCGCTAACTGCATTGGGCTTAAAACGACGATAGTTTGAATTAAACTCAATGATATTAAAGTAATCCCCTTCTGCTAATCCAGACAGGGCTTCATGCAAGGCCTCACGCGCTTGAATCATCGATTCTCCCGACATTGAGCCCGAGGTATCAATCACTAAAATCAATTCTCTGGGAATATCGATAATATCGGCAGGCTTGCCTTGTGGTGGCATCAACATTAACAAGGCGTAGTCGTCTTTGGCAGGCAATTGAGTGCTTGAGTGAGTTAAACCGGTTTGACTGTACAAGGCGGCCTCTGGTCGACTGCCCACGATTGGTCGCCACTTTAATACAAAGTCACGATTGGCTTTGCTATCAAGCAAGCTTATGTCGATGGTGCCGTCACTACGAATGCTCTTATCTATTGGGTGATAAAGGCTCTCTAAGGTTTCGAGCTCAAAGCCACTATTTAGGGCTATATGTAAATCTGTCTTTAGTGAGGGGTGGCCATCAGCCTGCGCATATTGGCGAGCGCTATGGCGTAATAGCTGATGAGCCTGGCTAAATTCACTACTGTTATTTTCTTGTTGATAAGGCTCTTGCAGCAAACTGGCTAAAGACAAGGGTATTTCGCTTTCATCGGCCAGCGTTCTTCGGGTTTGGTCTTTGAAAATTTGCGGGCTGTAACGTGGATTCACCACCATAGGAAAGCGTAAGCTAAATTCGCCATCTTTATAGCTGAGTTGCTGCTGATACGATATCTTCACTACCAAGCTTTGGTTTGGCCCTAAATTAGCTGCTGCAGTGGTAAAAATATTTGGCCGCAGCTGCTCAAGCAAACTAGCACGCTTGCCCTGCTTTTGGGCTGTTTCGAAAGTGCGTTTGGCTTGTTTCTTTTCTTGAATCTGCCCTTCAATAACGCGCTCTCCTACCACCAGCTGCATCTGATCGACCGCGGCATTATTGGGTAAAGGAAACATATAAGTGCCGTTTACCCACTGTTCACTGTGATTGACAAAAGTTTGGCTCAAAGTAACCCTATTGGTCATGCCAGAGACTTGCATGTTTACCTTTGTAGACAAAGGCAAGCTGTACTGGCGCTGCCCATTACTATCGAAATACACCAAGCTGGCTTGCTCAGATTGTTCAACAACATCTCGCTCCGTGTGCATTGTAGCTTGGCTGGGCGACACAAAGGCCGCCCATAATATGATGAGTGCGCCGCCAAAAGAGACGCTATAACAAAAGCGGGTACTGATTTTCAGCATATCTATTTTCATAACGCTATCTCCTTTAGCTGCCATTATTACTGAGCGGCCAACATGCCTCGGTCAGACATCAGCTTTAAGGTGACTCGGCGGTCAAAGAAATTGTTTTCTAAGTTAGCTTCGGCTTTTAAAGGAGCGGTGTCGCCAAAGGCTTGCGAATGCAAGCGCGACTCAGCAATACCGTTATTAATTAAGTAGCGGCGAACTTCAGCTAAACGTTGCTCCGATAAGGCTTGGTTATAACTTGAGTCACCTTGGCGATCGGCATAACCAGTAAGGTCGAGTTTTAAATCGGGCGCTAAACTCATGGCGTATACCACATCGTCAAGCTGTTGTTTAAAGTGAGGCTCAACCACCGACGAACCGGTTTTAAACTGCACATTCAAACCAATGGCTAACTCTTCAAGTTTTTGCTGTTGTGCCATTTTTAGCTGGGAGAGCTGAGCATTTACGCGGGCATGTTGCTGAGTAAGTGACTCTAACTGCTCGCTGCGTTTAGCCAATACTTCAATTTCTTGTTGCTGCTCGCCCAGTTGTTGCTGTTGGGCGGCTAACTCTTCTTCATCGGCGACCGATTTGCCAATCCAAACGCCGGTAAAACCGCCAATAAATGCCCCAATAGGTCCGCCAACTATAGCGCCGACTGCCGCGCCAGAGCCAAAACCAATCATTTCGGTTTTGCCATTTCGCTCGCTTGCTTGAATCTGGTTGTTGGCCATTGTTTGAGTAGATAGGCTTAAAGTGCTGATTACGGTTAATGCAATTAGGTGCTTTTTCATGAGTATGTCCTTCTCAGTGTGTTTAATTTAATAGGCTTGCTTGTGCTTGCCCTTTCGATGAATCAATTAAACACCGCTGAAATGGCATTATCAGGCGGTAAAAATGGCAGTTCGCTTATCAATTGTGGCAACAAAATGGCAATTGCCCCGAAGCCCCCAAAGGCGCTCAAAAATAATGTATAGTCTATGCAAGTCAGCAGCTTAGAACTTAAGTATCAATATGAAACGAATTGCCATCGTAGAAGATGAAGCGGCGATCCGCGAAAACTACAAAGACGTATTGCAACAACAAGGCTACAGTGTACAAGCCTATGCCAACCGGCCTACGGCACTGGCCGCTTTTAACACCCGCTTGCCCGATTTGGCGATTATTGATATTGGTTTAGAAGATGAAATAGACGGTGGTTTTTCCTTATGTCAATCACTGCGTGCTATGTCTAGCACCTTGCCAATTATTTTCTTAACCGCTCGCGATAGCGACTTTGATACCGTATGTGGCTTACGTTTAGGTGCCGACGATTACCTGACCAAAGATATTAGCTTCCCCCACCTAGTTGCCCGCATAGCTGCGTTATTTCGCCGTTCCGAGTTAGTCGGCGCAGCCCCAGAAGAGAACAACTTGTTAGAACGAGGCCCCTTAGCCATTGATGGCAATCGCATGCAAGTAACCTGGGATCAGCAAACCATCGAGCTCACCGTGACCGAATTTTGGATGGTGCATGCTTTAGCCAAACGTCCAGGACATGTGCGTAGCCGCCAAGAGCTAATGACCGAAGCAAAAATCTTTGTAGATGACAGCACCATTACCTCACATGTGAAACGGATCCGTAAAAAATTTTTAGCCGCAGACCCAAATTTTGAGTGCATCGACACGGTGTACGGCATGGGTTACCGCTGGGATAGCCTTGCCTAATGCTACCTGTATTACCCATTGGCCTGCGCGCCAAAGTCACCATCTTGTCACTGTTTTTATTGTGCCTGCCTTGGTTGGGCTATCAATATGTCTGGGAGATGGAAAAATACCTACGCTTAGGTCAGGAAAAAACTTTAGAAGGCACCACCCAAGCCCTTGCTACTGCACTGCATGAGCGGCCAAAACTGTTTAACAGCCAAGCCAGCTTTTTAAGCCAAGTGCAAAAGGGCCGTGATTTATATGCTTATCCTTTGTCTGGCCCAATTCAGCTCGATGGCAAGCTCAATGATTGGCAGGAATATCAGCATCGCATGCTGCGCTATGGTGAAGAACATGTTATTTATCAAGCAGATCCTAATACTCCTTTAACTAGCGAATTTACTCACATGGTGGGTAAATTTGGCCGTTACCTATACGCCTATTTTGAAGTGACCGATAGCGATGTAGTTTACCGAGGTAAAAACACCTTACGAGTAGATAATAACGACCATTTAGCGATTGCGACTTTAGCTCCTGACGGTCAGTTCCGCCGCTATATTGTTGCCACTACCGAAGATGGCTGGATCAACGCTTTTGAGCTACCGCTCGACCCCAGCCAAACTACTCCCGTAACACCAGAGGTCAAGATTCAGGGGCAATGGCTAAAAACTGATAAAGGCTACAATATTGAGCTACGGATCCCTCTTAGCATGGTGGGCAGCAAGTTAGGCTTTTCTATCTATGATGTAAATCGCACGCCCAAGCGAGAATTGGTTTCAATCGTAGGTACCTCGGCCATTGATACAGTGGATAAGCTTGGTACAGTACTGGTCCCTTCTCCGGAAATAGAAAGCATTATTAAAGGCATGAGCCACAACAGCTCACGCATTTGGGTAGTTGATAAACATGGCCGCGTATTAGCTAAATCTGGCGACATTCGAAGCACCCAAAGCATTTGGGCTCGCAGCTTAAGCCCAATAAACAAAGAAAGCTGGTGGAACAAGTTCACCAGCGAATACCTTCACCCCCTCTACTACAAGGTTTTAACCAAACCGCCTCAGGATTTTGTCGACTCATTACAAGACTCCACCCAATTAGATGGCAGCCACATTAAGCAAGCATTAAGCGGAAAACCGGGCTCTACTTGGCGTTTAACCCCCGATGGGAGAGCTGTGGTATTGGCCGCTGCCAGCCCAATTTGGATAGACGATCAAGTGATGGGAGTGGTAATAGCGGAAGAAACCACCAACGGCATTCGTACCTTGCGTAATCGTGCTTTAGAGCGCTTGTTTAACATTATTTTGCTAGTGATGGGTGTGGGCACACTATCGCTATTTTTGTTTGCTTCCAGCATTTCTAGCCGCATTCGTAAACTACGTGACCAAGCAGAAAAAGCCATTGATAGCCAAGGAAGGGTTAAAGCCTCGCTGCAAGGCTCTAAAGACCGTGACGAAATTGGTGACCTTTCTCGTAGCTTCGCCAATATTGTTGGTCGTTTAGCGCAATATACGCATTATTTAGAAAATATGTCTTCGCGTCTATCTCACGAACTACGAACACCGGTTGCAGTAGTGCGTTCATCGCTAGAGCACTTAAGTTTAAAAACGCATGATCAGGATACGCAAAAATACCTAGACCGAGCCCAAGAAGGGGTAAATCGCCTAAACATGATCCTCAATAACATGAGCGAAGCCACCCGTTTAGAGCAAAGCCTATCTCAAGCAGAAACCAGCGAATTTCCAATAAACAAGGTAGTCTCTGGTTGCATGCAAGGCTACCAGTACACTTACCCTGAACAGGCCTTCGACTGCGATATTAGCCCAAATACCATGCTGATAACCGGTGTGCCGGAATACATTGCTCAGTTAATGGATAAATTAGTGGCCAATGCTATGGAGTTTAGCCTTCCAGATAAGGCCATTAAAGTCAGTTTTCAGCAAGACAACAAAGATGCCGTATTGCTGATAAGCAACCATGGGCCCACCCTTCCCGACAACATGGTGGAGCAGATTTTTGAATCAATGGTATCAATTCGCAGTCAGCAAGCTCAACAAAAACCACATTTAGGTTTGGGCTTGTATATTGCTAGGTTAATAACAGAATTTCATGGCGGTACCATTAGTGCTCGCAATTTTACCGACAACAGTGGCGTAGAGTTTTGTGTGAGATTGCCACTTGGATAGCTTATAAACCCTTAGAGTCGGCAAGCTTAGCAAAAAAGTAGTGCCGGCCATAAACACCCACTTTAGCTTTAGGCTCTAGGATCTGTTGAACTTTGCTGATGGTTTTTGCAGCAATTTATTAGCCATTTAGGCAAGGCAGTAAGTGTGCAGTTAAGTGGGCTTAATAATCACGCGCTAAGGCTGAATAAATGGTTAATAAATCCTGCAAGAAGGGTTCGGATAAGCGAACTTTACTCTTTGTTAAGCACTTCTTGCTTAGCCCACTAGGCTTCTAAGTGCTCGCCGCGATTAAAGCCCGCTTATCTCGAATAAAATTTCAACACCAAAGATCAACAGCCCCTAGTCTTCAAGACCCTTTTAAAGCTATTTACCAGCATTAATACCAATCCACCGGCAATAATGCCCACCGTAGCGTTATACATTATAGGTAAAGCCAATACCGCAACATTAGACAGCACACCTAGGCCATGCGCCCAAAGTTCAATCTGATGTAACCACTTTGTAAGCAACACAACTCCATGACTAAGAATGCCCCCACCAACTAAAAACATCGCCGCTGTACCAACAACAACCAAAAACTTCATAAGTAAAGGGGAAAAACCCAATAAAGCCCTACCCAGTATTTGTTGAGCCTTGCTGCCGTTATTCGCCTCGGCATGCTCCAATAAATATAAACCGACATCATCTAGCTTAACAATACCAGCCACAAGCCCATAAACACCAACTGTCATTGCCAATGCGATACTAGACACCACCAATACCTGAGTCAAAATAGGCACATTAGTTACCGTGCCCATAGCAATTACAATAATCTCGGCTGACAAAATAAAATCGGTACGAATGGCACCTTTAATTTTGGCTTTTTCAAATGTAACTAGTTCGACAGAATCATTTGAGTTAGCTTGTTTGTGCTGAAGTTTTAGAGCTTGTTCATCAGCTTTGTGAAATAAAGCATGAAATACTTTTTCAAAACCTTCAAAGCACAAGAATAAGCCACCTAGCATCAACAATACAGTAATCGCAGTAGGCAGCAGAATGCCTAAGACGATGGCTGTAGGCACTAAAATCAACTTGTTTAAAAAAGAGCCCTTAGCAACTGCCCAAACTACCGGTATTTCACGTTCTGCTTTTACCCCTGAAACCTGTTGTGCGTTAAGTGCTAAATCGTCTCCCAAAACACCAGCTGTTTTTTTAGCTGCGACTTTGGCCATCAATGCTACATCGTCTAATACTGCAGCAATATCATCGAGTAAAGTGATTAAACTTAAACCAGCCATCTAGATCCCTAGATAATTAGAATTCCCCTTATCCTAACCGACTAAACTGCATAGGCATAGCCAAGAGCAAGTCAATTTATCGCAGCAATTATTGCGCTTAACTAACAACATAATTTAGCGGCCAAACAAAGTGATAATTGAGTTCACGCTTTGTTACAGAACCAGCGACAAAAAGGACGATTTTTCATACTCTTTGTGCGAATATTCAAGACAAAGAGTTAATATCAAGCGGCTTAGACCCATTTATGTTGATAACTATACACTGGCAAAATCACTAGAATCCTAAGGCAGGGAGCCAATTTGAAAAACTCGATTACCCTAAAATATCTGTTAAAAAGTATATTGCCTTTATTTGCACTATTTGCAGCCTTAAGTTTTGCCGCTCAGGCTAACAATAATGTGTTAGTTATCCACTCTTACCATGCAGAGCATTTTTGGACAGGATACCTAAAAAAGGGCTTAGACAGCTCGTTCAAAGAAGATCAAGATACTCGATTATTCCACGAATACTTAGATGCTAAACGCTATCCACAAGGTGAGTTCAACCTAAGCTTTTTGAAGTATCTCAAGACCAAATATTCCAGCACTGAACTAGATGTTATTGTTATTTCCGATGACCCTGCTTTCAACTTAATCCGTCACCATCGAAACGAGTTCTTCACTAGCACCCCCATCGTTTATTTAGGCATTAACCAAGTAACGGAAGACGTTCTCAATGCTCCAAATATGACCGGGGTATTTGAAAACCGCGATATTGCCAGCACAATAACCAGCATCAAAAGCCAAAGCGGAGTTGATGAGCTGGTGCTAATTGTTGACAAAAGTGCCACAGGCTTAGCCAATTTAGCCAAAGCACGCACAGTATTTGGCAAACCAGGCGCGCCAAGTAACATTCATGTCATTGAAGAACTATCTTTAGATGATATCAGCGAAGTATTCAGCCAATTCTCCAGCAATGTGCCGGTGTTGTTACTGGGGCAACTCACCAACCCAAATCAAAACAATGCGCTACTAAGTTGGAACCAAGGCACCGAGCAGCTGGCTACTTGGACTAATAACCCGATTTACACCATTGCCATAACCACACTCAAGTTTGGCGCGGTGGGGGCTGATGAGCTTGATGGCCGACAACATGCAATGCGAGCAGCCGAGTTAGTAAAACGCATTCTAAGCAACGAACCGATAGAAAGCATTGAACCCATTACCTTAGCGCGTAGCCAGTGGGTATTTAACTGGGAGCAACTAAACGAACACAGTTTTAAACTCAATTCCCTGCCCGACGGCGCTTTAATCATCAACAAAGAAGAAACCTTTTACGAGAAATACAAGTTGATGGTTCGCCTAGTTGTGTCGGCATTTATCGTGAGCATTTTGATCATCATCTTACTCGCCGAAGTTATTAGGCGCGGCAGTATCACCCGCCAAATTTTAGCGGAGAATGAAACCCGCTACCGAGATTTAGCTAATGCTGGTGCGAATGTTTTCTGGGAAACAGATACCGAGCAACGCCTTAGTTATATATCTGGCGAAACCCAAGTTCTGTATGGACAAGAGCCCAATCAACTTATTGGTAAAACCTTGGCAGAGCTGTGCAAACATGACCCCAACATAAGCTTTCCGTGGCTTGAATATGAAGCCGCCCTTGCCTACCAGCAGCCCATCAATAATTTAACTTTTAAGCTAAAACTTACCAGTAAAGACATAAAAATATTCCTGCTTAATGGTAAGCCGGTATTTGATAAACATGGCTTATACATTGGTTATCGTGGCATTAGCAAAGAAATTACTGAAGAACACCTGTTGAGTAAAAAGCTTGCTTATCAGGCCGCTTACGATGAATTAACAGGTTTAATCAATCGTTCTAGTTTTAATGAGAAACTTAAAACTTATGTGCAACAATCTCAGCAGCAAGCTGTTAGTGGCTTTTTATGCTTTTTAGATTTAGACCGATTTAAGTTGGTTAACGATACTGCAGGCCATCTTATCGGTGACGCGATGTTGGCAGAAGTAGCCACCGTGATTAAACGCTGTACCACTCACCAAGATATTGTTGGCCGCTTAGGCGGTGATGAGTTTGGCCTAATATTGCCAAATAAAAGCCTGAGCGATGCCCAGCAATTGTGCGAAACAGTTATTGCACAAGTTGATAGCTACCGCTTTCACTGGAATCAACGGCTATTTAACGTAGGTGTGAGCATTGGCATGGTGCCGATTACTGGCGCATTAAACGACACCGAGTTACTTAGTAAAGCCGACCTATCTTGTTACAAAGCCAAAGAAGCCGGCCGTGGGCGGGTTTATGTTGCCAATCTAAACGATGATGAGTTATTTAATGAAGAACAACAAATGGGCTACATCGCCAATGTTGCCCAAGCAATAGAGCAAAACCAATTCTACTTAGCCAAGCAAGTTATTGCGCCAATAGGCCAACAAGACAACCACAAACATTATGAGATTTTAATCCGCTACCGCGATGAACATGGTAAAACCATTCCTCCTAATCTATTTATCCCTGCTGCAGAAAAGCACAGTGTAATAACCATTATTGACCAGTGGGTTTTAAAAACGGTATTCGAGCGCTATCAACAATACTTCCCCGAAGGTGATACCGTGGTATCGATAAATCTATCGGGTCTTAGCCTAAGTAATGACGAATTTGTAAATCGGGTTAAAGAGCTCTTACGAAGCTCACAAGTTAACCCTAGAAACATCTGCTTTGAGATAACCGAAACCGCAGCAATATCACAGCTCTCAAGGGCTCTTGAGTTTATTCGAGAAATGAAAGCAATTGGGGTTCGTTTTGCCTTAGACGATTTTGGCAGTGGTGCTTCGTCATTTGGTTATTTAAAAAACCTACCGGTCGATTACCTAAAAATTGACGGCAGTTTGGTGGTCAACATTGTTAAACAACCTACCGACCGCGCCATTGTTGAGTCAATTAATGCCATTGCACATTTAATGAATATGAAAACCGTAGCTGAGTTTGTAGAAGATGCGGAAATCCACGCAGTGTTAGAAGAAATAGGCGTAGATTTTGTTCAAGGTTATGGCATTGGGAAACCTCAGCCTTGTGAGTAACAGCCCCTAGTGTTTAATTAAATAAACCGTCGCCAAAACTTACGCTGAAATCTCGACACCATACACTAATGCCGGCTAGCTGATCTAACTGTTGGGCGTTGGCTAAGCTTAACCTTAAGGTATCGTTGTTATACATCGGGCCATTAATAATATCGCCGATAGCAAAACCACCTTGGGTATAATTGCTGCTTGGAGCACCATAAAATAGTACGTCTGGGCCACCACCATCGTAATTGAACTCGGTGACTTCAATTGTACAATTGTCGATGATCTCTACCCGCCCGCTCACATTGTGAGAAAGTGTGCTTAACATGGCGACTTGGCCAACTTTAGGGTGGTCGCTAGCATTACAACTAAAGCTTTGCGGCCCATTAATGCTCTCAACATAACTAGCAATGTCTACTAGCTCCTGATCGCTGAGCCGTTGCTCACTCCAAAACGGCATACTGCCACCAGAGAGGTTGGTGAAATAACTACTGGTAGTTGGCCCAGAATTACGTACCTTATTAGCCACTTGTTGAGCACTTAAGCCGCTGCTCACAAGCGTTCTTGCTAGCCCGGTCCCTGCGGCATTTTGTCCATGGCAAGTAGCACAAGTTTGATTAAATAGCTCATGCCCAGCGCTTATATCCGCTGCACTAAAATCACTAACCGCAGCGACTTGATTAAAAGCAATTTCTGTTGCATCACCACTATCGCTCAAGCCTGCTAAGTATTCTTCTAATGCCAACCAATCATTACTGTCGCTAACATAAGGGCTTGCATCCATCCAATCAACTCGACAATTGTTTACAGCATCAATCACTTCGCTAAACGTACCATTATAAAAGGCATTTCGGCGGGTAGCGTTTAACAAAGAATGCGCCGGCCGATGCAGTTGCAGCGCATCTAAGCCTTGCGCATTTTCACTGGAAGCATGACAAGTGCTACAAGAAAATTGATTACCAGCGGGATCGGCTTGGTTAAATAGTTGCGCGCCGGTTAAAGGCGGTGAAGACGTTCCTCCATCACTTCCTCCTCCACAGGCAGTAAGTAAACACGCTAATAACAGCGTTGTGGACCATTTTAAAGTTGCTTGAAGTAACATGTGCATTCCTTTGCTTTAATTATGTATTAACGCTAACAAAGCAAATTTCAAGCAACAAGCCGATTGGGAAAATGTTATCAAATTGTGACAATTGGCCAAAAAAAGTCGCCCTAAGGCGACTTATAAACAGCGATAAAATAAACCACTATAAGGCAGCGTTAAATCGCGCAAGGCCAGCGTCTAAATCGGCGATTAAGTCACTGGTGTCTTCAAGGCCAATATGAACACGAATCAAGGTACCTTCAGCCTTCCATTGAGTAGCAGTGCGTAGCTTCTCTACCCCATTCACTCCCATGATCAAGCTTTCGTAACCGCCCCAAGAATAGCCCATCTTAAAATGTTCCATTCCATCTAATAGCGCGGTTAATGCCGCTTGATTGCCACCTTTCATGACAAAGGAGAACAAACCACAAGAACCTTGAAAGTCACGTTCAAAAAACGCATTACCAGGGCAGCTTGCCAAAGCGGGATGGCGAACATGATCAACATCCTCGCGTTGAGCTAACCAATTAGCCACTTCTAAAGCATTTTTTTGATGCTGTGCCAAACGCACACCCAAGGTACGCATTCCGCGCATTGCTAAATAGATATCGTCTGGCGAAGTGCACTGACCCAGTAAATAAGAGTTTTCGCGCAGTTGATCCCAACAACGTTGATTAGCCACCGCGGTGCCTAACATTACGTCTGAATGCCCCACAATGTACTTAGTGGCCGCTTGAATAGAAATATCGATGTCGAAATCAAAAGGACTAAAGTTAACTGGCGATGCCCAAGTATTATCTAACATCACCACGATATCTTGGTTTGCCGCTCGCGCAGCCGCGACAATCGCTGGAGAGTCTTGCACTTCCATGGTTAAAGAGCCTGGAGACTCCAAGAAAATCACCTTGGTATTGGCTTGAATTAACTCGCTGATAGCACCGCCTATCATCGGATCATAATAGGTGGTTTCTATGCCATAACGGCTAAGCAATTTGTCGCAAAGGTCGCGAGTTGGTTCGTAGGCAGTATCCACCATAAGCAGGTGGTCACCTTGCTTCAAGAAAGACAATAACGCGCCACTAATTGCAGCCGTACCACAAGGATACAAGGCACAGCCTGCACCGCCTTCTATTTCCACCATAGCCTCTTGAAAGGCAAAGTGCGTTTGGGTGCCCCTACGTCCATAAAACAAGGTTTTGTCATGACGTTTAGCGGTGGCTTGTTTCATCTCTTTAACGCTGTTAAATACAACGGTAGACCCACGAGATACCGGAGGGTTTACTAAGCCTTGGGTCCACTTTTTATCGCGACCAGCACTCACTATTTTGGTTGATTTTTTCATGGTAGTTAAATCCAGCTTGGTTTTTACAATGCACTTAACCATGCATTGCGCACTGACTGATTGAAGCGCTATAACAAAAAACCAGCCCGTAGGCTGGTTTTTGGCATTCTACGAATTAGACACGTGGTGCTTTGTTTAGCTCATCAACTACCATGTCACCAAAGGCGTCGGTATCGATAAGTTTTGCATCTTCACCTTTGGCTAAGTCTGGCGTACCGTAACCGTTGGCAAACACCGACTTCATTGCGTGCCATAGGTTCTTCGCTTCTTGCTCCATGCCAAAGCTCATTTCTAGCATTAATGCTACAGAGCCGATCATTGAATATGGGTTAGCAATGTTTTTGCCCGCGATATCTGGAGCACTGCCGTGAGAAGGTTCGTAGTAAGACTTCTCTGGACCCACACACGCTGAAGGCATAAGGCCTAATGAACCTAAAATACCGCCGCCCTGGTCACTTAAAATATCACCAAACATGTTTTCCATAACCATTACGTCAAATTGGCCAGGGTTTAAACATAAGTAAGTAGCCGCCGCATCAACCAAAATGTGCTTAACTTCCACATCTGGGTAGTCTACTGCTACTTCTTCTAGGATCTCATTCCACAACACGCTTGATTTAAGTACGTTACTTTTGTGGATGTTATGCAGCACTTTTTTACGACGCTGAGCAGTTTCAAAACCTACTTTTAGAATATCGCGAATTTGGTCTTCGTCGTACTCAAGTACTTCACGAACATAACGCTTACCGTTGTCGTCTTTGCCTACTTCTTTCTCACCAAAGTACAGACCACCCACTAGCTCGCGGATAATCATAAGGTCAATACCTTCACCGATAACTTCAGGCTTAAGTGGCGAGAAGTGAGCTAATTCTTGAGGTAAGTACACCGGACGAAAGTTAGCATAGGTATTGTAACGACGGCGTAAAGGCAGTAGCGCGCCACGCTCTGGCTGCTCGTCTACTGGAATTTTTTTAGAATCTTCGTGGTTAAGGCCAATGGTGCCTTTTAAGATTGCGTCTGCTTCATCACAAATAGCGATGGTTTCAGCAGGGAAAGATTTACCCGTTTCGAAGTAGGCTACTGCACCAAATAGTGCTTCGTTTAATTCAAATGCTACTTCAGGGTTACGCGCTTCAACTGCTTTTAATACTTTGACCGCTTGTTTCATTACTTCTGGGCCGATGCCGTCGCCGGCCAATAAGGCGATCTTATAAGTGTTCATTGTGTTTGCGTCTCCGTTGCATTAGTTTATTTTTTTGCTTGCCGCATCATAGCAAAACCAGCGCACGGGTAAACCACCGATCGCATTTTCAAGGGCTATTTCAGGACTGTTTTTACTAAAAGCTTTAATTTTGCAAAGGGTTGGCTTAACACTCGAAACAAAGCAGTAAGTTTACGACCAATTTAACTGTTTGCAGATATAGCTAGATAACCACCGAAAGCCTTAGCTTCGGTGGCTAACACAAAAGTATGCTTAATTGTCTAAGTCGGTTTTATTACGAATATTGTGTTCGCGTAGTTTATTGGCGATGGCGGTATGAGACAAACCTAACTTTTTCGCCAATAGTCGCGAGCTAGGGTGCTGAGGATAATGATAACTTAACAGCAAGTGTTCGAACTCCCCCATCGCAGAGTGGTAATCTTGCTGCAGCAAGCTCTCAATACTGACATTATCTACCACTTTTTCATGATGATATTTAATGTCACTCACTTGCCATTTTTTCATACTGCCAATATCTAAGGAGTCTTGCAGCACTTGATATAGCTGAGGGATATTGCCCGGCCAGCTTAATGAACTTAAGTAGCGCTTTACTTCTCTGCTTAAAGGTGGCGGAACTTCTTGGTGTTTAGCGTACTGAAAATCTAACCAAGATTGTGCCAATGGCACAATGTCTTCTTTTCGCTGACGAAGTGGCGGAACATTAATGCTGTTTTTAATTAGCGAGTAATAGCAGTCGCCTCCCCATAGCGCGGCCAATTGTTCAGGCGTATAGCGGCTAGAAAAAAGCAGGTGTTTAATCCCGAGTTGAGGCGCGCTTAGAGAGCTAACCGCATCTTCAACTTCACAGCTCTTTAGTTTTTCAATATTGCTTAACAACACCGTATTAGGCTGTTCAGCAGCAATTTCTGCTAGTTGCTCAGACAAACTATATTCTTGGTTATGGCAGCTTACCGCGTGAAAGCGTTCATCACTGCCCATAGAAAGCTCGTTTAACAAACGTGCTAAAAAGCGCTTACCCACTCCCGCTTCTCCGAACAATAGCGTTGGCATTGGGTGTTCAACTAAACGTTTTAAGCTATTAAGAACGTTGCTGGTCTCATCGCTAGTTGCAACTAAACGCCCTTCGCTAATCCCAAGTTCAATTTGCGATAAGTCGAAGCTAGCCTCTAACCAATGGGCTGACTTAAACAGCATGATCGCGCCGGGTAGATGCGAAAACAGCGCAGTTTCTGACAGCGGAATAATATCAGCCATGTAGACTCGACCACTTAGCTGAATTTCTACTAGCTCTCGCTTACCGGAACCACTACCAAACCAGCGTTGCACGCTAAAGCCACGCAAAAACCTGCTTATATCACTATTGGTAAGAGGATGAGGAGTATCACCGCAGGATTGCTCAAAGGCCTGATTAAACTGACGGATTTCTCCAGATTTATCAATCAGCACCACAGGGTAAGGGACGTTGTCTAACAGAATTTGTACTTCTTTATGTTCAACTTCAGAAGGCAAGGCCGACACGATACGTGCATCAGAAACACCTTTTAAACAACGAAATTCACTAAGCAATTGCTGTGTTAGAGCAAGCTCTAATTCGGTAAGGTGAAGAAACAAGTGTCCGGTGTCGACACTTTGCATGGCTTGTAGCGCTAAGCCATGTTTAACTAAAACGCCAAGAACCGCGCTGAAAACTTCGGTACTTTGTTGGCAGTTCAACTCTATGCGCATGTTGTTGCCGCTTGCTCATTTAGTGATGCCGAAAGCAGCTGTAGGGCCTGTAAAAACTCACAGCAACACCACATCCCGCCCTCTCCAACAATCCATACTAAACGCAAAAGCACTCCTATTTCCCTATCTGACCAGTGAGTTAGACTGTCCAATTATCTTATACACCTTTAGTCTAACCAAAAAAGTAAGCTTAACCCAAGCGTCATTTAAGATTCACTTGAGTTAATTTGAACTAGGTATCCATGCTGTACTCGAATTAGAGGTTTTTAAACTGACTATGAAGCTCAAAATCTCGTGCTGTCACTACTTTTTCTACTTTGCGTAAACGCTGTTCAAAATCATCAAATTGATGCTCTAGCTCACTAACTGCTTGACTAGGTGTATCTCCACTTTGCCATACTTTTGACTTAATGATTACCCCATCATCTCCTCTTAAGTTGCTGGGTCGTTTATCCATAAATAACCACGCGGCGCCGTAGACAATAAGAAATAGTCCTAGGTTCGTAATAGCCAAAGTCACAGCAATTATTCGAATTAACCATGTTTCGGCGCCAAGGCTATGTGCTAAACCAGCACACACCCCGGCAATTTTACCTTTTTGTGGGTCACGATATAACGGTTTATCAAACATTAGCGCTCCCTCCAATGCGGCACGCTTTCGTCTAAAATGTTCTCTAAAGCATGAATGCGCGCTGACATATCTTTGGCTCGAGTAGCTAAAGCATTTAGCTGCTCACGCTCCTGTTCACTTATCCCATGTTCTACCTGACGCTTACTCTTGTAATGTAAAATAAGCCACAGTGGGGCCACTATGGCCATAAACAAAATTAACGGCGTCACCAATACGGTAAGCATAAACTCTCCTATTTTTGCTCTAACTTGGCTTTAAGCTTGTCTAGCTCGTCGGCAATCTCAGCGTCAGCACTTAACTCAGCAAATTGCTTGTTTAAGTCAGGGTTATTATCGCCTTCCTTACCAAATACTTCTGCGCGTGCTTCAAGTTGGTCTATCTTAGCTTGAAACTGCTCAAATTTTTCTCGCGTTTTTAACGCGCGTTCGTTATCTAGTTGTTGCCTTACCGCATGGCGGTTTTTGGCTGTGGTTTGACGAGCTAATAAACCAGCTTGACGATTTCTTGATTCGCTTAATTTAAGCTCTAGCTGCTCAATCTCTTGCTGCAACTGCAATAAACTATCATCCACTAAGCCTAGCTCTTTTTGCTGTTGCTTAATTGACTCTTGTAAGTGTTTTTTCTCAACTAAAGCCAAGCGTGCTAGATCTTCTCGTTCGCGGCTTAAGGCAAGTTCAGCTTTAGCCTGCCAATCTTCAGCTTGCTCTTCCAAATGTTCAATTTTACGTATCAGCTGTTTTTTATCGGCCAATACTTTTGCAGTACTAGCACGCACTTCCACCAAGGTGTCTTCCATTTCTTGAATGATAAGGCGTAGCATCTTTTGCGGATCTTCAGCTTTATCCAACATGGTGCTGATGTTGGAGTTAATAATATCTGTTAAGCGGCTAAACATTCCCATGGGGGACTCCTAATAAGGTCGAATAAAGATCAATGTATGTTTTCGAAACAATTAATTACAAGTCGCATGCCAAGTTATCAAAGCACTGATATTTATCATTTTTATAGATAAATGACAAAACTCAATGATGACTATATAGTTATATTAACCAACTTTTAGTCAGAGAGACCAAATGGATTCCCCTAGCCTATTAGGTAAGGCACCTAGTTTTTTGGAGGTGTTAGACAAGGTATCACTCTTAGCTCCGCTAAACCGACCTGTACTGGTTATTGGTGAACGCGGCACGGGTAAAGAGTTAATTGCCGAGCGCTTACATTTTTTGTCGGAGCGCTGGGACAAACACTATTTAAGCTTAAACTGCGCAAGCTTGAACCCGAATTTAATTGAGTCAGAACTATTTGGCCATCAAGCCGGCGCATATACCGGAGCTTCTCAGCAACGTATTGGCCGATTTGAACAAGCGGATAAAGGTACCTTGTTCTTAGATGAACTGGCCAACATGCCAAATGAAGTGCAAGAAAAGCTATTACGTACTATCGAATACAACAAAATTGAGCGCCTCGGCAGTAATAAACCCATTGAGGTAGATGTTCGATTAGTGTGTGCCACTAACCAAGATCTTCCAGAATTAGTAGAGCAAGGGGATTTTAGAGCTGATTTGCTAGACCGATTATCCTTCGCGGTGATTACCTTACCGCCATTACGCCACCGCGTTGAAGATATTCAGCTATTAGCCGAGCATTTTGCTCACAAAATGGCCAGAGAGCTCAATTTTTCCCGCGTCCCTAGTTTTAGCCAAACGGTGCTAACACAACTAAATAATTATTCTTGGCCTGGCAATATTCGTGAACTTAAAAACGTAGTAGAGCGGGCGGTGGTAGAGAACAGCGACCACCAAGGTTTAGTTGATGCTATAAACTTAGACCCATTTGCTTCTCCATGGCGTCCCCTAACACCAGCAAAAAGCCACCAACAATTAGGCCTTGAACAACTCAGCTTTAATCAACAAGTGACTAACTTTGAGAAACAATTGATCATTAAAGCCTTAGAGAATAATCATTACAAACAAACGGCCTGCGCTAAAGCCTTACAGATCAGCTACCATCAACTAAGGGGTTTAATCAAAAAACATCACATTAATACTCAAGGCTAGGCCTTTCATTGGTTGAGATAAGCAGATGGTTAATGGTAAATTATCAAGCAGTTATCAGGATATCAGCTTCCCATGAATGCATTCTCAATTGGCACAGTGATGTGTCTAGCTTTTTTGCTACTTGGCTGCGACCAGCAAAAAGACGTAAAAAAGCTTGGTTTAGTCTATTGTACCGAAACCGCGCCGCATACTTTTAATCCACAACTTGAAAGCTCAATCAATGCGATTGCGGTGACATCGCGACATTTATACGATCGCTTAGTTGAAGTTGATCCGATAACTCAGCAGTTAATAGGAGGCGTTGCGAATAACTGGCAAATAAGCGATGACGGATTGCGGTACCGTTTCGAGTTACGCCAAGGCATTCATTTTCATAAAACCGATTACTTTAGCCCGTCGCGCAACTTAAATGCCGATGACGTAATGCTAAGCTTTGAAAGAATTTTAGACACCAACCACCCCTTATACATTTTAGCGGAAGGTGATTATCCCTTTTTTAATAATATTGGCTTTGGCAAAAATATTAAAAAACTCACCAAGCTATCTGATAGTAGTGTTGAGTTTGAGCTAAAACGACCTGACGCAGCATTTTTGGCTAATCTTGCAAGTGATTATGCAGTTATTTTGTCTGCAGAATACGCTGAAAAATTAAGCCAATCAGACCAACTAGAACAACTTGATCAATTGCCGATTGGCAGCGGCCCCTTTTACTATGTCAATCAACGTAAAGATCATTTTATTCGATATTACCGCCACTGGTTGCATTGGCGTGGGGCACCGCCAATGCAACAGTTGGTATTTGACATAACCCCTACGTCTTCGATTCGTTTAGCTAAATTACTGACAGGCCAATGTGACATTATGGCTCAACCGGCAGCAAACCAGCTTGAAGTGCTTAAATCTCGCGAAGAACTGTTAGTCTCCGTGCAGGCTGGACTCAATGTTTCTTATTTAGCATTTAATACTCAAAAGCCTCCTTTTGCCGACGTTCGAATTCGCCGAAATGTAGCCGGGCTGGTAAACAAGCAACGGATTTTGGATTCGGTCTATTTATCAACAGCAGACATTGCCAACGGTGTTCTTTCACCTTCTTCTTGGGCTTACCGCCATCAATCTCGCTCCCCCGAGCAGGATCACCGAGTTTACCCCTACATTGAAAAAGCCAAACAACAGCCAATCGAGTTATGGGTATTAAATGAGGCCAAAAGCTACAACCCCCAACCTCGCAAAACTGCCGAGTTAATCCGCAACGATCTGGTTAATGACGGCTATCAGGTAAATGTACGCCTACTAGATTGGCAGGTTCTGCGCCGTTATTTACGTGCTCCCGAAGTAAACTACGATTTATTATTGGTTGGTTGGTCTACCGATAACAGTGACCCCGATGACTTCTTTCGACAGCAGTTCTCATGTGATGCGGTAGAACAAGGATATAACTTTAGCCGCTGGTGTAATGGTCACTTTGAACAACTCCTCAACGCTGCAACCGCCTCAACGCGACTTGCTGACCGAGTGAAAAACTATTACAAGATCCAAAAAATAATTGAACAAGACGTGCCCATTTTACCTTTAACCCATGCATTAAAAATGTATTCGTATAATGACAGTGTTCACGGTATTACTTGGAATCCATATGGAGGCGTTTCTTTTAATAACGCCTATAGGAAGTAAACCATGCTCCGATATTTGATTCGACGCATTAACTTATTAGTGATTACCTTCTTAATCATTAATTTGATTGCGTTTATTTTTCAACAGAATCAAAACGTGTTGGTTGAATCACAAGACTTTTGGTTTAAACAGTACGCGTTGTTTGTTTTTCAAAACATCAATGGCGACTTGGGTGTATCCAGCATTAGCGGCAAGCCGGTATTTGATGAACTAGTAAGTTTTCTCCCCGCCACCTTAGAGCTTTGCTTTTCTGCTTTTCTGCTGTCGTTTATTATTGGGATCCCGCTGGGTACCTTGGCGGGAATTTACCATCAACACTGGATTAGAAACCTCATCTTAAGTGTAACAATGGTGGGTTACAGCATTCCGGTTTTTTGGTTGGCTCTGCTGTTAGTGATGAACTCATCCTTGATGTTGGGCTGGTTCCCCGTATCAGGTCGTTATGACTTGCTATTAGAAATCCCTCAAGTGACAGGTTTTGGCATTATTGACGTGATGTGGTTAGAGCCTCAAGCCCGCTGGCCAGCGCTTATGAGCATATTAAGCCACTTAGCTTTGCCAACCCTAGTACTGGCTGTAGTGCCCACTACAGAGGTTATTCGCCAGCTATCCAACTCTATGGCTAAAGTAATGAGTGAGAACTACATTAAAGCTGCCGCTACAAAGGGCTTGTCTAAGCGACAAATAGTTACTCGCCATGCCTTACATAACGCCCTCCCCCCTATACTGCCCAGCCTAGGACTGCAGTTTGGTAACGTGTTAACCATGGCAATGGTTTTAGAAGTAGTATTTGCTTGGCCAGGTATCGGCCGCTGGCTAATATCTAGTATTTATCAGCAAGATTACATTGCTATTCAAGGTGGTATGCTGGCAGTGTCTACCCTCGTCATTATCACTTTCGTTATAACAGATTTGTTTACTGCGCTTATACACCCACTGCGCCGAAGAGAAGTTTATGCTCAGCACTAATGTATTTTCTGAAACGACTATTTCCAGTGCCCTACAACAGGTACTGAATCGCTTTAGAGACAACTCGATTGCAATGATCGGCTTCTGGGTATTGCTGGGCTTTTTAGCCCTTGCATTATTGGGCCCATTAATCGCACCATACCCCCTTGACTTCCAAGGTGATAATTTACTGCAACCACCTTCTTGGAATCGTTTGGGGCATGTCGATAATTTTTTCGGCACCGATGATTTAGGTAGAGATGTATTAAGTCGCTTGATTTACGGCTGCCAACTCACTTTTGGTGGCGGTTTTCTTGTAGTAAGCATTGCTGCGCTTATCGGCATTCCAATTGGAATTTTGTCAGGCATGAGCCGTGGCATTAAGTCCAGTGTGTTACACCACGTTATGGATACAGCTCTATCTATTCCGTCATTATTAATCGCAATTATGGTGGTGTCTTTTCTCGGTACGGGCTTAGAAAATACGCTAATTGCGATTGCGCTAGCACAAATTCCCCAGTTTATTCGTTTTACCTATATTGCTGTTTCAACAGAAATCCAAAAAGAGTACATCACTGCTATTCGCCTAGATGGCGCCACTAATTACCGTATTCTCAAAAATGGTGTGTTACCTAATATTGCTGACTCAATCGTATTTCAAATTAGTCGCAGTTTTTCTTCATCACTTATCGATATCACAGCCCTTGGTTTCATCGGCATAGGGGCTCAAGCTCCACTGCCAGAATGGGGGGCTATGCTAGGCGGAAGCAAAGATTTGTTGTTCTCAGCGCCTTGGACGGTGACACTACCAGGCTTTGTGATTATGACCAGTATTCTTAGTGTGAATATGGTGGGTGAAGGCCTGCGCCAAGCGATGATTCAAGGAGTCGACTAATGGCTTTATTAGATATTCGCAACCTTACCATTGAAATTGAGACTCCAGCGGGAGTCGTTAAAGCGGTAGACCGCGTAAGTCTTACCATGGCTGAGGGCGAAATTAAGGCATTGGTTGGTGAATCAGGCTCGGGGAAAAGTTTAATTGCCAAAGCATTGTTAGGGGTTACGAAACCAAGCTGGACGATTAAAGCTGACCGCATGCGCTTAGGCGATGTTGACCTAATGTCTCTAACAACTCGCCAGAGACGCAAAGTGCTAGGCCATGAAATAGCAATGATATTTCAAGAGCCTAGCTCATGTTTAGACCCCTCAGAAGAGGTTGGTAAACAAATTGAGGAAGCCATTCCCTGCCACAATATTAAAGGTGGATTTTGGAGACGTTTCCAATGGCGAAAAAAGCAAGCCCAAGCTTTACTGCATAAAGTAGGAGTTAAAGATCACCATAAAGTGATGCGCAGTTATCCTTACGAACTATCTGACGGACTTTGCCAAAAAGTTATGATTGCAATGGCTATTGCGGGTCAACCCAAGTTACTGGTGGCTGATGAACCCACTACGGCGATGGAAGTGACAACTGCAAGTCAAATCTTACGTTTACTACATAAACTGAATAAACTAAATAACACCGCTATTTTGTTAATTAGTCATGACTTGAATACACTCTCAGACTTAGCGGATACCATCAGCGTCATATACTGTGGTCAAATGGTGGAAGTTGGGCGTTCGGATCAAGTGATCGGAAACTCTCGGCACCCTTATACATCAGCCCTGCTAAGCTCTGCGCCACAGATTAATAAGCCCTTCAAGCATAAAGCGATGTTGCCTGGCTTGCCGGGCTCTATTCCTGCACTCCAACATTTACCCATCGGTTGTAGGCTAGGACCGCGCTGCCCTAAAGCACAGCGTAAATGTGTTACTCAACCCAAATTAAAGAAAGTGAAAGGTCATCAATATGCTTGCCACTACCCCTTAAATCTAGAAAAGAAGGTAGACAACAATGGCTAACTTACTACATGTTAAAAATTTGTCCCAGCACGTATACATTCACAAAGGATGGTTAAGCAGACAGCGTTTCGCTGCCATCGATAATATTAGTTTTGAGCTCAACATGGGGGAAAGCTTAGCGGTGATTGGTGAGTCAGGCTCTGGCAAATCTAGTTTAGCCAAAGTACTGGCCGGGATAAATAGACCCAGCAAAGGCGATATTTTCATTAATGGTGAAGCTTTAAAATTTGGCGACTATACTCGCCGATGCCGCCTAATTAGAATGATATTTCAAGATCCAAATAGTTCACTAAACCCACGCTCCAGTATAGGCCGAATTTTATCTGCGCCCCTTATTCTAAACACTGCGCTTTCTCAACAAGAACAGCAACAAAAAGTTATTGCGACACTAAAATTGGTAGGCTTGTTAGAAGAGCACATAGAATTTTTTCCAAGTATGTTGTCGAGTGGACAAAAACAACGCATCGCTGTTGCTAGAGCACTTATCTTAAGCCCCAAAATCATCGTTATCGATGAAAGTATTGCAGCGCTTGATGTCTCGGTTAGAGCCCAAATCATTAACCTACTGCTTGAGCTTCAACAACGATTTGCCATTAGCTATATCTTTGTTTCAAACGATTTAGGTTTAGTTCGACATTTTTCAGACAAAGTATTGGTGATGCAGCAAGGCAAAGCTGTTGAGTTTAAAAGCACTGAAGAATTTTTTACTCAGCCCGAACACGAACTGAGCCAACGACTGATAAATGCCTATCAAAATGCCTTTCGCAAATAACGAAAGATACTAAGAGTTTCCTCGATAAAGCATACTTTCCTGCGCGCCAACTATTTGCGAGGTAGAAAGAGAAGCATTAACCTCACGCTCGATCATGTCCATAAGTGGCTTAAGAGTAATGGGTAGATCGCTGCGAATCTTTTCTGCCGTAATATAGTAAGGCGCACGTTGTCCATGGTACTCCACTACCGGGCCAATTTGTTGAAATTTAATGCCCAAGAGCGCGGTGCTTCGAGCTAAGCGAGGCTCCATCATCACATAAGCATGTTTGATATTATGGCGCTCTACCAACACTGTAGCGGCTAGATACATACTGGCAGTGATAAAAGGAAAGCAGCGCAGCTCTTCTTCATAGAGCTCGTTGATGTTAATCCCACCTACCGCAGAGTCTTTAAACTTATCGGTTTTACGACGTCTAAATGTTGCTCTTAATGCTAGACGAGAAATTTCACAAACGTCTTCTCGAGCAAAATTTTGCGGATGTAACTCCTCATCCGTGATAGCACCCTCGCAGTATTTTTCCAAAGGTAGTAATTGCGCACAGGATGGAGCAACAACTCTTACAGTACTGGCAAAGGTATTTGAAGACTTGTGTCGCACTAAACAATAGTCGGAGTAATCATCAAATTCATCTCGCTCTACTCTTTCGTCATTAGTCGGTTCAAAACCTAACTCTTCGCAATAAACGTCGTGACGAAGACGGTAGACACTTTGCACATCGTCATCACTTAATGCCACCATAGGATGGAAGTAAGTTTCATAATGCTGGGCAATTTCAGTCGCTTTCTTTTTAGCGGCATGTTGAGTGGTTTTGCTGGTGGGTAAACCAACCACCTTTCCTTTGATGCTGGTCGGCAATATTTTACTTTTCAAAAGCTTAACCCTTATTCCCTTAAGTGTTTTCTATCTTATCTTTTTATCGCGTTATGTTATTGATACTACCTAAATAAGATAATGTATAGTTCTTTTGATAATAAATTTATATCGTAACAAGCACGGCCTGTAAGCAAGTCACCCTAGCAGAACTATCTTTAGCTACTTTAAACTGCTCTGATCAGCTAGGGTAAATGCACCTTTAGCGCTAAACATGCTAGAATCATTGCATTTTTTAGCGCTATAACAATCATGTATTCAGCGCCTTATTATCGGACACTTTAAAGGAAGTACTATGATCATCAAACCCAAGATCCGAGGCTTTATCTGTACCACCACTCACCCACTAGGCTGTGCGGCTAATGTACAAGAGCAAATCGATTACACCAAACAGCAAGGAAAAGTAAGTAATGGTCCTAAGCGAGTATTGGTGGTTGGGTCTTCAAGCGGATATGGTTTGTCATCGCGCATAGCGGCAGCTTTTGGTAGCGATGCCGCAACAATTGGCGTATTTTTCGAAAAGCCTGCCACTGAAAAAAAACCTGGTACCGCAGGTTGGTACAATGCTGCTGCATTTGACCAAAAAGCGCATGAAGCCGGCCTTTATGCTAAAAGTATCAATGGTGACGCCTTCTCGCATCAAGCAAAACAAGCAGCTGTTGACTTAATTAAACAAGATCTTGGGCAAATCGACCTTGTGGTTTATTCGCTAGCGTCACCAGTTCGTAAACTCCCCGACAGTGGAGAACTGATTCGCTCTAGCTTAAAGCCTATCGGTGAAACTTACACAGCGACAGCGGTAGATACCAATAAAGATACCATTATCGAAGCGAGCGTAGAGCCAGCAACCGAGCAAGAAATCGCTGATACGGTAACGGTAATGGGTGGTGAAGACTGGGAGCTTTGGATTAACGCCTTAGATGAAGCCGGCGTGCTAGCGGAAGGTTGTAAAACCGTTGCTTACAGTTACATTGGTACAGCTCTAACATGGCCAATCTATTGGGATGGTGCTTTGGGTAAAGCCAAAATGGACTTAGATCGTGCCGCTACTGCACTAAATCAAAAATTAAGCAGTAAACATGGCTCTGCTAATGTAGCGGTACTTAAGAGTGTTGTTACTCAAGCTAGTTCAGCAATCCCGGTAATGCCTTTATACATTTCGATGGTGTTCAAAATCATGAAGGAACAAGGTTTACACGAAGGTTGCATGGAGCAAATATACCGTCTGTTTAATGAGCGTCTATATTTGGAGGGTGAGCAAGCGCCGGTTGATGACCACAACCGCCTGCGTTTAGATGACTGGGAGTTACGTGAAGACATTCAACAGGCCTGCGTTGATTTATGGCCACAAATCACTACAGAAAACCTAAAAGAACACACTGACTACGAATACTATAAGGCTGAATTCTTGAAACTATTTGGCTTTGGTGTATCGGGTGTTGATTACGATGCAGATGTAGCTACCGAGGTACCATTTGAAGTAGTGACTCTAGACTAATACCGAGCATAAAAACTACAAAAGCCCTTAACAGCTTCTGTTAAGGGCTTTTTTAATTAATTCTTTGATAACGAATACGTCCTGCTCTTGGCAAGTATGCATCCAATGTTTGACCATCTTTTGAAATTCGATATTCAATCACTTTATCCGCTGAGGTCACCACCACTCGATTGCCATTTATTTTGTATTGGGTTGCTACCCGGCTGCCAGATTTAACTTGGCCATCTTCTGAGAATACTAGGCGCTCTTTCTTGCCATAAAAATCATGTTCAGCTTCCCAAGTGCCTACAATAGGGTTTATTTCATGGCTTCGCTCGATGCCCACTAACTCGGGATAAGCAAAGTAAACAAAAGACATTACACCTAAACCAATGCCCACAAGTGCAATAAGCAGCACAATGGATTTCTTCACGATGTTCTCCAAAACTAAAAAAGGACGTAAAACGTCCTTTTTTCAGTATCTTACGTAAGCAATAAGCTTACAACAAGTTTTGGATTTCTGCTTTGCTTTTTAAGACATCAATCAATACTTGATAACTCGCTTCTGTTTTAACATTGCTAAGTTGTTGTAACCATTGATTAGTTTCACTGGCATCAACAGTTTCTGCTTCGTTAACTGCGGTTAATTGAATAACTAGTTGGTCGCCGCTCATCGTAGTGATACGGCTTGCCACTTTTTGCTCTGAAGGTTTTGCCATCATAAATAAGTGGCGCACCACTTGTGGTTCAAACTCTTGACTATCACGGCTCACTTTAAACTTAGAATCAATCTTTAGATTTTGCTCATAAAGCAAGGCATCTAAGCCCTCACCACTCTCAAGCGCAGCAATTAAACTATCGGCATAATCTTGTGCAGCCTTGGCTGAACGCGATTGAATAAGCGCGGTGTTGATTTGAGCTTTAACCTCTTCAAAAGGTTTTACTTCTGAAGCTTGATGAGCCATAACACGGACGACTATTGAACTGTTATCTGATAACTGAATGGCATCACTATTTAGACCTTCAGCGATAAAGTCTAAGTTAAATAGTTGATTAACTACTTGCGGCTCACTCAACGCTCCAGTAGCAGTAGTACGGGTTAAACCTTTAACAGTTTCAACTTTCAAGCCTGTTTCGCTAGCAACATCAATTAATGAATCAGGGATCTCGAAAGATACTTCCGCAAGACGCTGAGCTTGCTCATAGAACGTATCTTGTGCTTGTTCTTGTTGCAAGCGCTGACTAATTTGCTGTTTCACATCTTCTAAAGGTTTAGCTTGTGAAGTTTGTACGTCTAACAGTTTAATAATGTGGAAACCAAATTCGGTTTTAACCACCTGGCTAACATCGCCGGTGTTCGCAAGTGCGAAAGAAGCAGCATCGAACTCAGGTGCCATTACGCCACTTTCAAACCAATCTAGTTCTCCGCCTTCCTGACCACTAAAGGTATCTTCAGATTCTTCTGCGGCCAGCGTAGCGAAATCTTCACCTTGATTGATTTTAGCTAAAAGCTCTTCAGCTTTAGCTTGATCAGCAACTAAAATATGGGCAACTTTACGCTTCTCAGGTTGTGAATAAGTTAACTGGTTAGCATCATAAAACTGCTGTATATCTTCATCGCTAACTTCAATGCTTGCAGCAATTTCCTCTGCATCAACTACGATGTACTCTACATCTACCGACTCTTCAGTGCGGAAAGTGTTTTTACGTTCTTCGTAGTAAGCCAGTAAGTCTTCTTCACTTGGCGCTTCTTGGTTAGCAAACTGAACAACAGGGACCGTAACGTAGCGCACGTCGCGAGTTTGTTGATTAAGCTTAACCAGTAACTCTGCTTCACTTGGCAATGCAAACTCACTACCTAATAAAGCTTGCTGCAATTGACGACGAGTTAGGTCGTTGCGAATCATGTCGCGAAATTGAGCAGGTTGGAGATTGGCGCGGTAAAGAACAGCTAAGTAACGCTCGTTATCAAAACGACCATCAACTTGAAATTCTTGCATGCCTAAAATTTGAGACTTAACTTGTGCATCGCTTACTCGTAAGCCGTAGCTTTCTGCAGCTTGGTCTAGCAAACGCTCACCAATCATTCGGTCTAATACGTTACTTCTAAACTGCGCCATATAGCTTGGGTCAGCAGCTAGCTGATTAAACGCAGCACCAAACTGGCTTTCTAAGCGAGCACGCTCGTTTTGATAAGCTTGATCAAACTCTGCACGGCTAATGGACTCACCATTAACTTCGGCTGCTAATTGCTCACTTGGGCTTGCGATGTAGCTACCTACACCCGCCAGAGCGAAAGATAAAATGACCAAACCTAGGATGATTTTGGCTACCGGACCTTGGCTTCCTTCACGGAGCTTTTCCAACATGCTTAATTACTCTTTACCACATTAAATAATGAAAAAGCGCATCGAATGGATGCGCCTTTGACAGATCGCAATTGCGTCTGACAGTTAGTTTACTGCGTCTTTTAACGCTTTACCTGCTTTAAACGACGGTACGTTAGCAGCAGCAATTTGAATCTCTGCACCAGTCTGAGGGTTACGACCAGTGCGAGCTGAACGCTCTTTTACTTGGAAAGTACCAAAACCTACCAAAGCAACGTTGTCGCCTTCTTTTAGTGTCTCTGAAATCGCGTCAATGAAAGAATCGAGCGCACGACCTGCAGCGGCCTTAGAAATGTCAGCGCCTTCAGCGATTTTATCTACGAGTTGAGCTTTATTCACAATTGGTTCCCCTTGTTGTTATTCCTTTTCTTCTTACCGCAGGGAAGCATCCCTTATAAATACGGCTCAGAATGAGGTTCGTCAGTCTACATTTAGTTAAATAATACCATCAATATAATTATCAACGGCTTCCTTGCCAGCCTTAGGCTATAGCCCTTGAACAAGGCTGGCAAGTACTATTTTGCGATTGAATATCGTTTATTTGCATTGACTCAAGCTTTTACTTCAAAGCCTTCAGGATTTTGCTCTAAAGCCGCTTCCAGAACCTGTTCAATCCAGCGAACTGGAATAATTTTTAGGTCGCCAATAACATTTTCTGGTATCTCTTCCAAATCACGTTCATTTTCTTTTGGAATAAGAACGGTTTTAATTCCACCACGATGCGCAGCCAATAGCTTCTCTTTCAAGCCACCAATCGGCAATACTTCACCTCGTAATGTAATCTCTCCAGTCATCGCGACTTCAGCTTTTACCGGATTACCGGTTAGGCTAGAAACTAATGCGGTACACATTGCAATACCGGCACTTGGTCCATCTTTAGGTGTTGCGCCTTCGGGTACATGTACGTGAATATCGCGTTTTTCGTAAAAGTCGCTGTTTATACGCCACTTATCCGCGCGAGCTCTTACCACTGTCATAGCAGCTTGGATAGACTCTTGCATTACATCCCCGAGCGACCCTGTATAAGTTAGCTTGCCTTTACCGGGTACAGATGCTGTTTCGATGGTTAGCAGATCTCCGCCGACTTCAGTCCAAGCAAGACCGGTTACCATCCCTACTCGGTTGTTTTCGTCGGCTTTGCCGTAATCACAACGCTGAACACCGAGGTATTCACTTAAGTTATCTTGGCGAATTTCTACTTTTTTGGTGTCTTTATTTAACAGAATTTCTTTAACAGCTTTACGACAAAGTTTAGAGATTTCTCGCTCTAGACTACGTACACCAGCCTCGCGGGTGTAGTAACGGATAATACCGATAATTGCACTGTCTTCGATAACTATCTCATGCTCTTTCAAACCATTACGCTTGATCTGTTTGCTAATTAAGTGCTGCTTTGCAATATTGAGTTTTTCGTCTTCGGTGTAACCAGACAAGCGAATCACTTCCATACGGTCAAGTAATGGACCTGGAATATTCATTGAGTTAGAAGTTGCAACAAACATTACATCCGACAAGTCGTAATCAACTTCTAGGTAATGATCGTTAAAGCTATTATTTTGCTCTGGGTCCAACACTTCTAACAGTGCTGAGGCAGGGTCGCCGCGCATGTCAGACGCCATTTTGTCAATTTCATCAAGCAAAAACAGTGGGTTTTTCACTGCCACTTTAGACATTTTTTGAATCAGCTTACCCGGCATAGAACCAATATACGTTCGGCGATGTCCACGAATTTCAGCTTCATCACGTACGCCGCCCAGCGCCATGCGCACATATTTGCGGCCAGTAGATTTGGCGATAGATTGGCCCAGTGAAGTTTTACCTACGCCTGGAGGACCAACCAAACATAAAATAGGCCCTTTTAGCTTGTTAACTCGACTCTGCACGGCCAAGTATTCCAAAATACGCTCTTTTACTTTATCTAAACCGTAGTGGTCTTGATTCAGCACCTGCTCGGCTTTGGCTAAATCACGCTTCACTTTTGAGCGTTTAACCCAAGGAACACTAAGCATCCAATCAACATAGCCGCGCACAACTGTGGCTTCAGCCGACATTGGCGACATCATTTTGAGCTTGTTAAGTTCCGCAAGAGTTTTCTCTTTTGCTTCTTCAGGCATTTTAGCTTCATCAATGCGTTGAGAAAGCTGCTCAAATTCGTCTTGCCCATCTTCAGACTCACCCAACTCTTTTTGGATAGCCTTCATTTGCTCGTTTAAGTAATATTCGCGTTGGCTTTTTTCCATTTGCTTTTTGACACGTCCACGGATCTTTTTCTCTACGTGTAGCAAATCGATTTCAGATTCCATCATCGCCATTAGGTATTCAAGGCGTTCTGGAATACTGGCAATTTCAAGCACCGACTGTTTATCTTCCAATTTAAGAGGCATGTGCGCAGCCATGGTATCGGCTAAACGAGCAGCGTCGTCAATTCCCGATACTGATGTAAGCACCTCTGGCGGAATTTTTTTATTGAGCTTGATGTAGCCTTCAAACTGACTAATCGCAGAGCGCACCATCACTTCTTGCTCTTTTTCGTCTGGCTGAGCAGAAACTACATACTCCGCAGCGGCGACGTAATACTCATCTTCTTGAACAATTTGCTCGAGCTTAGCGCGCTGACTACCTTCAACCAGTACTTTAACGGTACCATCAGGCAGCTTAAGTAATTGAAGAATATTAGCAACGGTACCTACCGTGTATAAATCATCAACCAGTGGGTCGTCATTGCTTGCGTCCTTTTGAGCCACCAGCAATACTTGCTTGTCTTGGCTCATTGCACTTTCTAAGCAACGAATGGATTTTTCACGACCAACAAACAATGGGATAACCATGTGTGGATACACCACCACGTCGCGTAGCGGTAATACGGGAATTTCGAAACGTTCTGAACGCTCTAAGGTCATGTCGTCCTCTTTACCTTAGCTAATAATCTCTATCAGCAATATATTGGGTCAAACTTGATGGTTTCAATTAGTTACGCAGAATAATTCAAAAAAAACTTCTGACTGTTGTTTATTCATACAATAAATTAACGTAACCGACGCCTCACTGTACCTCGTACTTTACCGGCCATACCTATTAAGCTTTGTCTGGTATGGCAATGACATAAAGCAACAGCAAGGGCATCAGCAGCATCTGCTTGTGGGCTTGCCGACAAGCTTAAAAGTTGGGTTACCATGTGTTGAACTTGAGATTTATCTGCAGCACCAGTGCCCACTACTGCCTGTTTTATTTGCCGCGCCGAATACTCCGCCACCGGCAAATCTTGGCTTACCGCTGATACAATAGCCGCGCCACGAGCTTGGCCAAGCTTTAAGGCTGAATCAGCATTTTTAGCCATAAAAACCTGTTCTATAGCAAACTCATCAGGTGAAAACTGGGTGATAATTTCACTCACTCCTGCGTGAATTTGTTTTAACCTAAGTGGCAATTCTTTTTCATTGGTGCGAATACAGCCACTACCCAAGTACTCTATTCGCCCATGGGCTTGTTTAACTAGTCCGTACCCGGTGATCCGCGAGCCGGGATCAATGCCTAAAATAATACTCACGGTTTATTAAAGTTGCGCTGCAACATCATCTGATATCTCGCCGTTGTGATAGACCTCTTGAACATCATCATCATCATCTTCTAGCATGTCTATTAGCCGCAGTAGCTTAGGTGCGGTGTTGGTGTCTAGTTCGGCCTGTGTTGAAGCAAGCATAGTCACCTCAGAGTTTACAGCCAATAAGCCAGATGCATCTAGCGCATCTTTAGCTCGACCAAATTCCTCAGAACTTGTATACACATCAACGCTTCCATCGTCGTGGCTTAGTACATCATCGGCGCCTGCTTCTAAAGCCACTTCCAAAATAGCGTCTTCGTCACTACCTGCTGGGTAGGATATCACCCCTTTCTTTTCAAAAAGATATGATACGCTACCATCGGTGCCAAGGTTACCACCACTTTTAGAAAATGCATGCCGAACACTTGATACCGTGCGATTGCGATTGTCTGTCATGGTTTCCACTAAAACCGCTGTCCCTCCAGGCCCATAGCCTTCGTAAATAACCGTTTCCAACTGTTGTCCGTCGAGTTCACCGGCACCTCGTTGTACTGCACGATTAATAGTGTCGCGCGTCATATTGTTCGACAAAGACTTATCAATAGCGGCGCGAAGCCTAGGGTTAGCGTCGGGATCTGAACCTCCCTCTCTAGCTGCTACCGTTAACTCTCTAATAAACTTAGTAAAAAATTTACCGCGTTTAGCATCTTGGGCTGCTTTACGGTGCTTAATATTGGCCCATTTACTGTGACCCGCCATCGAATTCCCCTAAGTTTGATTTAGCCAAAATGATAAACGCTACCACTACCTAGGGCCTAGGATTAATTGAACAATGATCTAGTTCGATAAAGAACTTCACTAACAAGAAGCTTATCTGGCAAACCAATTAAACAGCAACCTTATATAAAAAACCTCGACACAAAATTTAATTTTATACAAAAATATTGCATAAATATACTGGCAAATAACTAATGGAGCTACGTTTGCTATTGATAACACTAATAAAAGTAACAACAAAGCCAAAACATCCTGCTGGATATTTAAACAATACCAAACAAAAAAACCATTTAGCTTAACTTATTGAAAAAATTAGCCTATATTTAAAGACATAATCTTTAACACAATAGTTATGAGCTAACCACGGAAGGCTATGATTGTAATTTATTGGCGCAAATTATCTCAGTTTTTAAAACGGCAGGCGATTGCTGTAAAAATTGTTGCGTTATTCTCTTTAGTCAGTATTAGCATACCCATTCATGCCGAGGTGTGGCTACTTACTCACTCAAGCCAACAGGCTGAGCTAAGTGCTAAGCAGATCCGTGCCATTTTCTCACTAAGACAAAAAAACTGGCCTGATGGTCAAATCATCGAACTGGTCGTTATGGATGACAACAAGGAGTTACATAAACAGTTTTGTTTAGACGCACTCAAATTGTTTCCCTATCAGCTAACCCGAATTTGGGAACGCCAAATTTACACGGGCACTGCGATTGCTCCAACCATCGTGAACTCTGAACAAGAAATGTTAGACACCATAAAAAATAATCCCAACGCTATTGGATACACCAGCCAAGAGGTGAGCAATGAAGAACTTCATTCTACTATTGTTGACTAGTTTAAGCGTCGTTATTTTTCCCGCTCAGGCTAAAGGTAACATCTCTTGGGGCGGCTTTGTTTCTGCCAGCTATATCGATGTAAACGCAAATAATTATTACGGTTATAACTCAGGTGATAGCGGCCCACTATTTGAAGCGGGGCTTCGAGGTTTTTGGTACATCAACCCAGATTGGTCTGTGTCTGGCTTGGTGATTGCCCAAGAAAGCGGCGATTGGTTTGAATCTGGTTTAGATGTAGATTATTTAAGTCTTAACTACAAAGTTCCAACCAACGAAGACTGGGAAGTTGGCTTTAAGTTTGGCCGTTTCAAAATATCCAATGGGATTTATGGTGAAACTCGAGACGTTCCCTTTACTCGCCCCAGTATTGTACTGCCGCTATCGGTTTACCCACACATCCTTAAAGAACAGAGTTTAAGGGCCGATGGCGTAAGGTTAGATGTAGACTATTTCACGCTAAGTGGCCAACAATACACATTCGCGGCATCCATTGGTAAAGAAGCCTTTGATGAAAGCTTTAGTCGGCGCTTTTTTGGACAAGACCAAGGTGGCACTTTTGAAAGTGAGTGGAATAGTTCAATACACTTTTCAGCTCGCCCCAACGCCAATTGGTACTTGGGCCTAGAGTATCGTCGTTTAAAAATGCATTTAAAAGATTCGATAGATTTGGCACCTCCGGCTAGTCCGGTGCGTTTACCTTTCGATTTCACTATTGATACCGACCAGTACATTGCTTCATTACAGTACTCGCAACAGCGCTACGAGCTAACGGGTGAATTTACCATGCGACGCGGTGGCACTTATGCTGAAGGAAAAAACGATGCAGCTAAACCTTTAGCGCCAATTTTTGATGGCAGCATCGATATGAATGCCTATTATCTGCAAGGTATTTTCATTATAAATCAGCAGTGGAATTTGCTCGCTCGCTACGATAACAGCCATTTTATTGATGATGACATTGAAACCAACTTACGCGATCTCGATGACTTTACCATTGGAGCAACGTGGAATTTCCATCGCAATTTTCAGCTAAAACTGGAACATCATTGGTTTACAGGCACCTCTATGATTCCTCCTGTTCGAGACCTAAACCCCACTCGAGCCAACAATCCTGAACGTTATTGGCGATTATTTGCGATGCAACTAAGTTACCGCTTTTGATATTTCACTCTATGCTTAGTAAGTAAGCAATTAATTAGTCACTTATTGCCTTATGCTAAATCAATGGAATAGCCAATGAAGTTAAGCAAGTTCCCCTTGGTGGATCTAAAAAATCGCTACATTAGTGTGCGACTAAAACTCACTTTGGTGCTCATTCTCGCGGCGGGCATTGTCGTCTCCATTTTTGGTTTAACCGCAATGGAGCACTATCAAAAACAACAAGCCCAATTAAAATTAAGCTATTTAGATAACTACGCTTTAGAATTTAACGACCAAATAGAACGTTTAAGCGATAGCATCACTTACATTTTCGAAGCTCAAACCCTTCTGAGCCAAGCAGAAAGCATGCAAGACTTGGAGCGTTACCTCAATAGGCAGTTACCAGATTTACAATGGTTAATGCCAATAGCCAACGGTTGTACAGTATTCGCCATCGATAATTATGCTTGCAATGTACTAGACTCTCCCCCACCAAAAGAGCTACTTGAACAAGTTACGTGGCGCTCTAAACCCATGCGCCTCATCGAATGTTTCGAGGTATGTCATTTATGGATTTCTCTGCCAATTAGAACCCGCAACGCAGAGCAAGGGGTTTTAGCCTTTCAACTTGAATTGGCAGATGCCTTAATTAACGTAACCCAACGCGATGATATTGAACTGGCAATCGTCGATTTAGACCGCCCCTTATACAAAAGTATGTTGCTAGCCACCAATACTCAGGTATTAAGCCAGCAATGGTTCGATAGCGCCATAGAGTATCGGCATCACGACAATATGGAGTTTAAAGTAGAAGATAAAACGATTGTTGGGAAGCTCTACCCGATTAAAGACAGTTCAAATAGCACCCTTAAGTTGGTGATTCTAAAGGATTGGAGCGAACAAGTTTTCTTACAAACTCGCTTCGAAAACCAGCTAACTATGCTGCTATTGTTTACCATGGCCTTGGCCATCGCGATCGGCCTTTTGCTGATGCGCCGCCCACTAGCTAAGCTGCGCTACCACACAGCCAGCTTGCCGACTATTTTAGAAAACGAAAGCTATAAGCCACAAAACAAGCTGCACTTGTTTAATGATGAATTTGATTCTTTAGATCAGATATCCATAGAACTCGCCAACAGCTTTGCAGAAATGCGCTCAAGCATCGCTGCAAATACCAAAGTTCTAGAGAAAATGGCCATGGAAGATCCACTCACAGAGCTACCTAATCGAACTGCTTTTTTGAAGCAACTTAGTGAAGCATTAGAAGAAGCAGCCAAGCAAGGCGAAGAACTCAGCCTTATTTACATTGATCTCGACAACTTTAAAACGATTAACGATACCTTAGGCCATGACTTTGGAGACTTACTATTAGTACAGGTAGCCAAACGTATTATGCGACTCAGCCAATTCGCCTCAAGCACGTTCAGACTCGGTGGCGATGAATTTACCCTACTTATCAATCAAAAAGACAAAGACAGTGTATTAGGTTTTGCTTATAGCCTGGCCCAAGAGATATCTCGCGACATTACGATTTCCGGCATATCAATGAAGGTAACGCTAAGTATTGGTATTGCTACGGCCAAACAAGCCGAATACGAGCCGCAACTATTAGTAAAATATGCTGACTTAGCCATGTATTCTTCGAAACGTAAGGGTAGAAACTGTTGTACCCATTTTGATATCGAGCTAGCTCGCCAAAACGACATGGTGTTCACCATTGAAAACCAGTTCCAAAATGCCATGAGCAACAATGAACTAGAGCTATATTTACAACCCCAAGTCTCTATGCAGCATCAGCGAGTGACCGGCTTTGAGCTATTACTGAGATGGAATCACCCGACTCAAGGCCTAATGAATCCAGGCCAGTTCCTTGATACTGTTGAAGCCGGTAGACACATTCTACCTTTAGGTTATTGGGTGATAGACAAGTCCTTAGCCTTACTTGAAGAGCTTACCGGTAAAGGTTATGAAGATGTAACTATCGCCTTTAATATTAGCGGTCGTCAATTTGAAGATAAGCAATTTGCTCAAAAACTCATCAGCAAGTTTAAGACTGTTAACGTAGGAAGTAACTACCTTGAGCTTGAGATTACCGAAAGCGTAGCAGTGCAAAACTATCAGCAAGTTAAAACTCAACTTAACGAGATTAGAGCCGCCGGTATTCGCGTAGCCTTTGACGACTTTGGTAAAGGCTTCACTTCTTTAAGTTATCTAAGCAACCTCGCTTGTGACAAAATCAAATTTGATCGCGAATTTGGCCATAACGCCATAACCTCAGTCCCTACCCAAAATATTGTGCTAAGTATGCGCAGACTGATGGATACGCTCGATTACGAGATATTGGTAGAGGGGGTGGAGACTTTAGAGCATGCCAATTGGCTAAAGAAAAACGGCTTTGACAAAGTACAAGGTTACTTTTTTGGTAGACCACAAACTAAGCAAGAAGCCTTGGCCTTTTATCAACAATGTAACGAACAAGGCGCATTACTAGATAAAGATGGCAATGTTTTGCACTTGCATCCCTTGTTCAAAATTCCTCAAACGCCGAGTCACTCTAGTCACACAAGTTAACTGGTATGTAAGAATTAATAGATACAAAACAGGCGAGCCAAATGCTCGCCTGTTTTTATATACGTAAAAGCTACTTAGGCAGTTTTACATTTAATGCTAACTCTTCGAGTGCTACCGGGTTAGCTGCACTTGGCGCACTGGTTAGTGGACAAGCTGCTGTGGCAGTTTTAGGGAAAGCCATTACATCACGAATTGAGCTTGCGCCGGTCATCAACATCACTAAGCGGTCTAAACCAAAGGCTAAACCTGCGTGTGGTGGAGCACCGTATTGTAGAGCTTCTAACAAGAATCCAAACTTCTCTTGTGCTTCTTCATCACTAATACCTAGCACTTTAAAGGCCGCAGCTTGCATATCTTGTTTGTGAATGCGCACACTACCACCACCCAGCTCACAACCGTTTAGCACCATATCATAGGCATTAGATAGCACACCTGCTGGAGACGCAGCCAGTTGCTCGGCCGATACACCGGCCACTGGAGCAGTGAATGGGTGGTGAATCGCGTGGAACTGACCATCCACTTCTTCAAACATTGGGAAATCTACAACCCAAAGTGGCTTCCACTCATCAGATACTAGGCCTAAGTCTTCACCCACTTTCAAACGAAGTGCGCCCATCGCTTCACATACAACGTTAGCTTTGTCTGCACCAAACAGAATTAGGTCGCCGTTTTGTGCACCAGTGCGCTCCATAATGCCTTGTGCAACCTCTTCGTTTAAGAACTTAAGAATAGGCGATTGTAAGCCTTCCATACCAGCTTCTAGGTCATTAACCTTCATCCAAGCCAGACCTTTAGCGCCATAAATACCTACGTACTTGCCGTAATCATCAATTTGCTTACGAGAAAGTGTTGCGCCACCAGGTACACGTAATACCGCTACACGGCCTTTTTCGTCATTTGCAGGACCTGAGAATACTTTAAACTCAACATCTTTAACTAAGTCAGCAACATCTACCAACTGCATAGGGTTTCGTAAGTCAGGCTTGTCTGAACCGTACAAACGCATTGCTTCTGCGTAAGTCATTTGCGGGAACTCGCCAAGATCTACGTCTAACATTGAAACAAACAGCTCACGAACCATTTGCTCGGTAACAGCCATTACTTCGTCCGAGCTCATAAACGAGGTTTCGATATCAATTTGAGTAAATTCAGGCTGACGGTCAGCACGTAAATCTTCATCACGGAAACATTTTACGATTTGGTAGTAACGATCCATGCCCGACATCATTAGCAATTGCTTAAAGATTTGCGGCGATTGAGGCAAGGCAAAAAACTGACCTTTGTGAGTGCGGCTTGGCACCAAGTAATCACGCGCACCTTCTGGCGTAGCTTTAGTAAGAATTGGCGTCTCAATATCTAAGAAGCCATTGTCTTCCATAAAACGACGAACAAAGCCGGTTACTTTGGCACGGAACACCATACGCTCGCTCATTTCAGGGCGACGTAGATCTAAGTAGCGGTATTTTAAGCGCTGCTCTTCCGAGTTATCTTGATTGCTATCTAATGGCAATGGTGCTGAACGGTTTAGAATCTCAAGCTCTAAACCTAACAATTCAACTTCGCCGGTACGCATGTCGCTATTTATCTGGCTATCTGGACGAGCACGCACGCGACCTTTTAGTCGAACACAAAACTCATTACGCAAGCTATTTGCTGTGCTAAATACGTCTTCACGATCCGGATCAAACACCACTTGCACAATGCCTTCACGGTCACGTAAATCGATAAAGATTACACCGCCCAAATCACGGCGTCGATTTACCCAACCCACTAAATTTATTTCTTGATCAACTAGCTCTTTGGTTACTTGTCCACAGTAAACAGTGCGCATTTGGCCTTTCCCGTTTTACGTTTTAAAATTTCAGCGAATAATCATCTTGAGCAAAGCTCTTGTTAGCTTTGTTCAGTGAAAGGGCGATAGTATAAAGGAAAGCGACTACAAATAAGAATAGTGATAGAGCAATAAATCTAGCGAAGGACTTAAATTTGCCAAAGACAAGCAGGAATTTGCTGGTTACAATAGCTCGCTTTACGATTATTAGCGCTTAATTCACACACGTTTTCTACGAGACTCCGCCATGCAAGGCAAAGATAAACTTTTCTCTCAACCCATTACACAGCTGGGCGAATTTAAATTTGATGATCAAGTTGCAGAAGTATTCCCCGACATGATTCAACGTTCAGTGCCTGGTTATAGCAACATCATTTCCACCATTGGACATTTAACGGAACAGTTCCACCAGCCTAATAGCAAGCTATATGATTTAGGCTGTTCTTTAGGCGCAGCCACACTTGCAATGCGTCGTGCAGTAAAACAAGAAAACGTAGAGATTGTTGCCGTAGATAACTCCCCTGCCATGGTTGAGCGCTGCCAAAAACATTTAGATGCTTTTCGTGGTTCTGTGCCAGTTGCCGTTATCTGCGAGGATATTTGCGATATTGAAATAAGTGAGGCGTCTGTAGTAGTACTTAACTTCACTCTACAGTTTGTTGCCCAAGAGCAACGTTTAACATTGCTGAAAAAAATCCACAAAGGCATGAAGGCTGGCGGAATATTGATTGTGAGCGAAAAGTTTCACTTTAGCCAAGCAAGTATTCAAGGCTTAATTAGCGAGCTTCATCTAGATTTCAAGCGAGCCAATGGCTATAGCGAATTGGAAATAAGCCAAAAACGCAGCTCGTTAGACAATGTATTGGTGCCAGACACTATTGAGCAACATAAACAACGTTTTGCCGACGCGGGTTTTTCGGCCAGTGAGCTTTGGTTTCAATGTTTTAATTTTGGCTCATTAGTGGCCATTAAATAACCTGGAGCTGGTTAGCCAAGCCTGCTCTCAAGCAAAGTGCAGGCTTTAGCTATTATGTAATTAACTCGCCAATAAGGCTGAGATTTTATCTGCAAAAGGTTGCAGGCTTTCATTGTCCACCATGTTTCTAGCGTGACTACGCGCTTCCGCTAAGGAGCCAGGAATAATATGGAAATGAATATGAGGAACCGTTTGCCCAGCAGCTGCACCATTAAATTGCACTAAACTTACACCGTCAGCATCCATGGCCTGCTTAACCGCTTTAGCCACTTTTTTCACCGTTTTTATGGTGGCAGCGGCAGCGTCATCAGACAGCTCGAGTAAGGTCTCAGCCGCTTCTTTAGGAATAACTAAGGTGTGGCCATCTGCTTGCGGCATAATATCCATAAACGCCAAGGTGTGCTCATCTTCATAAACTTTTAAACAGCTCATTTCACCACGTAAGATTTTAGCGAAGATATTGTTGTTATCGTAACTCATAGTCTTTATTCCTAAATATTTTAACTAGTTAGCAAGGTACTAAAGGAAGAGTAAGGCATTATTGCACACCTAAATCTTCTAACAAGTAAGCTTGGTCAAAATACCGTTCGCCAACAAAGCTTATGGCGTGGTCACCAAAGCGGCGTAAACTGCCCGGTTGTTTTACTCCCATTGGCCAAAAAAACCAACGCTCCAAGCGCTGCGAGCCATAAACATAGCCCTGCCTATCAAATACGCTTTGTGTCAGATCAGCTTTAGCCAATAAATTTAATTGTTGCCAAGCTAAAGACTGGTACTCAATGGTTTTTAGCTCAGTATTTTCTTCGGCCGGAGATAATCCCACAATTTGATGCGTATCGGCACTAATACTAATGCGCATTTTAGTTTGCGTATCCACCCTATGCATCAATACTGGTTCTTGGGCACTATCTTGCACAGCTTGATACGCTTGGCCATTTGGCAGCATGAGGGTATACCAGCAGCCACAAAGATGAATACTATCGTAAGCCAGTATGTTTAACTGAGGTGTTAAGTGAATACGAAAAACCACAGCGTCATGCTGCCCTGCTACCCAATCAACAGCGCTTAGTTTTGGCCGCTGTTTAAACCACATAACATAATTAAGTTGAATGGTGGTTTGCTGCTGGTATCTACCATAGCTAACAAGTGAGAAGCTAGTGGCTGTATCGGTATCTACTTGCAACTGCTCGCCCTGCCAAACCGGCTTACCTGGCAGATTGTCTTGACTCGAATTTTCTATTAGCCACTGTGGCGCAAACTTATTCAGCAAGTGCTGACCTTGCTGCTCATTACTTAACTGCCCTAAGTGATTCAAGCTTAAAGGCATTGCCAAGCCATGTTTAAGCGCTTTAGGGGTATAAAGTACTGCTTGGTCTTGCTTAAACCCAGAATAGGCTTTTAGTGATGCTTGCTCCCATTGCTCTTTTAAGCTCTGCTGTTCTTTTTTAACTGCACTGGCAAATGCTTTTGAGCTAAGTGGGTAAATGCCAAAAAACTTTGCGATATCTGAGTAATCATCATCTGGTAATAAGCGATTAAGCAGTTCTGCGCTTTGCGCTGATTGAGCTAAATATTGCTGCTTAGCTTTAGCCACACAACTTTCAATAAAAGTATCTGTTGAATACTCTGGATAACGCTGTTTCCATTCACCCATTTGTTGGCTGTTTAGGTTCTGCCACTCCAGCAGTAAGCCAGTTTTAGCTGCATCGCTCATGTAGGCGATAAGATCTTGCTGGCTAACATTTGAGCCGCTATCTCGCTCACTAATAAAGTTGTAAATAAAACGGTCGTAGCGCAAGCTAGGATGCTTAGCAATACGCTTGGCATTGAGCGTTCCCACCTCGCTGCTAAGTAACTGGTCTAAGTCAGTTAGCGCCCCTTCGCAAGGATACCACTCAGGCTTACTACTACAGGCTTGCATCAGTAAGATACCGAAGATTAATAGCCAATGCTTTAAGGCATTATTATTAGCACTCATGAAAAACGACCTATTCCTTTAATTCGTTCAATGCCAATTAAGCTTATTTGACTGCAGCAACTAAGTACATGCTAAACAATTTGCTAGGGGAAACATTCCTGTAACAAAAGCTTCATATAATCTCATTTTTGCTTATTACAGTAAGAATGATGACAGCAATAATTGAAATATTTATCACCTTTCTTCGCTTGGGTTTAGTCAGTTTTGGTGGCCCTGCTGCACATATTGGATTTTTTAAACAAGAGTTTGTTGATAACCGAAACTGGATGAGTCTGCAAGAATATGCAAACTTGGTTGCTTTAAGCCAGTTCCTACCCGGCCCAGGCTCTTCGCAAGTGGGTTTTGCTATAGGTTTACGCCGTGCCGGAAAGCTAGGTGCAATAGCGGCTTTTATCGGCTTTACCCTGCCCTCTGCAGCCCTAATGACAGCCTTGGCTCTAGCGGCAAGCTATAGCAATAATAATCCCTTAGTGTTGGGGCTAATCGCAGGTTTGAAAATTGCGGCTTTGGTTGTTGTAGTTGATGCTGTTCGCCAAATGTACGGTCAGTTTTGTAGTAATTTATATTTAAGTAGTGCTTGTTTTATCACTACTTCTGCTTTGTTATTGCTTCCAAATTTAAGTACTCAATTACTGTGTTTGGCTATTGCGGCAATTGCAGGTTTTTTCTTGCACAAGAAACTACTCGCACTTAAGCCCTTAGAACCCAAACAAAATAAACCATCCGGCACCATTAAACTGCCTTACTTACTGGTATTTGGTGCTTTGCTTTTACTGTCTTTTTTTGATCTACCACAGCTAGCGGCAAGTTTTAGTCAATTTTATCAAGCAGGCAGTTGGGTATTTGGTGGTGGTCATGTTGTTCTGCCACTGCTGCAACAAACATTAGTTAACGACGTAAACCAAGAGCAGTTTCTAACCGCCTATGCAGCAGCCCAAGCTATACCGGGCCCAATGTTCACCATTGCGAGTTACTTAGGAGCCATTGTTGGTGAATCTAGCCCTATTATGTATGCTTTAGTCGCCACTATCGCGATTTTTCTACCCGGTTTTCTATTGGTTTTAGCCTTTGTTGATGCCTGGCAAGCCTTAGCCAACAAGGCGAAGTTCTCAGCAGCAATGCAAATGGTGAACGCCGCAGTGGTTGGCTTACTTGTAGCGGCTCTGTATCAACCTATTTTTACCAGCGCCATCCACTCTAATGTAGAGGTAGTATTAGCCTTATTAGGCTTTTGCTTATTGCGAGTGTTTAAGTTGCCATTGTACGTAATGTTAATATGCCTCGGCGGTGCGGGATTACTATTCTTGAGATAAAGCAAAAGGCCTGCTTTGGCAGGCCTTTTAATATCAACGCGTTTATATTTTAAACGCCCCGACCTCTTTATGTAACTTATCAGCAATTTCATCCAACTCGGTAGCCCTTTGCGAGCTTCCAGCAGCTTGTTCTGCTAATTCTAGGGATGCATCTTGAATCCCTTGAGTATTTCGCCCTACTTCTTCGGTAACGGCTCTTTGTTCCTCGGCGGCACTGGAGATTTGAGTGGCCATATCACTAATATGAGTGATTGAATTAGTTATTTTTTCTAACATTTCTGCTGCTTTAGTGGCTTCTTCCACACTGATTTTAACCAATTGCTGACTCTCATCCATGGTCTGTACAGTGCTATGGGTATTCCCCTGTAATCGCTCTAACATTGCTTTAATTTCTTCAGTTGAGCTTTGAGTACGTTGCGACAAATTACGAACTTCATCTGCAACAACTGCAAAGCCACGTCCTTGCTCACCTGCTCGTGCAGCCTCAATAGCAGCATTTAGCGCCAATAAGTTGGTTTGTTCGGCAATACCCTGAATAGTCGATAGAATATCGCTGATTTCCTGGGTATTTCTCTCCAGCTCTTGCACGGTTTCAGCCGCGCCATCTAGCTGCCCGGCCAAGCTATTTACTTGCTGTTGGTTTCGTCCAATCAATACCTTACCTTGCTCACAAGAATCAGCAGATTCGCGTGCTGCCTCGGCAGTTTGCTCAGCATTATTAGCAACTTCATTAGCAGTAGCTGCCATCTCATTAACTGCAGTTGCGACTTGAGTAACTTCTGCTTGCTGGCGCTCAATCTGCAAGTTTGACTCGCTAGTTGAACTGTTTGTAAGCGCGGCAGCTTGCTGTAAACGGTCCGCATCTTGCGCGATGTCTTTCATCAATCCATGTAACTGATCGATAAATTGATCAATCCCATCGGCTAATGCACCTATTTCATCATTACGCTGCATGTTAATTCGTTTGGTTAAGTCACCATCTCCAGAGGAGAGTTCGTTAATCGCCTCACCTAATACTTCAATGGGCTTAAGCATCGTACTGATAACCTTAAGCATCACCACTGCAATAATCACAAATAAAATAACTGCAAAAATAACCGAACTTTGCACCATCGCTTTAACTGGCGCTAAAGCCAATGCCTTGTCATAAACAAATATTAAATACCAGTCGGTACCATCAATAGGGGTAATACTTACAAAGCTATCTTTACCACTCACCTGAAGCTCGCTCATTGCTGCAGAACGACCAGTTTGTTCAATAAAATCAGCACTCAATTCGGGGGCTAGTTCTGTAGCTTTTTTAAGGACAAGGTTAGTATCGCTGTGAATGACCACTAATCCTTGTTGATCAACAATCACCGGGTAGACCTGTTCACTGGCCAAATTTAACACCCGTTTAGTTACAACATCTAAACCCAAGTCGCCAGCGTAAACCCCACCATTAACACGCTGAGCGACCGAAATAACCATTTGCCCAGAAGTGGCATCAACGTAAGGATCAGAGATAAAAGAACCGTTTGCTTGTGCACCTTTGTACCAAGGGCGTGTTCGGGGGTCGTAACCATCTGGTAAGGTTTCACTGGGATCATGCATGGTCATTTCACCTTGACTACTGCCAAAATAAAAATAGATGAAATCACCACTTTGCTTGGCTTGTACCAAATCAGATACAAAGTTCGAAGAACCTGGAGTTGACGACACCCCTTTTGCGATAGCAAGCTTAGACTCAAACCACAAACTTACCTGATCGGTCGCAGCTTGAGCTAGTTGTTTGGCGTCCCCGGCAATATCTAAACGCGTTTCTTGAGATAATGTTCTTGCTTGAAACCAAGCTTGCACACCACTTAACACCGCTAACAAGATTAAGATTGTTAAGATTAAACGCTGTTTAATCGATAAGTTACCCATCAAATACCCCTTGCCAGCTTCCTGCTGTATTTATTGTTGACCATTTGCCTTGTTACTCTAAATTTGTGCTAGCATCAATTGTGCTTACACTAACCCTATGTATTTAATTATGATTTTGATAGAAAAAGCATCAGTTTTAGCCGCTCTCCTTAGCCTGTTTACCCAAGTGCATGCCGCTGTACAGGTGGAACAGTTGGATTACGACTCATTAGTTATCAATGACTGCTCGCAATCTGCTCTAACCATTGGCGCGACTCAGGCAGCGGTAATGACTCAAATTGAGAAACTTCCAAAACAAGCCGTTTCTATCATTAATGATAGTATCTTGCTGACAACTCTTCCCTCTTTAAATATCGGCGCTCAGGAACAAAACTATAGAACTTATTCGCTTATAGATAAAAAGATAAGCTTTAATTCAAACAGGAAGGGTGACTTTGTCTTATCTTATGCTTGGCAAGACACTCGCTTCGAATGGTTTAATGCTTATAATTCGAATCAAGGCCAACTTGTCCCTTCGCCTTATTTGGCTCTTACCCGTTATCAAAAGCAAACACTGGCGCTTGCGAGCATAACAACCTATAACAACCAACAACTAATTAGCGCATTAGATGATGATTTTATCGTTCAGCGTAGCCCTCTCATACTATTCGCCTACTTGACTGAGCCTCTAACAAAACAAGCTACCGATAAGTTCAAGCAGCTCGGAATACAGCTTCATTTACAAGATAATTTAATCATTGCCAGCAAAGCCATCGATGTGTGTGATAGCGGCCAATGGGTAAATTCAAATGGGCATCAAATCGCTTGGATACAAATAGATGATTGAAGTTAGAAGATTTAATGAACAAATAGTAATTTTAACTAAATATCTAACATGCTTTATCACCAACAGACACTAAAGCTTGCTACAATTAGCGAAATATACCCACGTAATATCAAGCTCTTGTAACTAATGATAGACTTCTCAGATTTTTACCAGATAATTGCCAAGAACCGCCTCAAACATTGGCTGTACACCTTGCCAGCTCAGCTAGGCGACTGGCAAAAAGAACATGCTCATGGTGATTTCCCCCGCTGGCAACGTATACTCAATAAGCTTCCTCAGCAAACAACCCATAACATTGAACTTAAAGAGAAAGTCAGTATTGGTAAGGCTGAAGAAATGCCTGATGGTGAGCGAAAAAAAATTGAGAGCTTACTACGTCACTTGCACCCTTGGCGTAAAGGTCCGTTTGATGTGTACGGCATCAATATTGACACGGAATGGCGTTCCGATTGGAAATGGGAACGTATCCGTAAGCATATATCTCCGTTAAAACATCGCTACGTATTGGATGTAGGTTGCGGCAGTGGTTATCACATGTGGAGAATGCTAGGAGATGATGCGGAGTTTGTAGTAGGTATCGACCCTTCCACCCTATTCCTCATGCAATTTGAAGCCATTCGAAACTTTGCTAACCATGACCAACGGGTTCATTTGTTACCCCTAGGTATTCAAGAGTTACCCAAATTACGCGCTTTTGATACGGTATTTTCTATGGGGGTACTTTATCATCGCCGCTCGCCAATGGATCACCTTATTCAGCTAAAAGAACAACTGCACAAAGGGGGCGAGCTGGTGCTTGAAACTTTAGTCGTGGATGGTGATGAGAACCAAGTGCTAGTGCCTGCCGGCCGTTATGGGAAAATGCCCAATGTTTGGTTTTTACCGAGCACTGCAGCGCTGCAATTATGGCTAGAAAAAGTTGGCTTTATCGACGTACGAATTGTCGATGTTGACATAACCTCTACAGAGGAACAAAGAAGCACGTCGTGGATGACTCACGAGTCGCTTGCAGACTACTTAGACCCCAATGATAATTCGAAAACTGTAGAGGGGCTACCGGCTCCCAAACGTGCTGTTTTAATTGCAATTAATCCAGACTAAACAGTTTTCATACGCTATGCTAAAACAATTACTTAAACTGCAATTTTTACTTTTGCCTAATGGATTTGAACTATGAAAAAGCTTTCGATAATTTCATTGTCTCTTGTACTTACTGCTTGTGCAAACCAACAAGCCTCTCAATATAACGACCATACCCTTGAACAATTATCAGCGCTTTCGGCCCAGCAAACGTCAGTATTAAACCAGTGCGAGTCAATTTCACAGCAATTAACTGCACAACAGCAACGCTTTGATCAACTGGAAGAAAAAGTAGTTGCCATAGTGCCAGCTCCGGTTGCATCAAAGTCACCTCCCCAAAACTGCAAACAAACTAATTACAAGCTTGGCAATAAGACGGTATTAGGCGAATCAGAATGGGTCAGCTTGGAACAACAAAAACAAGCCTTTCAAGCGCGAATAGATACCGGCGCAGCTACCTCATCACTTAATGCCACCAATATTGTAAAGTTTGAACGTGACGGTAAAAACTGGGTACGCTTTAACATGCGCCATAAAACCATTGACACCGATATTATTATCGAGCGACCAGTAGTACGCACTGCCGAAGTAGCTCAATCGTCAACCAACAAAGTCGACAAACGTCCGGTTGTTTCCATGTTAGTGAAATTAGGCCCTATCTCAGAAAACGCACAGTTTACTTTAACCGATCGCCGCCACCTTAGTTATCCGGTGCTACTAGGACGTAGCTTTCTAAAAGACATAAGCGTGGTAGATATAAGCCAAAAATTTACCCAAGCGAAGCCGACATTTAAGGATTAATGCCCATGAGTTCTCGCAATATATTTTACTTCATTGTCACTCTGTGCATGCTGATAGGAATAAGCATGACACTGTATCGCCATATCCAATTTGAAGTACCGTGGCTTCCTGGAGAAAAACGCCAAATTTGGTCAATTGAAGCGAAAGTAGAATTTGATGCTAAAGGCGAAAGCGTTGAAGCAGTGCTAGCATTACCACTAACCCAACGTGGTTACACTCGTATTCATGAATCTACAGCGTCATTAGCTTATGGCTTATCGTTTGTTAACGACCAAGATAATCCTCGCGCTATTTGGACTAAACGTACTGCCGATGGTCATCAAGAAATGTACTACAAGGTAGACTTTTTAGTTGATCCTAAAGCAGTAGATATATATCAGCCACAAATGCCTGATACGCCGTTTACTGAATATCCCGAACCATACTTCACGGCAGCTAATCACCTAGCTAAACAAGCTGAAGAAGTCTCTGCCGATGCATACAGTTTTACCAGAGAACTGATCAAAGCTCTAACGGATGAAACCGCCAGCAAAAGCCAAAACACAGGCTTAATTTTAGATTACAAACCCAAGAATCGCTTAGTGGTGGATTTGTTAAATAATGCACATGTTCCAGCTCGAATAGTACGAGGTTTACAATTAGAAGATGGTCGTCGTCGCCAAGGCATTACTGAATATATTCAGGTATTTAAAGATGAAAATGACTGGCAGATATTTGATTTAGCAACTGGTACTCAAGGCCGGCCTGAAAATACACTGTTATGGGAATACAATGGCAATAGTCTGCTAGAAGTTGTTGGTGGTAGAAACTCTCAAGTAACCTTCTCTATGTTACTGGTCGAGCAAAGTGCACAGTCAGCCGTTGCCCCTAAAATTAGTGAAGCAGATTTTCTTAATTTCTCTATTGATAGTCTCCCCCTAGAAGAGCAAGCACTATTTAAAGGCATTTTGCTTATTCCAATTGGGGTTTTAATCGTGGTTTTGCTGCGCGTACTTGTAGGCCTAAAAACCTCAGGTACCTTTATGCCAGTGCTTATCGCCATGGCATTTATGCAAACTTCATTAATCACAGGTTTAATCGGATTTTTGCTAGTAGTTGGCACTGGCTTAGTGATTCGTGGCTACCTATCCCACCTGAACTTACTCTTAGTCTCGCGAATATCAGCGGTGATTATTACGGTGATCGGTATCATCTCTATTTTCAGTGTAAT